>NZ_CP095743.1:3564403-3887076 GCF_022049065.2 Niallia sp. Man26
TTCGAACTTCACTACAATGAATCTATCAGTCTAGCATTATATTTGAATACGCTTTCTTTTTTACTTAACATTTGTATACTTATCTTCTTGTATGCTAAGTACACTAAAAAAATAAAGCAGTTACTATTAAATAATATGTTGAGAGCGCCTAAAGCCATTCCTAAGCAATCCTGTTTAGGCTATCTCAACAAATTATGTAATAAAAGCAGCTCATCATTTCCAATAACGGTCATATAAGTTTTGCATATGGTTAGTCATAATGTCTGTCGCTTTTTTTTCATCTCGTTTTTCTATAGCCTCGATGATTTGTTTATGTTCATTTAAATTTACTTCCAAATAATCTGGTCTTGTTACAGTACGATCACGTATGAACTGCCACATTTCCTGTTTCTTCATCGCATTAATGATTGCTGCCATAATATTGATGAACAATTCATTATGAGAGGCTTTTGCAATATTATAGTGAAGTGCTTCGTCTGTTTCCGGAACGTAAACACCTGACTTTGTTTCCTCTTCCATCTTGTTTATTGTTTCCCTGAGCACAGCAATTTCCTCATCTGTAGCACGCTGTGCGGCAAACTTAATGATTAAAGGCTCGATATTCATTCTAACCTCTACTATTTCTTCTGGAGAAACAGAATCAAATGAGATAGGATCGTGGGAATTGTTAGCTTGGTTTTGATTGCTTTTTACATAAACGCCTTCGCCTTGGCGGGAATAAATGAATCCATTTAACTCCAATGCACTCAGTGCCTGACGAACTGGAGCACGGCTGACACCAAACTGCTCACATAATTCTCTTTCTGCAGGCAGCTTATCTCCTACTTTAAAAGTTCCTGACTCAATCTCTGATAAGATTTGCTGATATATTTGCATATACAATTTTTTGCTGGAAACTGGATTAAAATTAATAATAACCACTTCTCTCTGCGTTAATATTATTAGATAACCTATTATACTATAAGGTTATTATATAAAATAAAAATATGTAAGCGCAATAAAAGTAAAATAAATCATAGCCGAAGCTTCTTTTATCTAAGGCTATGATTTATTTTTAGAAAGTGGTTAATTAGTCCATATGTGATCCGCCGTTAATATCTATTTCTTCCCCAGTGATATAGGATGCCTCTTCCGTTGCTAAAAACGCAATGGCTGCAGCCACTTCCTCTGTTTCACCAGGTCTGCCCATTGGAATTCCATCAATTACTTTAGCTGCCTGTTCTTCCGGAAGTGACTTCCAAATATCTGTGTTTACAAGACCAGGAGCAACACAGTTGACTGTGATTCCGTGCTGTGCCACTTCACGAGCTAAGTTTTTCGAAAATCCTAGAACAGCTGCTTTTGATGCAGAGTAATGAGCTCCCCCGAACACACCGCCGCCTCGTTTTGCTGACACGGAAGACAGACTGATGATTCTGCCGAAATTTTGTTTTTTCATTGTGTCTAGGACTGCTTGTGTACATAAGAATAATCCAAACATATTTACGTTAAATACTTTTGTAATATCCTCAATTGTCATGTCTTCAACTGTTACTTTTTGAGAGATTCCAGCATTGTTAATTAAGATATCTATGCGGCCATACTTATCTAAGACTTTTTGAACCATCGCATCATTGGATTCTTGGCTGGTAACATTCAACAGCACACCAAATGCCTCTCCACCTTGTGTTTTAATGGCATTAACTGTGTCTTCGATTCCTTCTTCATTTAAATCAGCAACTACGACAATGGCACCTTGTTTCGCAAGTGTTAAAGCAATCGTGCGTCCAATTCCCTTTTTCGAACCGCTTCCTGTTACAATCGCAACTCTATTATCTAATTTAAACATAGTATTCTCTCCCTTTAATAGTATTATTGAAGCAATTCTTGCGCTGTGTTTACGATATTTTCTATTGTTATGCCGTTCAGCTCTAATAATTTTTCATATGGAGCAGATTGCCCAAACTGGTCTTGAACACCGATTCTGCGCACTTTCCCTCTTCCTTCTTCTGCAACGACCTCACATACAGCGCTGCCTAATCCATTGATAATATTGTGATCCTCTACAGTGATGATTTTGCCGATATTCACACACTCTACAACTGCGTCTCTGTCTAATGGCTTAATCGTATGCATATCCAGCAGTTTCACAGAGATACCTTTACTTTCTAATTGCTTCGCCGCTTCCAAGGCAAGATAGACAGTATCTCCATTTGCAATAATGGCGATATCATGGCCTTCCTTTAATCGCTTCGCTTTGCCGATAATAAACTCTTCATTCTCATCGTAAATGAATGGCATCGTATCTCGTGTAAAACGAAGATAGACAGGACCATATTTCTCAGCAGCTTGCGCCACCAATTTTCTTGTGGAATGATAATCAGCACCCATCACAACTGTCATGTTAGGGATTGTTCGCAAAACACCCATATCTTCAATCGCTTGATGGCTCGCACCGTCGTTTGCTGGCGTCAGACCGCCATGTGAACAAGCAATTTTCACATTCAAGTTCGGGTAACAAATTTCCTGTCTAATTTGTTCTGCCATTCTCATCGAGCCGAAGACCGCGTAAGTGCTTACAAAAGGAATTTTGCCTGTAGTCGCTAGACCTGCTGCTAATCCAGCGCCATTTTGTTCAGCAATCCCGACATTAACATGCTGTTTCGGGAACTTATTGGCAAATTCTGTTGTTTTACAAGACTTACCGATATCAATATCTACAACGTAAATATCTTTATTTAATCCGCCAAGACGGACAATTTCATCACCAAAGGCTTCTCTTGTTGCTTTCTTTTGTAACACTTTGTTTTCACTCATTATTTTAGCCCTCCCTCTAATTCTGCCAATGCTTTTTGGTATTCTTCATCATTAGGAGCAATTCCGTGCCAAGTTACCGAATGTTCCATAAAGGAAACACCTTTTCCCTTTACAGTGTTACAAACAATACATTTCGGTTTGTTATTCTTAGAGTTTCTTGCGCTGTCTAGTGCTGCAACAATTTCCTCCATTGAGTGGCCGTCTATTCTTGTTGTTTCAAAACCAAAGGACTTAAACTTCAGCTCAAGATCTTGGTTCGGCATAATTTCTTCTGTTGGACCATCAATTTGCAGTCCATTATCATCCACAAAAACTACTAAGTTATCTAATTCATATTTAACGGCGCTTTGTGCAGCTTCCCAAATCTGTCCTTCCTGACATTCGCCATCACCAACCATTGCAAACACTCTATATTCTTTTTCGTCTCTTTTTCCTGCCAACGCCATTCCGACTGCACATGAAAGACCTTGACCTAAAGAGCCTGTAGAAATATCTATTCCTGGACACTTCTTCATATCCGGATGACCTTGGAATGGAGACCCCATTTGGCGAAGTGTATAAATGGTGTCATACTCAACAAACCCTCTTAGCGCTAAAGCCGAGTATTGAATTGGACAAACATGCCCTTTTGATAAAACGAAACGGTCTCTATCTTCCCAATTAGGATTGTTTGGATCGATGTTCATTTCCTTAAAATACAGTGCCGCAATAATATCAGCCGCCGAAAATGAACCTCCAGGATGCCCTGATTGTGCCTTATGAATCATCGTCAGTGCCGTTTTTCTAAGATCAACTGCATTTTGCTTTAACTCTTCAATAATTGTTGCATTCATATTAATCACCCCAAGGAATTGAATTTTAACCTGTATACTTATTTACTTGTCTACTTGTATACTAAGTTACCTTTGTTTACCATTATAAAACGTTTTCAACATTTGTCAACAGAAATGTAAACGATTTATTTGGGCGGATTTGTTATTTTTCTATTATTTATTAGAATTTTCGCTATTTAACGACAACAAAAAACGCTAAGCAGCTTTGCTGTTTAGCGTTTGAAAGTATTTATTTATCCATTTCCTTATCTTGAGTAAAAAAGAAAATAAAAATCACGAGAGATAATGCGATTAGAAACTTCCCTGTACTGCTCGTTCCTTTAATGACAGGCAAATCTGTTAAACTCATTTAGAACACCTCACTAGCTTTTTTAAGTTTATCCACTAGCTGTGTATCGAGACGAAAGCTGGTATTGACAATATTTCTGAATTCCCTTTGATTCTTTTTTAAGTATGGAAGAACCGGAACTACCTTTTCCCTTCCAAAAATGGGTCCGCTGATACTTAAAGAAAATCTCGCATCTGATGAGATAAACAGACCAACAAGATTAATTTCGTCCTTTATCAACAGAATGGCTAAGATAATATCAATAACATCTAATGAAATATCAGCAAACTGATTGCCCTTTTTCGCTTCTAGCCTAGATCCACCTGTAATTGGCCCGCCGACTGTAAAACCAAAGTAACCTGGACCAAAGTAAATTCGGCTAACGGTTATTTGCCCAGTTAAAAGCAACGAAGCAATCACAATATCAATATCCCGTTGTATTTCCCTTAATAAACGACAATCTAAGGTTTTGTCCTCCAGCTTCATTACACTCACCTAAAAACCGACATAGATAAATTATATGCATCGCAGTTCAAAACGGTTGATTGTCTAGAATGAAAATACCTCTTTCATTTGACCTGTTGTTTGAGATTTCATTTCACCATAACCCTACTTCTGATAAGCTGGGATTTTTTCTAATTTTTAATTTTGTGTTTGCTTATTTGTTGCTTTGAATTTTAACGCAGAAGCTAAGATGACGACAAAGCCTACAACTCCAATCCAAACAAGGGTAGAAACAGAATCCCAAGTTAAACCTTTATCAAAGAATAGTAGTTCTCGTAAGCCTTCTACCATAAATCGCATCGGTAACCAAGAATAGACCCAGTTTTGATAGAATGGTGACATCATTTCTGGAGCCATTGCCAGTAATGGTGCACCAAAGAATAGCATTAAGATAAAAATAGGCATACCTCTTAGTCCCATAATGGAAAGGACAGCTGAAATCATTAGAAAATAGCTAAAGGATGTTATCGATAAAAATAAAGCTGTACTCAAAAAATCAGGAATATGAAGTCCTACCATTCCATCTGCCAGCCAAGTTAATCCAAATCCTACGACCAGTGTGATAATTGCTCCAATAAAAACCTGCACTGATCTCACCACTAAACTTTCTTTTCGACTAGTTATGGTTGCCTTTTTAAGTGAAATAAAAATAATGGCAGCACTCGCTAAGCTTGCCATCCAAAGAGGCTGGAATAAAGAAACAGGTGCATTGCCATTAGCACTTTTAGTACCAGTTTCATTAACATTAGTAACTTTTGAAGTGATAGGTGTTGCCAGGGCTTCAGCTTGTTGTATGCTTATTGCTGTTCCTTGTTTTTCTAGTCCATTTAGTAGTTGTGTACGAACATTGCTGTTTATATTGTCCACTACACCGTTCAAAATTTGCCCTGCCAATGTTGATGCCATTGTATTCATACCTTGATTAATAAAGATTTGAAGTTCAGATGGTGAAGCAGGTGCTGCTGTTTGTAAAGAAGCCTGGTTAGCACTAAAATCTTTCGGAATAACCATGGCTGCATAATATTCCTGGTTATCTAATCCTTTTTGAACTTCCTTAAGACTACTTACTTCAATCCATTTGACTGCAGGGTCTTCTTGGTCTGAAGTTGTCTGTGAATTTTCTTTAATCATTTCCACTATTGTTTTGCCCACATTCATTTCTGATTGATCTGGTATCTTCACTCCAGCATCCTCATTCACAATTGCTATCGGCAGATTTTTAGGTACTGGTTGGACCGATGGAATTAATGTTAATAAAAATATAAATATTATGACCAATGTAATGAATGGTGATAACAGTAATAGTTTGTTTTTAAACATATTTGAACTCCTCCAAAAAGATAAGTATAATAAACGAACAACGTGTTGTTTATTATCTTCTAAATTATATGGATGAAATGTACTTCCTGCAATAAGCAAATAAATAGTATATGTTGGATAAAGAACACCTTTATAAATTGTGTTGGATAACAACAAAGGAGGAACCTGAGATGTCTGAAGGTAAAACTGATTTAAGAGTCACTCGAACGAAGGAATCTATTCTAGACGCATTGATAGAGTTAATAACCGAAAAAGGTTTTGAAGCCATTACAGTTAAAGATATAACAACTAAAGCAAAAATTAACAGAGGAACATTTTATGCCCATTATCAAGATAAATTTGACTTAATGGCAAAATGTGAAGAAGAAATCATGGAAGAAATGTCCAGTATTGCAAAGCAAAACTTCCCCAGTGTTATTGCTTCACTTGAGGCGGATGCTCCAGTTGTGCCACCATTTCCTCTTACCGTTGCATTATTTGAATATTTAAACAGTAATAGTGCTATTATGAAAGCTTTATTAGGTCCAAAAGGTGATTTATCATTTCAGACAAGACTGAGAGAATTTATCTGGAATTCACTTTATGGAAACAATCCAAGCTCTCTTGTAAAAGAAGAAAATTTCCTTGTTCCAGGGCAATACTTGGCATCCTACATGGGAACGGCATTGATTGGAGTAGTGCAACAGTGGTTGCATAGTGGCAGGAAGGAATCTCCCCAAGAAATGGCTCGTATCCTGACAACCATTACAGTCAACGGTCCTCTTTATGCAGCTGGGTTAAAAAATAACTAACTATTAGAAGCGAAGAAATGCATCGACTTAGCCCAACATTCTTAAATTTTTCATTTACACACAAAAAAACGTAAAATCCCAGCTCATTCACAAAACTAGCTGGGATTTTTATTAAGGACTTACTACGACACCATTAATGGGTTTTCAGTAGGATATTCAGGAACTTCAGCTGACTCATGAAATTTGTATATTTCTATGAATGATGGTGACGGGCACTTTACAGATAATGCAGGTCACTGATTGCTAACATTCAAGTAAAAATAAAAAAGATATTATATTTAAAAAGCAAAACAAAAAAAGGAATCAGATCTCCTTCTGATTTCCTTTTTTCTTTTATTCCCTAACCCCAACCGGAAGATAATAAGATAAATTATTCGTAATAGTACCTCCAGCCCGAAGTCCGATGGCTGAGGGCTTTCCATTAAGAAGGAAGCTGCCGATAAGAAGGCTCCCTTCTTGTCGGCCTTTTTCTGTCTGTATTGATGCTTTTGGATGCTCGATGTACTGCTGATAGACAGGGAGAAAGTCGGTATAGGACTTCTGGGTATCCGCAAGGGCGAGCCTGCCGCTCCCTTTATATATTTCAACAGTGTCTCCTTCTCTGCCAAAGGCTGGCTTCTTCACAAAATCCATATTCCGCTCTATGAAGGGTTCAGCCTCGAGGTAGGTTGGCAGAAAATAGGACTCGATCCAGTGATGCTCTTCATCTGTATAAAATGGATGTCTTTGTTCATGCAGATTCCAAATAACTGCCTGAACTGCTTTGTTTTGCAGCAGGAAGGCAGATGGTGGATTGATGATGGACAGCTTCCCTTCCTCAACAAGCTCTAACAGCCAGATGCCAATTTTATTTTCTTCTTCATCTTCATCAAGAATAAGATTTTCAATTGGAAAGGTTTGTCTGTACAGGATGTCAATTTGATTTCCAGCCTCGTCAAACAGCCCCTTCCCCTTTTCAATCTGGAGCTTATGCAGCGGTATGTATGTGCCGGTTGTTTCTGAAATGTTCAGCAAGTACAGGCTTGTTTCTTTATCTTCGATATTGTCGTCATGGGCAGTAAAGGCAATCGTTGGCCTATCCTTGCCAATTGCTTCTGCCGCTTCCTCGATCGCAGTGCGGACAGCCTTCTTTAATGCCTGTTCCAAGCCTGCATTCGGATTTGTTACGGCAAACTCTGAGCATACTTTGCCGTTTATGGAAAACAGCTCTTTAATAAAGGTTGGTGTGTCTGCGTTAATTTCAATGCATTTATAGCTGTCTTGATATGGGATTAAATCAAGTCTGGAAATAACACTTCTTATTGCCATTGTCTCCAGACGCAAGAAAGAGAAGGCTTCTTCTGGAAAGCCCATTTCCCGCAATGTCCGGTCTGGCACTTCCTTTAAAAGCTCCCATGTTTTAAAGAATATTCGCCCAGTATATTCACTGACTTGGCGTATCTTTTCCACTTCTTCCTGTGACAGCATATGCACATCATAAAGGGCATACTCCTCCCCGTAAAGATCTGCCCAGAAGCTGTCTATCTGCGAATAGAAGCGCCTTCTGTTTTCTATGTGGCGATCCATTCTATTCCTCCTCCAAATCCTTTACATACAGGACGTATACGCCTCTGTCTTCATCGATTTCTGTTGAAGTTACCTCCATTTGGCCAACATTGGGAATATCAATGATATCCTTCAGTAAAAAGCGAATCACATCAAAGTGGCTTGCGATAGGAATGGAAGCTAACAATTGATAATTATCTGCTTCACGATGCTTTCTGAACTCGATATGGATGCCTTTGCCTCTGTAGTTCTTTTCATCAAGCACGGTGACATTTCTGCCTCTGTCCTGGATGACGAGAATTTCCTCATTGCCTGACATCTCATTGCATACAAGCTCATATTGCTGGCCTCTCATGATGAGGTATGTGCATAATTGCCTTGCATACAGCTCATCTACACCAACATCCCGAACATCATACTCATAAAATGGCTCATAGTTTCCGTTGCCTTTATCAATAAAATACGTCAGTTTTTTCATTTTACAGCTCCCTCATTAATAGGACAGGCATTTTGCCACGATCCAGCCAATTGCAAGAGATAATGAAAACAGCATGACGCCCACTGCCCGATTATCTTCTTTAATAGCATTGCTGATACTGAAGCGGATTGTAACTACCTCTGCCAATACGAAAACGACAATCTGTGCTACAATTCCGATTGCTCCCCAAATCGCCATATCTACCAGTGAAACAGAATATTCAGCTGCTGCTCCTAATACTATTGCCAAGCCGACGACCTTACCGCCGAGGAGCAGTGCCGCACTGACATTTTTCTCTGCAATCAGCCTCATTTCATTTATTTTTGGTGTACTTAACATAAATAACAGAATACCGATAACAAGCAGCACGATTGCTACTCCTAAATAAGAACCGAAATTAAGGTATAAGTTCACGTTTACACTCCCTTTCTAAAATATATTAGCCGCCATAGCTTTTTTTGCCGCTTCCGAAGCCGCTTGATTTGTTGGTTGAATCACTGCCACCGCTCACACTTGAACTGGAGCTGCTTGATTGCTGCTGTTTCTTATAGCTCGTATTTTTAAGCAAAGAAGACTTTGAATTATAATATTTTCCACCGTAGAAATAATAGCCGTAATATCTGGAATTGCTGTCCTCGCATTCCCAGACACCATCATCTTCATCCCATTCCCAATTGGTGCAGTTTGTATCATCTGGTACTGGTGGAATATCGCTATTGCTTGATGAACTGCCTGTTGCTGTTCCGCTGCTGCTGCAGCCGGTAATGCCAATAAGGACAGCTGTTGATAAAATCCCTGTCATGACTGTTTTTGTTTTCCCCATGTTAATCACCCCACTCTCATGATGTAACTATACGAATATATCTTCATAAAGATTCTATATTTACAAAAAAATAGTCAAGTTACCTAATCTATTCCTTTATAATTACTTTACAGCATTTTTTCAATAAAAAAAGGGGTGGCATACATGAAAGTAAATATTGCGGTTAACCTTCCAATTGAAAATCATGAAGTTCCTGACCTCAGGGAGGCTGTTGGCTGGGGAAGACGGGATAAGGACTATCCTTCTTTATTAGAGAGATGTAATTTCTGGGCTGGCGGCAGGGATGAGTTCGGCAAGCTTGTCGCATTTGGCTATGTATGCGGGATGGGCTTGGAACACGGTTATGTGGAGGACATAATGGTCCATCCGAGCAAACAAAAGCAAGGTATTGGCATGGAACTTGTCACAGCATTGATTGCGGAGGCAAGACAGTTCGGGTTAGGAATTCTGACTGTTTCCTTTGATGAGCATAATGCTAACTTTTACAAAACGTCCGGTTTTACGGTATCATCCGGCGGTGTGCTTTACTTGGACTAATAAATAATCCTCCAGCTCTTATGGCAGGAGGATTATTTTTCCGATGTTTTTTCTGCTTTCCAACAAGCCATGAGCAGCTTGCCCCTCGCTTAATGGAAAGGTAGTTATGGAAGGAAGCAAAAGCTTGCCTTCTGCCATTAGCTGAAACAGCTCGCCTGCGCGGGTGATTCGGTTTTCCCTGGTAGTTAGGACATTCCACAAGTCTCCACCTGTGAGTGTTTTGCTTGTATCCATCAACATACGAGGATCTATGAGCGGTGGATTGCCGCCAGCCATTCCGTAAAATACTACCGTACCGCCTACCTTTACTGCTTCAAAGCTTTGCATTAAAGTTGCTCCGACCGCATCATAGACTGCATCCGCTCCCTTAGTATCGGTCAATTCCTGCACGGAAGCTGTCCAATTATCAGCATATGTGAGCGTATGGTCCGCTCCTGCTTTTTTGGCCGCCTCTGCTTTAAGCGCTGATGACACAATAGCAATCACTTTTGCTCCTTTTATTTTAGCCAATTGAACAAGCAGCTGACCGACACCGCCTGCAGCTGAATGAATAACCACTGTATCTCCTTGTTGGACAGGGAAACTGTCCGCTACCAAATATTGAGCAGTCAAACCTTGAAGCAGAACAGCCGCTGCGTCTGTAAAGGCAATATTATCAGGGATTGGGATGGCTTTATGAAATGGGACTGCCACTAATTCGGCATTAGCATAAGGTACATCAGCGAAAGCAATGGAGTCACCAATCTTAATTCCCTGCACCTGTTTGCCAACAGCTTCTACAACTCCTGCCCCTTCGTAGCCGAGAATATACGGCGGTTCGCCTTCAAGATGATAATGGCCCTTTCTTCTGTAAATATCAGCATAATTCAGCCCGATTGCTTTTATCCTTATTAGCACTTCATCTTCCTTCATAACCGGATGAGGCACATCCATATAACGCAACACTTCCTTTTGTCCAAATTCCATAAAGCATAATGCCTTCATTAAAAATCCTCCTTTTAAGTTCTTATTTCCTTATCTTTATTTTATAATGGTAGCATTAATCAAAAAAGCTGAATATAACTATTTAAATCATCGATAAAACCGATTTAGAGGTGGGAATATGGAGATTAAACAGCTAAAAACATTTAAAACTGCAGCAGAAAATTTAAATTTCACGTTGACTGCCAAGCAGCTCAACTTTGCACAATCGAGTGTGACAGCCCAAATAAAAAGTCTTGAAGCAGAGCTTGGTACTCCGTTATTTGAACGGCTCGGCAAGCGGATTGTCTTAACGGATGCAGGAAAAAAATATAAGCAATATGCCGATGAAATAATCAGACTGTCAGAAGAGGCGCATACATCTATTAATGAAAAAGCAAGGACAGGCAAAATTATTATTGGTGCGCAAGAAAGCCAATGTACTTACAGGCTGCCGCCGATTTTAAAGACATTTAAGCAGAAATATCCTGAGGTGAAGGTTATTTTCAAACCTGCCCATTCTGATGAACATGCCAGAGAAGGACTGTTAAAAGGGGAATTGGATGCTGCTTTCATTACCGATATCTCCCGGAGTGACACTTATCTGCATACAGTCCGGCTTTTGGAGGAGGAAATGGTGCTCTTTGTCGCCTCTGATCATCCACTAGCTCAATTACAATATGTGTCTCCAGAGGAATTAGCACAGGAAACCTTGCTGTTGACAGAGGAAGGCTGCTCTTATCGGACAGCGTTTGAAGAAACATTGGCACTCTCAGGGAATTATGCACGCTCCAAGGTGGAATTTTCTAGCATTGAAGCACTTAAGCAATGTGCCCTTTTAGGGATGGGTGCTGCCATATTGCCGTTAATGGCGATAGAAAAAGAGGCTGAGACTGGTTTAATTAAGAAGCTGGATTGGGGCAATAGTCTTCCATCTATTTATACAAATCTCGCCTGGCACAAAGATAAACATCTGTCGCCATTGCTGACAGACTTTATTAAGATCAGCTCTAAGCTTTACTTGTCGGGAGGCAGCATATTGGCGACTTGATTTCTTAGCCAATATGCTCTCTCCCCTTTAGCCAAGCATATATCGCGATTTAAGAAGACCGACATGATGGCGTTCATGGCCAGCAATAATATAGGCAATTGCCTGGACGGTAAACTCGCCATTGTTGGCAAAGCCTGTTTTCATCCAAGATGCTTTTGGCAAGCCCTTTAACAAAGCAACAGTGGCAGCTCTTACAACAGTCCATTCTGCCAGAAGATCAGCTATCGTTCTGCTTGAAAAGTTAGATTCTTCCACATACTTTTCATCATCATACCCAGCAAGCGGTGTTTGATCTCCCCTTGCCATTCGCAATATCCGATAGTTCATAATTCGCTCTGTATCCATCACATGGCCGACAACCTCAAGCACACTCCATTTTCCCTCTGCATAGCGGAAATCAGCCTGCTCTTTTTTTATGTCTGCAAGCAGGTTCTTCGTGTCATGAAGCTGGCTTTCGAGGATTTCAATGATATTTCCCTCAGGCACAAGGTTAACATAATTACGGTAATGCTCTGGATAATCTGTAATTGCTGGTTTCAACTTTGTCACTCCTTTTTTAGTGTCTCTTAATTGATTCTGCTTTATTTCCAGTTTTTCCTTCTTCATTAATTTCAGGATACTGCTTTATAAAATAATTGCAGCAAAAAATAGTATGCATTACTAGTGTTAAATTTTATTGAATAAATATGGTAAAAGTACAGCTTTATCTATACACTAAGCTTATTAAATTACGAGTTACCATAGGGAGAGTGTAAGTCGATTGAAAAGAGTAGATGTTGTTTATGTTTTGCTGTTTGATGATGAAAAAAAACATGTCTTAATGGTGCAAAACAGCGGCAGCAATGGTCCTTACTGGACATTGCCAGGCGGGGCTGTTGAACAGGGCGAAACTCTCATGGATGCGGCTGTCCGAGAGGTAGCGGAAGAAACAGGATTAGAGGTTGAGGTAGGCGGAATTTCTTCAATTACAGAAAAATTTTTTCCAGACAGAGGTCACCATGCTGTCTTTTTCACCTTTTACGGAAAAATTATGAGCGGGAAATTAGCTATACAGCAGCCTGAAGAGATTGAAGCTATCGCTTGGATGGAGCTAAAGGAAGCAGAGCAGTATATATTCCTTAAAGAGCAACAAGGATTGGACCAAGAGGAAGTATCTGTGCCATATTTACTTTTCCAACCATAAAAAAAGGATGGGCATCCCATCCTCTTAATTATAGCCTCTTTCTCCAAACGGCTGCAGCTCTGCTAGCCATTTTTCCTCCAGCTTGCCTAGTTCTTCTTTTTCATTGAAATATGGATCGTTCTTTTTCTTTAAGACTTCCAGCACCTCAAATGTGAAGGCATCCTTTCCATATTCCTTCCACTCAGCTGCTAACCCATTATTCGTATGTCCACCGTTTTCGAGTGTGAATTTCACACCGTTTAATGTTTTCAGATTTCGTGTGCTTCCAACAAATAGCTTGCCATTTTCACGATTTTTAATGAGATAGATACCTGCTTCGACTGGTGTTTCTTTATATAATTGCTTTAATTCCTTTTTCCTGTCCATTTTATTCACCTGCTTGGCATTATTTTTTGACCCAGTATTCGCTTCCGTCGTCTTTCCTGTCAATAAAGCCGTACTCAATCAGCAATCTTCGAATTAGTACATAGTCTTCATAGATTGGCTTTAGTAAGTCATTCAGAGCTGTTTCGCTGTATATCACTTCATTATCGATACTTTTCATAATCTCTCTTAAAATAATCAGCCGCTGCTTTTCTTTTAAAGGGAATTTTTTCAGCTTTGCTTCTGGCTGGTTCTCAAAATATTTGCGAATTGTTTTCTCTTGTTCTTCCTCTGTGATGTTATAGCGGTCATCCACTTGTTTTGCTGTTTTATGAATAGGTACAAAGCTTGGCGCATGGTCATCTTTTTCCTTTAACAGCTCCATCAGTGCAAGAAAGGTTCTTGCCTGCCTTTCCTTTTCCTTCAACACAAAGCGGTGGTGACGAATCGTTGAGGCACTGCCGATTTCAAGCTCCTTCTGTACCTCTGCATCACTCTTACCTTGATAAAAGAGGCGAAGCAGATTGCTTTGGTGGTCAGTTAGGCCTGTTATTTTTTTATCAAGACTTATTAAATATTCAAAAACAGATTGATGGCTTCTTTCAATATGAAGCTTCATAAACTTTTCCGCTTCGTACAGCACATTTCCATCAGGATAGATGATTCCTTTTTCAACTGCTTCACCGCATAAAAGACAGATAAAAGTGTCCGTTTCCTCGACATATCCCTTTTTTAAGTCTTCTAGGGTTGATTTGCTAAAATAGTCTTCCTTCATAAACAAACACTCCGTTTAAAAGTTTGTATTTAAACAAACAAATTTTACTTTCGTTTGTTTATATTCTATGCATTTTTAAATTAATTGTCAATAACTCAAAAAAGGAGAGGATACAGTTCTCTGCATCCTCTCCTTTTAAGGCTATTTATTCTTAATAGTAATCTCGACTATTTCCGGGGTGTTAAACACCCTTTGTGGAATAATACTGTTGCCGAGCCCGCGATTTACAATCATTGCTGTTTCATTTTTTTCAAACATACCTGCAGTATACTTTGGCATAAAGCCTTGGTCAGGTGCGACTAATCCGCCAACAAAAGGGATTCTCACCTGGCCGCCATGTGCATGTCCAGACAATACAAGATCGATATCATGCTTTTCATATAAGGAAAATAGCTCAGGTCTATGTGATAACAGCAGAACAAAATCCTGCTCTGTCACGCCTTCTAGAGCTACTTTCAGCTCCCCTTCAACTGTTAATGCCGCATCATCGTTTCCGCTGACAGCTGGATCATCAACACCTGCGATAAGAAGCGTCGTTCCGTTCATGTGAAGCTTTTCCTTCCGATTATGCAAGATATTAATATTGGCCGCCTTTAACCCTTCCTCCAACTGTTCATAACGCCCAGACCAATACTCATGATTTCCAGTAACATAAAAGGTTGGTGCAATTGCTGCAAGCTGCTTCATTAAAGCAAGAGCAGCTTTTTCATTATATTTTTTCTGGTCAACAAGATCACCTGTAAATGTAATAATATCAGGTTTGACTGCTTTCACCTTGGTAACGAGCCGCGTCTGATTCTCACCGAATTGCTTGCTGTGTAAATCAGACAGCTGAACAATTTTCACACCAGCACCAGCTAACTTTTGTGATGTTATGGTATAGCTGCTCCAATCTAGTTTGTTATTTTGGTAATAAGAAAACAAGGCTGCACAAATGATAAGCCCAGCTGCAAGCAGCAGGTTCCTTTTCTTCATCATAAACCTCTAAGAGTCTTGTGTGCGATTTTGCCATTCTACATCAAAACCGCCTCGCAAGCTTTCCCCTTTTACTATTATTGTATAAGTATCGGTTTTATCTATATTCAGCTTGAGCTGACTTGGATTTGTTTTTATGGAGGAGACAGTTCTGTTTTGTTTATCAACAATATAATAGCTGTATCCGCCGCCATTTTCATTTTTTACCTTTACCGTCACAAGTAGCTCCTCACCCTTTTTCACTTCAATTGGTATTTCCTTTGCCCCATCAAAGTATAAAAAATAAGCAGAATATGAGTTTTTGCCGACAACCTCATTCCATTCCTTTTTGATTGTTGTATCTGGTAGGGTAATCAACAAGCACAGGATGGGAAGCACACAAAAGCTGTATCTGAATAGCTTGAGTTTTCTTGCCAAACTCTTCCCGAAATAAAGCAACAGTGTGCATGCGGCACTAAGCAGGACAGAGACAACAATTGTGTAGCTCGGTTTGAGCAAAAGAAAAAACATAACAGCTGCAGCTGTGTATGCTGGCAGTGTCCATTTTGGATAGCTTGCAGCAATCTGGCTCACTAAAAAAGAACCAAGAGCTCCGCTGCACCAAAAAAGAAGCCAATAAGATCCACCAACCGTAAACGCATACATATTCCAGTCAAAAAACAGGATTAATCCCATATAAAAAACTGCCAAAAACCCTGCACCAGCAATATCACTGAGCAAGCACGCTTTTTTATCCATTATTATCCTCCTGTCTGCTACTCTACCAATATATTACCAGATTAGGAGGAGAAAGTTCCAATTTTTTCTATTTAACTATTTTTATTCTACGTTTTCAGCATAGCGTTTATTAAGCTTTTCGCGGTGGGAATGGAAGATTTCTTCAAGAGAAATGTCATATTTGTTAGCAATAACAATAATATTGCCTAACACATCGCCAAGCTCCTCTGTCAATTCCTGTCTTTGCTGATCAACTGTTCCTTCCGCTTCGTCCGGTCTGTCTCTGCCAATTTCTAACGCCCGTATCGCTCTTGCAACCTCGCCTGTTTCCTCTGCCAAAAAACCGATGCGGATGAAAATATCCAGCTCGGACCAGCCCCGTTTTTCATAATAAGCTTTAACCCATTCTTGAAATTCATTTACATTCACAAAAATCCGCCTCCCTTTTTTTACACTATAAATCTTATCAAAAAATCTTTGTGCAAATAAGACAGACACCTAAGTCATGGACACAAAGCCTTCACTATTAGGTTTAAATGACTAAGTTTTTCATTAGAGATATTTCATATAATAGGATTTAAAGGAGGATGTTTATGAAAAGCTGCCGTTTTCTCGTGGTCTTGTTCTGATGAATAATATCACAGCAAGTCTTTTAGCCGGAATCACTATACTATTCATGAGCCTATCTGTGAAAAAACTCGAAAGAAAAAAGAACCAATATACAAAGGCAAGGTTCTATTGGATACGCACAAGTCTTCTTGTTATTCCAAGTGTATTAATTATGGTCATTCTATATTATCTATCAAAATAAGCCTTTCTAAATGGTTTTTGCCATTACATAAAATATCATATCTTCACCAGTAAACATATATGTTTTTCGGAAGCCAGCTCGTTCATAAAGAGTAATTGCCCGTTCATTAAAGGCTGCGACAGTGAGGCGGACGGAGCTGCTGGTTGTTTTAAGCTGGTTCAAAATATAGCGGATAAAGCTCGCCCCCATTCCCTTTCCAGTCAGTTCAGGCTTCATTCCTAAGCCAATATCTAGACTATCCTCCACATAAACACCATAAAACAGCCCGAGGGGAACTTGCGCAGAAGTACCCGTACAGTAAAAACCAATCAATGCCCCGCCGTCATCCAACACTGCAAAATAAGGCTCTTCAAGCAGTTCTTGCATCGACTCTTCCTTATTATGATCATTGTAAAAATCATATGGCGGTTCATACTTCCAGCTGAGGATTTCCTCTGCCCAGCTTTTTGTCATTATCGCTGTTTGCATGCTCCTAACCCTTTCTAACGTTTGTTCTTTAGTCTATCATTATGGCGTTAAAAAGGACATCAGCTTACTCGTGATGTCCTTTAATAATACGCAGCATCGTGTTAGCATTTTTCTGAAACTCATAACCGACCTTCATTTCTTGTGCTTTATAACCTTTTGCTGTCAGTCTATCAATCAGCTCATCCATATGAGCATATCTATTGCCGTCAAGATCTGCTGTCGGAAAAATCCGCAATTCTTTGTTTGTCACTCTAAGCAGTTCATCGATTGCAGCAAAATGAAACTCCTTATCCAGTCTGTCTGCATACGTGAATAAAAAGTGGGCTGACAGCACGATATCAAATTCCTCTTCTGCGAAGGGCAAAGTTGGCAGAGTGCACGGAATATACTTTTTAGGGTTACTAGCTCTGTCCTGGTAATAATCGTTAAGCGCTGCTTTTCGATGCTTTAGCAAGCTTGTGACATCATTAAAGTAGTTCCAGACAAAATGTTCCTTTACTTTTTCAAGAGCAGAGGCAGTATGCTTTATGTCTTCAAGACCTTTTTCATACAACTCATCATTTCCATAGTAATAAGCTATGTCTGATGCTGTTATATCTAGATACTGCTTTGTCCCTTTTGCAGTAAAGGAACAGGCACCTGCTGGACAATCTAGTATCCGCTTACCTTTTAATTCTTCTAAAGACAGTGAGAACATATCGATATATTCCTCATATGTCCTGCCGATAAAGATAATTCTTTCTAGTGAGAGCCCTTCCTTTTCTATTGTCCTCACTCCTTTTTTATTTTCCAGACATATCTATCTTTTTTATTCCAGTATAATTTTATGCCTTTGTTAATAATGAATGCCTCTTGTTTTCCGGGTAAACAGTCTCCCCTACCGTCCTCACAAACAGCGCATCACCCTCTTTAGGCAAATGCCTTGTTGACAAACCAGTCAGGTTGTCTAGGGTAAAATGAAAGACCACTTCAGTCGT
The DNA here is from genome assembly GCF_022049065.2 of Niallia sp. Man26. Lineage (NCBI taxonomy): Bacteria > Bacillati > Bacillota > Bacilli > Caryophanales > Bacillaceae > Niallia > Niallia sp. Man26. The sequence continues at coordinate 3,582,639 of NZ_CP095743.1, forward strand.
ATCAGCCTTTGCGATTTGCGCTAGTAATTTCTCAAGAACAATGGAATGACTCGCCATCACTTCATATAGATGAAGTTTATTCCCTTCCATCTCGCAGATAACGATAACTTCCTCTTTTTCCAAATAATAGATATGCTCATGAAATACATTCAAGCAATAAAACAGCAGAATCCCCCATGCCCCCTCTGTCGAAAATGCTTGAGACAACGGTTTTCTCCTGCGTGCCACAGACTCAATGAACCGAAGATCGTCTACACTTTTTCCATTGAGCTTACGAACAGTCACACCTTCTGTCTGTTTATGCTTGTACTCAAGAAAGAACTCTTGCTCTTCCACTTCTTTAAAACCGAATTTCGGATAAAAATCCAGCACTTCATTGTTAGCAAAAAGATATATTACATCTGTTTTCTCCTCATAATCTGCAAGGACTTTTTCTAATAAACTGCGAGATAATCCACATCCCCTGTAGTCTGGATGTGTCATAACTGTACCGATTTGCACAGCCTTCTTCTTCTGTCCTGCTATTAGTAAATCAATTAGATTAACAGAGACATTAGCAACAATCTTTCCGTGATCATGAAAAGAATATGGAATATACCGGTCATTCCAGCAGTCTTTTTGATACCATTCCTCAAAACTTATCCCAAATACACTGCTAGCAAGCTCTGAAAAACTTTGCCGCAAAACGTCATCTTGTTTGTAATCTTTCACGAATTTCAACTTTTCCATTTATATCCCTCCTTTACTTCTAAACTTACATATCCATTATATGACTATATATGCAGAAAAAGTAATCTTTCGACGAAGATTACAACAGAGTAATAATTATTTTAAAATATTAATAGATTGGAAATTATCTTTGAGAATCATTAGAAAATCCCTTGAAAGGAGGAAGGGATACTGTTTATAAGACTAGGAGCCTCAGCTTGGAATAATTTGCTCTGTTTCTTGATTATCACTCTAGTGAATGTACATGTTATATTATTAATAAGAAGTATGTGCGAGGAGTGATAACATGGATTTTATTGCGATAGATTTTGAGATTGCGAATGAAGAGATGGACAGTGCCTGTTCGGTCGGACTTGCTTATGTGGAAAACAATCGGGTTGTAAAGACAGACTATTATCTCATTAAACCGCCCGTGTTAAAGTTCAATGAGAGATTTATTCGAGTTCACGGCATTACTGCAGAGGATGTTATGGAGCAGCCAGCATTTGATCAAGTATGGAAGCAGCTTGAGTCTGAGCTGACAGGTCAGCTGCTTGTTGCTCATAATGCTCAGTTTGATATGAGTGTTTTGCACAGCTGTCTGGCAAGATACAATCTTAAAGCACCGCAGCTGCGCTTTGCTGACAGTATATCCATCAGTACGGCTGCCTGCAGGGGAGAAGGTGTGAGACAATCTTTAAAAGCACGCACCGCCCGCTTTGGTGTAATGTTAGAAAACCATCATCATGCAGGAGCGGATGCGATTGCCTGTGCAGAGTTAGTAATTGCCTGCGTGAAAGCGATGGATGAACGTGATCTTGATGCTTATTTAACGACAAATCGACGAATTTCAGTAAAGCCATTTTCAGCATTAAAGCCGCAAATATCCTTCAGCAAAAAAAGAACGGCTCCAAAACCTGTTAAGAAATTTAATTCTGTAGCAATTTCCGAAATTGCAGCAACAACGGAAACCTTTGACGAGACACATGCACTGTTCGGCAAAAACGTCGTCTTCACAGGGGACTTAGCAACACTAGACAGGAAAGAAGCAATGCAGAAGGTCGTTGACGCAGGCGGACTTGTCAAAAGCGGTGTGAGCGGAAAAACAAACTTCCTTGTTGTCGGCGTTCAAGATAAACAGCTTGTCGGTGCCTCAGGCATCAGCACAAAAGAAAAGAAAGCTTTTGAGCTGCAAGAAAAGGGGCAGGATATCCAGATTGTTAACGAAGAGCAATTCTTGCGCCTGATTGATGGAAAGAACGGATAGTCATAAACCGAAGCCATGCTAATTGCATGGCTTTTTCATATAGTTTTTTTCTTTTCTACTAATCTTTTTTCACTTTCTATGCATAAGAGTTTGCTAGTTTGGGAAGAATGCTAGTATAAAGGAGGAATTAACGATGAAGAAAATGACGAAAATGAATGTAACGGATTTTATTACAGAGGAAAAATTTGAGCTTCACTCCTACCTAACCTATTTATTTACACATACACAAACAGATAACTCTGAAGAAGCAGCTGTTTAATTTAATTTTGCTATCATACATTTTTAAGAAAAGCTGTTCAAACAAAAAAAGACGGATTGCTCCGCCTTTTTTCGGTTTATATTTTTTAAGCTTCTACTTTGTTGAAGAACTGCGGTAAATGCTCTTTATGTGCTTCAAGCATTTCGTCGATTATTTCTTTCGCAACTGTGTCAGATGGTGATAACGGATTGATTGTCAAAGCTAGAATAGCTTTGTCATAGTCTCCTGTTACTGCTGCTTCTGCTGCAACTCTTTCAAAGGATTTGATCTGTTGAACAAGTCCTCTTACTGCTACTGGAAGCTCACCCATCACGATTGGTTTTGGGCCGTCCTTTGTAATGATGCTGGACACTTCGACAGCTGAGTCATTCGGGATGCCGGCAATTGCACCATTATTGATTGTGTTAACAGGCTGGATGTCGCGTTTGTCATTGTAAATGGAATTGATTAAACGGACTGCAGCATCAGAGTAGTATGCTCCTCCGCGTTTTTCCAATTGCGGCGGCTTGATTGCTAGATTTGGATCTTTGTAGAGTTCGAACAATTCTTTTTCAAGTTTTTGTACAACTTCAGCACGAGTTCCCTCGTTTTTCGAATTCTTCTGATCCTTCGCGATCATTTCGCTCGTTTTATAGTAGTACATATGGTAAGGGCATGTTAGTACATTCAATGCTTTGATAAATTCAGGCTCCCAGCCAAGACCTTCAATATTTTTTACGAATGAGCTATTGTTTGGATCTGTCAGCAGGTTGATAACCTTATCCTTTACGCTTTCTCCGTCTACATAAACATCAAGGCCGTAAACCATATGGTTCAATCCCGCGAAGTCGATGCGAACTCTAGAATGATCAACCTCTAGAAGCTTCGCGATACCCATTTCCATGCCGATTGGAACATTGCACAAGCCTACTATTTTTTTGATGTTAGAATAGCGAAGCACTGCTTCTGTTACCATGCCGGCAGGGTTTGTGAAGTTAATCAGCCATGCATTAGGGCAAAGCTCCTCCATATCCTTACAAATATCCAAAATAACAGGAATAGTGCGCAAGCCTTTGAACAAACCGCCAGGTCCGTTTGTTTCTTGTCCTAGCACGCCGTATTTCAACGGAATTCTTTCATCCTTCGCACGGGCATCAAGGAGGCCGACACGGAATTGTGTTGTAACAAAGTCTGCATCTTTAAGTGCAGCTCTGCGGTCAAGTGTTAAATGAACTTGAATTGGCAAGCCAGCTTTTTCAATCATGCGTTTTGCTAGATTTCCAACGATTTCAAGCTTTTCCTTCCCTGCTTCAATATCAACAAGCCATAATTCTCTGATCGGCAATTCGTCATATCTTTTAATAAAACCTTCTACTAATTCTGGTGTATAGCTTGATCCTCCGCCAATTGTGGCAATTTTAATTCCGTTTGTCATTTTTGGACACCTCCAGGAGTTTTAACAAGTTCATATAAATCAATAATTTCTTGTGCTAAATCCTTAAGCGTAATGGCATTCATTAAATGATCCTGTGCATGCACCATCAGCAAGGAAACCTCAATTTTGTTCCCTCTTACTTCATTTTGGATGAGGGATGTCTGGATATGGTGGGCATCATTCAATGCTTCAGCAGCTTCCTCCATCTTTTGTTTCGCAAGCTCGAAGTTTCCTTCTTTAGCAGCAGCAATTGCTTCCATTGCACAGCTTTTTCCATTTCCTCCGTGGAGAATAATCTGGAATACTGTTTCTTCCATATTAGCCATTTTATAATCAGCCTCTCTATTTTAGAATGTAAAAATTGTTAAGTATAAGCGCAAGTATTTTTAAAGCGTTTTCAAAAACACTTGCGCACTAAGTTGTTATAGTTATTAGCTTACCTTTGTGAATTCTGTGCCTTTTTCTTCTGCTAGTTTTTGTTTATCCCAAGTTCGGAAGAATGGGAAGTAAAGTACAAATGCGATTCCAATGTTGACAAGCTGCATCACTGCACCGGAAAGCTTTCCGCCTGTTGCCAAGTATCCACCGATTAGTGGCGGAGTAGTCCAAGGAATTGCAATTCCTGCTGGTTTTGCCACAAAGCCAAGTTTCATTGCATAATATGTCACTGTGATTGTTACAATTGGTGTTAAGAAGAACGGGATGATTAGTAATGGGTTCATTACGACTGGTGTACCAAAAATAACTGGTTCGTTAATCATAAATGCTCCCGGACCGATTGATAATCTGCCCAAATCCTTCATTTGTCTGCTTCGTGCAAACAATACCATCATTAGTACGAATGCGAATGTTGCACCAGAACCACCGATGTTGATAAATACTTCAAAGAACTGAGCTGTAAAGATCTCTGGAAGTTCTTTTCCTGCTTGGAAAGCAGCTTTGTTAGCATCTGTGTTAGATAGCCAGATTGGGTTCATAACTCCCCCAACGATATTTGTACCATGAAGACCGGCAGACCATAGAAGCATTACTAATCCGTAAGCGATAATGGAACCGATTAATGATCCACCTAATAGGCCAAGCGGTTTGCCAAGAACTAATGTTACAATATCATGTATGCTGTTAATACCGAAATATTCTACAATTAAACGAATTACCCAAATGATAGCGATTACAATGAAGCCCGGAATTAAAGCAACAAATGATTTGCTGACTGCTGGTGGAACACCATCCGGCATTTTAATTACCATGTTTTTATTAATGATGAAACGATAAACTTCTGTTGAGAATAATGCGATTAAGATTGCTACGAATAGACCTTTGCTTCCCATTAATGCAACTGGGATAGCGCCGCCTACTGCTACAGCTTCTGTTGCACCTTCTGCAAGGAAAGGAACATTAAATGGTGTTGCCAACAGGAAAGCACATAGTGAGATAACCCCTGCTGTAATAGCATCTAATGAGTATCTTTCAGCCAATCTGTACGCAATACCGAATGCTGCGATTAGACCCATCATATTGAATGTTGCATCAACTGGATAAGAAATCTTTGTCAGCCATGCATCGCCAAATGTTCTTGCCATGAAGTCTGCGTAGCCTGGAATTGGCAGATAACCTAGAATCAAGAATACTGAACCGATAATAATCATCGGCATTGCCAATATGATACCGTCTTTTAATGCGCCTAAGTGCCTTTGAGCAGCCAATTTGGCTGCAAAAGGCATAAATTTTTCTTCTAAGAAGGCTAAGAACTTATTCATATTTATCACCTTATCCTATTTTAGTTGTTAACTAGGTTGATAGCTGATTTTAGTACTTCTGCTCCGTTGCAAGTTCCATAATGCATCATATTGATAGAATCTACTGGAATTCCCTTTTCTGCGCCAAGCTTTTTCATTTGCGGAAGCAAATAGCGAACTTGTGGTCCAAGCAATAGGACATCTGCGTTATCGATATGGCTTTTTACTGCATCTGCGCTTTCTGCCCAGATTTTGCACTCAATACCTTGTTCTTTTGCAGCAGCTTCCATTTTTGTTACCAATAGACTTGTAGACATCCCTGCAGCACAGCATAGTAGAATATTCATAATATAATTCCTCCTAGAAATTAAAATTGTATAATAAAAGAGTTTTTTGGAATGCTTCCTAGCATATACCATTGTTTCATTTAAGTTTGTTTTTGTTTGCCGTATATGCTTTTTGCATTCCGTGTTGCTGTATTACCTTATGTCCTTATCTTAATGTAAAAGCGCTTACATGAACACATAATGTTTTTCCTTTGCCTAACGGAAATGATTGTGTCTCTTTGGAAAAAGTCTGTACCAAACTTGCAGTTTTTTGTCGGATGTTTTCAAATTATGTAAATTTCCTTATAAAAACACTTAATTTTTCCAAATTAATTTGTTAAAATAAGTACAAAGATTGATACCTAGGAGTAATCATTATGATAACGAGAAAAGATAATAAGGAGAGTATGAGCGCGCTGCTGCAAGATATTGAATCGTTGAAGCTGAAGCTGATTAAATCAGGCAGCGATAAAGGACTTAATGATCCGGGAACACTTCAGATCAGTGAACAGCTTGATACGTATATCGTCAAGTATCAGCGGCTCGCTGCCCAGAAATCAGCACTATGACTAAAGCCAAGCCGTAGTATGAGAAGCTGCCCCCTATGGACGGAAGCTTATCCGGCTTGCTATGCCTGCGGTGTCAGCAGAATGCAACCACAGATACTCTCTTAACAGCTTTTAGCGTTATCTCCTTAATAAAAACCGGCCTTCGTAATGGTGGCCGGTTTATTCTTTACCGATATAAATTAAGCATGTCTTTAACAGCTGCCGCTGCTGCTCCTCTAGGATGGGAAGCGCCGCCAATACAGCAAATCGTACCCATTTCTTCTGTGTGAAACAAGATGCCTTTGTTTGTTCCTTTCACATTAATCAGCGGGTTATCTGCAAAAATAACTTCAGGCTTTACTTGAATAGACACTTTGCCATTGATGGTTCTTGCACTGGCGACAAGCTTAATATCATTGCCGTTTATTTTAGCATATTGCATATCGCCCTTTGTTACCTTTTCAATGCCTTCAATGCTAATATCCTTTAACGTCCATGTTTTATTAAACAGACCGTTTGCGAGCAGCAGTATTTTGCAGGCACTGTCATATCCTTGGACGTCAAGTGCTGGGTTTGCCTCGGCAATCCCTTTATCTTGGGCCAGCTCCAGAGCCTTCTCAAAGGAAAGATTAGCATCTGACATACTTGTTAAAATGAAATTAGAGGTGCCGTTCAGGATGCCTTCTATCCCGGTAATCTGACTGCCTGCGAGACTGTATTCACCAATATCCAGAGTCGGAAGAGCTGCAGCTGTTGCGCCGCTGTATTTGATGCGGCAGCCGTTATTGTCAGCAAGCTGCTTCAATTCAGGCAAAGCATGAACAAGCGCGCCTTTGCTCACTGAAATAATGTCCATATTCTCCTTTAAAGCAGCTTTTATATAGGTCAATGCCGGTTCACCTGTTTCCAGATTGGTTGGGGAGCATTCAATCAATACGTCACCTTTCATTTGCGCTGTTGCCAATGGCACCTGCTTGTATTGGGCATACTGCTTGAGAGCTTGTGATCCTTTGCCGAAGGACAGCAATGTTTCTAAGTCTAATCCAGCTTCCTCGTAAATCATTCCTTGTGACCCGATAATGCCAGTAATTTTGCTAGAAAAACCATAGGTATCCTGATATCTCTTATTGTGCTCCTTAATTATCTTTACTATTTCCTTCGCAACCGTTCCGTACCCTGTTATGATTATTTTTCTTTCTTCCATGGCAGATCCTTCCCTCGTTTCTTGTTCAGCGTTTTTTTACTTTATTCTTGATGAAAGAGTATTTATCCTTTTTTCCTTTTATAAAATCCTTTTGAAACAGAAAAAAAGGCCCGCAGCTGCAAGCCTCCCGAATATTTCCCTCTTATAGATACTTGCGGTGCAATGCCTTTCCATCATAGGTGTACAGCATATTTTTGTCCTCAACAATCGTTTCCATATGAACATTTCTGCCCCAAAGCTGATGTATATATGGAAGAACCTTTTCCAAATACTTAAGGTCCAGCTCAATCCCCTCATAGCCATGCTTTAAGTACAGCTCGCCGTTCTTTAAGTAATCGCCGTCATTAACAGTGATATAAGGAAAGCCTCCATTGACTCTCATGCTGACAAGCTGATCTCTTACCTGTTCCCAGCCTTTATCAACAATTTTGTATTCTCTGCCTTGCTTTTGGAATAAATACATGTCTTCCCTTGTTACTAAATCCTTCGTTAAATAGTTCCGCAAAAAGGAAATATCGGATTCAATTTCTCTGACCTCAAACATCTTCTCTCTGCCTGAGTTTGGCTTAACGCCTCTCTTTTTCATTTCCTCTGTCGGATTATTGTAACGCTCTTCAATGTCCTCAAATATCTTCAGACCAAGATAATAAGGATTAATTCCCGTTTTTGACGGCTGCACAACACCTGCGTTCAGCTTGGCGAATTCAATAGCCTCTGAGCTCGTTAAATCAAGCTCCCGAACGATTCGCTGATGCCAATAGGAAGCCCAGCCTTCATTCATAATTTTCGTTTCAAGCTGTGGCCAGAAATACAGCATTTCTTCTCTCATCATTGTTAAAATATCACGCTGCCAGTCTGTCAGCTCTCTGCTGAAGCTTTCGATAAACAGCATAAGATCCTTTTCAGGCTGTGGAGGAAATTTCTTAATGATTTTCTTTTTTTCCTTCTTTGGCTTATTGCGGGAATCCAAGCCCCATAAATCATCATATGGCGTTTCTACCGTTTCTTCCACTTCCTCAAATTCTACATCATCCATTGTCCAAGCAAGCTTCGGTCTCATTAAGCTTGGATCGATATGCTCTTCAATGGCAAGAACTGCATCAAGAAATGTTTCCACTTCATGCTTGCCATACAGTATTTCATATTGGCGGACACGGTCGGCAGTGGCTGCCATGCTTTCAACCATTTCCCGCTTCGTATTTTGAAAGCGGACATTGTTCTTAAAGAAATCACAATGAGCCAATACATGGGCAACAATCAGCTTATTATTGATAAGTGAATTGCTGTCGAGCAAAAAAGCATAGCAAGGATCAGAATTAATCACAAGCTCATATATTTTAGACAAGCCTAAATCATAATGAAGCTTCATCTTATGAAATTGCTTGCCAAAGCTCCAATGGGAAAAACGTGTAGGCATGCCGTAGGCGCCGAATGTGTAAATGATATCTGCAGGACAAATTTCATACCTCATCGGGTAGAAGTCCAACCCAAAGCCAGTGGCGATTTCTGTAATTTCTTCGATGGCGTATTGAAGTTCCTTTTGCTCTACTTCATTCATTCCGTTCTCTCCCTTCACCGTCTTAAATTAATGTATGAGCGAAATCGCAGAATGATGAGTTATTTCACTGTTTTTAAAAAGTGGAAAAAAATTCTTGCAAGCAATTACTCAAAAAAATATTTTGCCAAACTAAAGAAAAAAGCCTGCAAAGGATTGCCCTTTGCAGACTTAACGTTTATTCGAGGATATTTTTGACCTTTTTCACAACATGACTAGAACCGCCCTTATTTTGGACACCTTCAATCATCATCGCCACAAGCATATCCTTATCTTTCTTATCATATGTCACATACCAGCCGTTTTCTGTACCCTTTTCACCTTGCTTTGCTTTCAGCTCGGCAGTACCCGTTTTCCCAGCAAGCGTCATACCGTTGATTTTGCCAGCATGTGCTGTTCCACTTGGACTGTCGATTACTTGCTGCAAATCATCTGAAATTGTATTAGCAGTTGCACTGCTCATGATGCCTTCCTTCCAGACCTTGCCCTTTTCTTCGTCTTGAAGAAGGATTGGCTTGATTAAGTTGCCGCCGTTAACAAACGGTGTATATGCTGCTGCAAGCTGAATAACGCTTGTTTGAACCTGGCCTTGGCCATAGCCTGAGTCAGCTAACAGAATATCACTATCCAGCTTGCCGATCGTTGCTTTCGTAATTGGATATGCATAATCAAACTCTTCTTCAAAACCGAATTTCTTCAGCTCTGTTGTATATTTATCTTTGCCCATATCTAATGCTGTCTGCGCAAAGTAAATATTATCACTGTACAGCAAGGCATCAGCTAGATTAACAGGTTCACTGCTAGTATGCACTCTCGTTACATAATAGTTGCCCCATGATTTGTCTTTTTGCCATTGCTTTGTCGTAATTTTGCGTTCCTGCTCTGGTGTGATGACACCTTCTGTTAAAGCTGCCGCTGCCACAACCGGCTTCAGCACAGATCCTGGTGCATATGTGTTCTTAAAGCGGTTCGTGTAAGGCTCCAGCTTATTATTGTTGTACTCTTCTTGTTCAGAAATTGTCAGCCCTGCAACCACCTTGTTAGGGTCATAAGACGGACTGCTGACAAGGGCCATCGTTTCCCCTGTAGTCGGATTGATTGCAGCAGCTGCTCCTGCTTCTCCGTCCATTTCATCATATATTTTCTTTTGAAGCTCGCCATCGATAGTCAGCTTGATGTTCTCACCATTTTTGACTTCTTTTTCGGCGAGAGTGACACTTGTGCCATCGACCTTAGAAATCGAAATTGTCGCGCCGTTTTCGCCTCTCAGCTTCTCTTCATAAACTTGCTCCAAGCCTCTTTTTCCAATAACATCAGAGCTTGAATAGCCTTTGCCTTTTTGCTCTTCCAGCTCTTCGGCAGTAATGTTGCCAATATAGCCGATTAAATGAGCTGCAGCTTCTCCATATGGATAAATTCTGCCTGCAACATCCTGCTTCTGAACACCTGGAAGGGCAAACAGTTTCTCAAGAAATGCTTGATCGCCTGTTGCCAGCTTCTTAATTGGCACAAACAGGTTTGGCTGTACCCAATCTGCACTTAAAGCCTTTTCAATTGTTTCCTTTTTAATATCCAGCAATTTCGCAAGCTCTTCTACTTCTGTTGTCTGATTTTCCATTTGTTCAGGCACAAGACCGATTTGATAAATGATGCCATTCATCGCCATTGGATTTTCATAAACATCAACAATAGCTCCCCGTTCTGCAGGAACCGTTTCTAATGAAACTTTATCCTCAGCACCTAAATCGGCAAAGATATACGTTGTATCCCAATCTATATACCAGTTTTCTTCTTTATCGCGCTCTTCTTTCACAAGCTTCGCAGCCTTATCAAAGCTGATTTCTCCTGCCATACTGTTCATTTTAGCTGTGAAAGGAATCTCTGCAGTCTCTTTTTTCTTATTATCATCCTTTTCATCTTCTGACAGCTTTTTAGCAGAAACATTCAAATCTTTGATTTCCAAATCACTGTATAATTTCTCATAACGAGAAACATAACCTTCCTTTGAAACTGACTTCTTCGCTTCGGAAGACAGATAGCCGTACATTTCATCAAACTTCTGGTCATTCCACAGCTTTATGTATTGGGAAAGCCTATCATCCGGGGTAGGCTCATCATTATTGCATCCAGCCAATATTACAATCAGAATCATCGGCAATAGCCATAATAGTTTCTTCATTCTCATTCTCCCCTCCTAGTATAAGCGTACCATTTTTTACACTTAAATTAAAAGAATATTACAACAGCACCACTTAATTTTCTTACAAATATCAGCACATCGCCTTTTTCTTGCCATATTTCATATTTCATTATAATTTATCCTGTCATTTTCTTGAAATATATTTTCCTTAATAAAGGAAAAATGTTAGATTAGAAAAAAACATAGAAATGCAGGTGGAAAAATGAAGGCGGTCATATTATTTGATGGTGTCTGCAATCTTTGCAACAGTGCCGTTCAATTTATCATTAAAAGAGACCCTGCCGCTTATTTTACCTTTGCACCTTTGCAGGAGGAAAAAGGCAAGGAGCTTCTCACTCCCTTCAAAAAGGACCTCACGATAAATAGTGTCATACTTATTGAAAATGGTAGGCTTTATGAAAAATCAGCTGCTGCTCTTCAAATCTGTCTCCATTTACAGGGAGCTTGGAAGCTTGCCTATATCTTTAAAATTATTCCCTCATTCATACGGGACCCAATCTATGACTATGTCGCTAAAAATCGCTATAAATGGTTCGGTAAAAAAGATCATTGCATGCTCCCGACAAAGGATACAAAGCGGCGGTTTCTATAAGCTAATGCAAAAAGGCCCCTGTTCATCAGGGACCTTCTTATATATGCATGCTTTATTACAGAAACTGCTCAATCCAGCCAGCTCTTTTCGTATTTACGTAATAGACGTTGACCGGTCTGCCGATGCTGCCATATGTCAGCCTTACCTTGATAATATCTTGCTCGTTAAGGAAGTTCAGGTATTTTCTTACTGACACCCTTGATATCTGTGTTTCATCTGCGATAATGTCTGTTGTGAATTCCTGTTCAAGCTGTGCTTCTATCGCATCCCAGACAATTTTGAGCGTTTCCTTCGTCAAGCCTTTCGGCAGCTCTGCTTTTGCAGCCTTTTGGTCTCGGTTAAGGATCTGTTCATCAAGGAAGCTCTGGCTGACTTTCGTCTGCTCCTTCATAAATTCTTTCTTTTGAGCGTAGTTCATTAATGACTCTTTAAAGCGTTCAAATTTAAAAGGCTTAATTATATAGTCAACAGCTCCTAATCGGAGGGCTGCCTGAATATGCTCCATGTCAGATGCGGCTGTGATTAAAATCACATCCATATTTTCATTTAGCTCTCTTATATAAGAAAGGAAATCCAGTCCGCTTTTTCCGGGCATAAACACATCCAGCAGCACTAAATCAATACTTTCTCTCTTAATTATCTCTATCGCTTCGTCCACTTGGCTGGCAACGCCGCCGATTTTAAAGCCATTCAGCTCTTGTAGAAATTGCTTATTAAATTCGGCTACCATTGGATCGTCTTCTACAATCAATACAGAAATCAACTTCCGTTTTCCTCCTTCATATAGGGAATACTTGCTTTAAATGTCGTCCCTTTATTAAGGACGCTTTTCACTTCAATCGTTCCACACACCTTGCGCAAGCTTTCACCGACTAAATAAAGACCAAAACCTCGATTTTCTCCCTTTGAGGAAACCCCTTTTTCAAAGATATGAGCCTCTTCTTCCTTAGTCATGCCTTTCCCTGTATCCTTCACTATCATATCTATCATTCCGTTGGTCATTTTAAGCTTTAGTTCAATTTCTTTATCCGAACTAGTCTCCACTGCATCTAAAGCATTATCCAACAAATTCCCTAATATTGTGATGATTTCAAAGGAAGCAGCTGCAGTCAATTCAGGAATAACGGTTAGAACGGATATTTTCAAGCTTGCGCCCTTTTCTCTTGCATAGCTGAGCTTACCAAGCAGAAGGCCCGCTATGACTGGATCCTTTATGTTACTAGTAATGGCAGAAATATCTCCGCTTTGCTGATCGACAATGTCATCAAGATATTCCTTCAGCCTGTCGTAATTTTTCATATGAAGCATGCCGATAATAACTTGCATGCGGTTCATAAATTCATGGGATTGTGCCCGCAATGCTTCTGCATAGGTTTTCACACCAGAAAGCTGATCGGACAGTTTTTTTATTTCTGTTTTGTCTCTGAAGGTGAACAACGCACCCACAATTTTATTATCGACCTTAACCGGCACCCTGTTTACAAGGATGGTCGTGCCATTGATAATCTGTTCTTCATCAAGCTGCGCTTCACCTGTTTCTAATACAAGGTCGAGTTCCTTTGAAGGAATATAACTGCTGATTGGCAGGCCGATTGGATTCGTATTTAATCCTAGTTTATGTAAATAATCGATAGCAGACTGATTGACGAGGGTGATATTTCTTGCCATATCAACTGCTATAATGCCCTCTCTGACAGAATTAATGACTGCACTTCTTTCCTGCAGCAGTTTAGCAATAGCAGCCGGCTCCATGTTAAACATCACTCTTTTAATATATTTTGCCAGCAGATAGGCGCCAACTATTCCTGCCAGCAATCCGAGCAGGGACCCGTATACAATAATCCACTTCCCTTCAGCCAGCACTTCATTGACTTTAGCAAGAGAAATTCCGACTGCTACAACTCCGATTTGTTTGCCTTCCTCTGAATATACAGGAGTAAATGCCCGCATCGACTTTCCTAGTGTACCTTTTGAAACACTAGTCTGTTCATTCCCTGACAAAGCCTTCACCTCATCTCCACCCTTGAACTTCTTTCCTATCTTTTGGACATCAGGGTGAGTGAGGCGAATTCCGTTCATATCAAGAATAACAACAAACTCCACGCCATTATCTAGCTGAATTTCCTTCGTATATGCCTGAATATGATTCTTTGCTTCTTCGTCTCCTTCAAGAGCATTTTGAACAATTTCTGTTTTCGCTACAATTCTAGATATAGTTAAAGCCTTTTCCTCCAGGCTGTTTATTGTATGATTATTAATCAAATTGCTGATCAGGATATCTGTCATTAATAAGGAGAAAATAACCACTGCACTGATAAGTGTCATAATGGTAGCAAACAGGCTCCATCTTTTTTTCATTACTTTTTGCTCCCAACAGGTTTTTTTCCTATTATAGCAGAATGAGGCAGCATGCAATAATGAATGGAACCAGCACCTTTGAAGAGTAAATGGGGGGAGAATTAATTCACATAAAAAAAGACCGCTCTCATAAAGAAAACGGCAGAAAATTGGAGATAAAAGGACTACTCGTAAAACAGATAAATGGGGTTTAATAGAAACCGATAAGGTTCTATTAAGTATGCTCAATTAAGATTTTATCTTGCTCTCCTTTTAAAGAAGGCGTAGGTGGGCACTTCTTTAAATAGCAAAATATTCTTAATATATTGCGGTAAAATCTATTAAATCATATTATATAAATAGATGTATTCGTGATTATGACTGATAACGAGTGATATAGCTCTTTTTTTAGGCTTTTTTACATGCATGCGCACAAAAATATAACTTTAGGAATATTTTTAGGGAGTGATCAATTGGATTTTTCAGCTGTTGGAGAGAAAATAAAGGAATTGCGAAAACAGGTAGGACTTTCACAAAAAGAACTTTCCCACAATATTTGCACACAAGCGCAAATTAGTAAAATTGAGAAGGGAGAGGTCCTGCCGCTTTCATCCACATTGTACTTAATCTCACAAAGGTTAGGAATAGACGTGAACTATTTCTTTGATATCGGCACAACTCCAAGACTCGATTACGTTATCGAAACAAGCAGACAATTAAAAGCTGCCCGACGAAATACAGACTATGAAACAATCAAGCAAATCGTTGAAGCGGAAGAGAAAAACCCACTGTTTACACGCAATAAGAGGCATTATCAAATCCTTCTATGGCATAAGGCCATATATGTCTATGAGGTAGATAAGGATTTCCCTAAAGCTCTAGAGTTGATTGAAGATGCCATCGCCTTAACATTTGAAAAGATTTTCACCGAAAAAGAGATTGAGATCTTTATCAGCAAAGGAATATTTCACTATGAAGAAGGATTACTAGAGGAATCCTTGCAGATTTATTACAAGGCCTTATCCTATTTGCAAAAAATACCTCATTTGCAGGATGAGACAATTAAAAGCCGATTGTACTTCAACATCGCCAAAGCACTTACAGACTTGAATGAATACGAGTCTTCCATTTCCTATTGTAAAGAAGGTATCGATTGGGCTATTCAAAAGGACAACCTATACTTACTTGCCCATTTTCACTATCATATCGGCTATAATTATGAGCAACAGGAGAATTTCAAGCTTGCCAGCAATTATATGAAAGAAGCACTTGTTATTTTCCACTTAGTAAAGGATAGCCGATATACAGATTATATTCAAGAGAAGATAGACAGATGGCAAGAGGAGCATAATGACAGGCTGACCGATTAGGAAATCCCTATTTGGCGCCTGTCTTTTTTATTTTAGACACTTTTCCTCCTATTCCCCGTAATATGTTTAACAGACCCTAAATTAACCATGATTAATTTCCTATTTTTGCTTCTTCAACCCTATTTTTCTATGAAAACGGGTACTATAGACCGATACGTTATGATAAGATAGTTTTAGATAATTATATTTTTTTGGGAGTGAGTGTAAAAAAATGAAGAAAAAAGTCACAGTCTTTGCTACTGCCGCTATTCTTTCGACTGCTTTTTCTGTCCATGCGTCAGCTAGTACTTATGTAGTTAAGAAAGGCGATACTCTAAGCAAGATTGCGAACAAGTATAATACTACTGTCAAGCAATTGAAATCTGATAATAAATTATCCTCTGATCTTATTTATGTGAATCAGAAGCTGAATGTGGCAGGCACAGGTTCATCTTCAAGCAGCACAACAACTGCAAACAAACAGACAACAACTTCAAGCACAAAAACTTATAAGATCGTTTCCGGAGATTCATTGATTAAGATTGCAAACAAGTTCTCGATTACGTTAGGCGAATTGAAGCAATGGAATAACATCAGTTCTACCATTATATATCCTGGTGATGTGCTTGTTGTATCAAGACCATCTTCTTCTGGGTCTTCCAGCAGCAACAATTCATCAAGTTCTGGCTCATCATTAAACAACTCATCAACTGTGAGTACAGGTACATACACCATCAAAAGCGGAGATACATTAGGAAAAATAGCATCATCTTATAATCTTTCCGTTGCGAAACTAAAGCAGTTGAATAATTTAACATCTGATCTTATTTTCCCTGGCCAAAAGCTGAAGGTTACCGGTTCAACAGGAAATGTAACGGAAACAAACAGCTCTGCTGATAAAGAGGAAGCAAGCAAGCCAGAATTCATTTCTGACAACAGCTCTTCTAATAAAAGCATTGTTTCGGTAGCAAACAGTTTAATTGGTATTCCATATGCTTGGGGAGGATCTACAACAGCTGGTTTTGATTGCAGCGGACTAATTTACTACTTGTTTAACAAAACTGGTGATTCCATTAGCCGTCTTTCTGCACAAGGTTATTATGACCGCAGCTTCTATGTTGATGTCCCTGCTGTCGGTGATTTAGTCTTCTTTGAGGATACATACAAAGAAGGAATCTCTCACGTCGGCGTCTATATCGGCAATAATCAGTTCGTTCACGCAGATTCTGACGGTGTCAGAAAGACAAGCTTAGATAACGCTTATTACAAGAAGCATTTTAACAGTATTAAACGTTTATACTAATGAAAGTAAAGACCAGCCTATAAAAGGCTGGTCTTGTTTGTTTTTATGCAATTGTTATTTCTCCTGCCTCTTCCCTACCATCTCCTGCAAAAAAACGCTATAATTATTAAATGGACTTTTTTTAGAAACGAACGCCAAGTTCTTGATTATCATATTATGAATCAGCTTCTCATGATTGTTTGGTTTCGCTGATTTCTGGAGGGATTTACTATGCTGCATGAACAATATTTAGAGCATTTAAACCAATGTGCTAAGAACTTTCAAGAAGCTCTCGATTCTAGTGATCCCCTTACGCAGAAAGTTGTCGAAAAAGGGCTGCTTCTATATCGGCAAAATTATGTCTCACAAGTGAAGATTGATCACGAAACAGTGACTGGGGTTATACAAGATGTAAATTCTGCAAAGGCTGTGCTTCATATTGATGATATCTCTATGAGCAGTTGCACTTGCTTTGCTGAAGGATACTGCAGGCATCAGCTTGCCTTGTTTTTCTCTGTGCTCGGAGCTGCAGGCAAAGTATCAGCTTGGCTTTCAGAGTGGAGACAGCCGCCTCAAAAAGCTGCTGTTGATTTAAGCAGCCTTCCGCTTATGCGTGCAAGCGATCTGTTGAAAAAACCGGGAAACAAAGAACCGGATTATGAAGAATGGGTCGACTTCTTCACTGAAACCTTTCAGTCTGTTATTGGAGAAAGCAGCAGGAAGCCTAGTGCTATATCTGAAATGTACTATATATATATGCGCAAATTAAAAAATTCCTCTCCTCAGCAAAATGAGTGGAAGTATTTATACCTTTTAGTTGGGCATGTAATCACCTTTAAGCTGTTTCTTTCCATGAGCAAAGAAAATAATCACGCGGATGGAGTAATCAACCGTTATTACCGCCATATATTTCAGGATTTGCTCCAAGGAGTGCAGGAGTATTTAAACAGGCTGTCCAATTTCACCTTTCCCTTCGCCTTTGATCTTTTTTTGGAAAAGCTAAAAGATGACAGCGGGGAAATATTGCATCTCCATAAGACGATTGAATTTGAGAGTATTCAAATATATCGAATCCTTTGGACCAACTTGTTCACGAAAAAACAATGGAGACTTGATGAGCTGAAAAAGCTCACAAGCATAGAATCTCCAGTTTTCACAGAGAAGGTTGCTGCTACCCATTTGCAAGTCCTTCTAAGAGAAGACGAAAAGGCAGTTCACAGCATTCAGGAACTGCAGGTAGAGATCATGCCATATATGCTCTATTGGTTAGACATTCTCAACAGTAAACGAGATTGGAACAGACTAGAATTGTATTTAACGCCTTTTATCCAATCCTTAAAAGCTTATATCCAACAGGAGAATGACTTTGAATTCTGCCATGAATTCACAAGTATGAGCATCAGGGCAGCTACTCCGTTTTGTCATGCTAAAAACAGGATGGATATTTTAGAACGGCTGTTTAATCAAACTTTGCCATACAGCTACAGGAAATACGAAGACTTCTTGTATGAACAGAAGCAGTTTGATAAATGGATTGATTTATATACCTATATGGGACTCGGAATCGATATGCTGACAAAAGAGCAAATTAAGACACTGCAGGAATACGATCAAGCATTGCTCTTATCGCTGTATCACCGCTCTGTCCAGGAACATATTGATCAAAAAAGCAGAGACCATTACCGCATTGCTGTCCGCCAAATGAAAAAGCTGCGGACTATCTATAAAAAATTAAAAAAACAGCAGCAATTTGAGCTGTTCTTAAAGATGACGCTTGATCGGACGAAACGTTTAAGAGCCTTTCATGAAGAATGCAGAAAGGGTAAATTGATACATGCTGAAGAATAATTATTTAAAAATTAATGTTCATTATTATCAAGATAAAGGCTTTTTCTTAACTGGAGAGGCTGATCACGACTACTTATATCCAAGCTATTGGAAGAATCTTCTCTTCCAGCATCATGAAGAAAGCTTTTATGGTACATTTTTGAACGCTGAAACTGTCGCTGGCACGGAAGGAATTGCTCTCACTCCATGGCAACTGGTCACCCTGTTTGCCAATGAACGGTTCAACCGGTTTATGGAATGGGATTGGAATGACACTGCGCAGGTTTGCTTGTCAGCAGCGCCAAGCTTGTATGAGTCTATCCAAAATAAAGAGTGGATTCCAGACTTCCGCAATTGGGAAAAGGATACCTTCCAATGGGCGTTGCCTAAGCGTGTCACAGAAGAGTTCAATGACTATTTCTGGGAAGAAACATTGGACGAAGAACTGGAAGGAACAAGCAATTTATCCTTTATCAAAAAATGGTTCCATGACTCATTGGATGAGTACTTAAATGAGCATGAAGAAAGCAAACGGGTCTTTGGAGAGAAAATCCATGCGTTGCGGAATGCAAATATTTCCTCTGCCAGTCTGGCTGCCTATTTCACAGAGGAAACTTGGCAAGAATGGATGGGACTCAAAAGTACTCCATACCCTTTCACATTAGGAATAAAACTTGTGGAGCCTGCTGATTTAACGGAAACATGGAATATCGACATATTCTTGAAAGCAAAAAGCAATCCTGATAATGTCATTGATTTAGAAGAACAGGGCATCCCAACAAAGTGGCTTGAATACGAAGGTTATATTGAAGAAGAGCAGGCCAGATGGATTTCCCTGTTCCCATGGCTCGCCGGCAAAAAAGGGCTGACAAATCAGCTGACAGAAGAAGAAGCATGGCTTTTTCTTACAGATGCGAGTGAAACATTGCTTGCCCTTGGAGTTGACATTCTGCTGCCATCATGGTGGCAAGCGATGAAAAGTGCCAGCATGAAAGTGAAGGCTAAGGTTGCGACTACTAGCCACCGCCCATCTTTTGTCGGCCTGCAGGCAATGCTTGATTATAATTGGCGCTTTTCCATGAATGGTGTGACTTTGTCTGAAGATGAATTTAAGCAAATGGTAGAGGAAAAACGGAGGCTTGTCTTTATAAGAGGACGCTGGATTAAGCTCGATCCATCCTTTATTAAGCAAATTCAGGATCTCATGAAAAAAGCAGAGCAGGAAGGCTTGCATGTGAGGGATTTAATTGAACAGGAGCTAAATCAGCAGGATGACTTATCTGCTGATGAACTGGATAATCCTAAAGCTTTTGCGAAAATCCAGATTGAGCTTAACAGGCAATGGAGAACGATGATTCACCAGTTGAAGGAGGTTAAAAATCTGCCCCTTGAGCAAGTGCCAAGCAAGTTTCTCGGAGATTTGAGAAACTATCAGGTTCTCGGCATGAGCTGGCTATTGTTCTTACGCAAGTATGGATTTGGCGCGGTTCTCGCAGATGATATGGGACTCGGCAAAACAGTTCAGCTTATTTCCTACTTGCTGAAAGTGAAGGAGACGGACAGGGAGGATCATGCTCCAGCATTGATTATTTGTCCTACATCTGTGTTAGGGAACTGGCAAAAGGAAATAGAACGGTTCGCACCGTCACTCAAAACCTATTTGCATTATGGATCAAACCGTTTGAAGGATGAGGAATTCCTTGAAGAGCTGCAGAATTATGATGTTGTTCTAACTTCATATGGTCTATCTCATATTGATTTTGATCAGTTTGAAAAGGTGACATGGAGCTCCATCTCGATTGATGAGGCACAGAACATAAAGAATGCGCAGACGAAGCAATCTCGTGCTGTCCGTAAATTAAAAGGCCGACATTATATCGCCCTTTCCGGCACACCAATGGAAAACAGACTCAATGAATTATGGTCGATATTTGATTTCACGAATCATGGGTATCTTGGCAGTATCGGGCAATTCCAAAAGCGGTTTGTCATTCCAATTGAAAAGGATAATAAAAAGGAAAGAATTGAACGGCTTCAGTCACTCATTCGTCCATTCCTGTTGCGGAGAACGAAAAAGGATGAAGAGGTTGCCCTTAACTTGCCTGATAAGCTTGAGCAGAAGGAATATTGCGGCTTAACCCCTGAACAGGCAGCCCTTTATGAACAGCTTGTTACGGATACATTTGTGCGGATAGAGCAGCTGACCGGCTTTGAAAGAAAAGGACTCGTATTACAGATGCTAAGCAGGCTGAAGCAGCTTTGCAACCATCCTGCCTTGTATTTGAAGGAAGAAAATCCTGCTCAATTAATCGACCGCTCCACCAAAATGGAGAAACTTGCCGAACTTGTTGATGCTATTCTAGAGCAAGGAGAAAGCTGCCTGATTTTCACTCAATATATTGAGATGGGTCATATGATTCAAGAAATGATCAAAAAGAAATACAAGGTAGACGTACCTTTCTTGAATGGCAGTGTGCCGAAAAACACAAGGGATACACTGATACAGCAATTCCAAAATAATGAGTTCCCTGTGTTCCTCCTGTCTTTAAAGGCTGGAGGAACGGGACTAAACCTGACTGCAGCAAACCATGTAATTCATTATGACCGCTGGTGGAATCCGGCTGTAGAGAATCAGGCTACAGACCGTGCATACAGAATAGGACAAACAAAATTTGTTCATGTTCATAAGATGATCTGCACAGGAACATTGGAAGAAAAAATAGATGCTATGCTTGAGAAAAAACAATCGTTGAATGACCAAATCATCCAAAATGAAAATTGGCTGACAGAGCTTTCAACAGATGACCTGAAGGATCTTGTATCCCTCTCTTAATCACTAAAACCCGGAGCCTCGCTAGCTCCGGGTTTTATCATTTTCCAAAGTAAAAACCTAAAGACCAATTTGATTGGCCTTTAGGTTTTTCTAACTATTCTTTATCAGCAGGAACAACTGTTTTACTTGATTGCTTCTCCGTTTTTCCGAGCTTGTAGAAATAGATTGTCTTGGATGTTTTATTACCTCCAAGATCTATTGCTTCAAAAGTGAATTCGTTTAGGCCTGGTTCAAGCATAAGCTCCACCTTCTTAAGCTTTTTCTCTATACTTCTCATTGCATACGGCTCTTTAAATTTCTGTGCAAACAGCTGGCTGCCGTTAAGGGTAAGCTTCAGCTCATCAAAATTATCACGTGCTGTAACGTCAACTGTTACACTTTTCTTGTTTGCTTTTACGATACGGTTTATTGGCAAACCACTTAATTGCAGAGATGCCTTCTCATTATCAACCATAATCGTTCTTTTGAAGACTGCCGTATTATCTGCAGCGTCTACCGCCTTTACTTCAAAAGCGTGGACACCGCTCTTGAAAGGCAAGCTTTGGCTGAATTCATATTCTCCTGTTTCTTGATTAAGCGTTGTTGGAATCGTCTTCCCAGCAATGATTAGTTCCTTAATTGCTGATTCATCTTTAATCGTGCCTGTGAAAGGCACCTCTAACGTATTAAAAATACCAAGCGCTTCTGGATCATTTAAAGAAACAACTGGGATGGTTGTATCCTTTTTAGTATCTGTTGCTGTAAGCTTTGTTTCTGCTGCATTTCCAGCATAATCATAAGCAACAACTGTCAGACTTTCACCAGCATTTAACGCTTTGGACAATGTATAACTTTCACTGTCAGCACTTAATGGTTTTTCTAAAAGGGACTTTCCATCTTTCAAAATATCTACATATGCGATACCAGACCCGTTCTTATCATCTGAAGCAGCTACTGCAAGCACTTTATTATTTTCTGTCAGCTCTGCTTTAACAGATGGAGATTTCGTGTCGACCTTCACTGGGATATCAACAATTTGCGGTTTAGCACCAGGATAATCAATCGTAGCGCTGATACGATAGTAGTATTGACCATCCACTAGCTTATTGTTCACTTTTCCATCCCATGCCCAATCGCTGTCGAGCTTGTAGGATGTTCCGTTGCCGCTGTCATAATAATCCTTTGTCACTTCTTCCTCTGTAAGAAGGGTACGCACTGTTTTCCCGTTTTTGTCTACAATAGAGAACTCGGCGGTTTTTGCATTGCGCAGGAATGAAAGCACTGGAATGATATCTTCCTGAATACCATCTCCATTAGGTGAAAATGCAATGCCTTCCTTCGTATATTTATCGTTTACAGGATCATAACCTAAGTAGGAGAAATCTTCTCCATCTGTAGTTACTGCTCCACTCATGCCATAGAAAGACTCTGTATCATATTTCATTCCGTCAAGAATAGGAGCCTTGTTCCAATCCCCTTTAAAGCCTACATAAGGGACATTCAAGTCTGCATTCATGTCTGTCGGGTCTGTGAATGTTACAAAGCCTTCAGCAAAATAGCCGTTTTCAAACACTTGATCAATCGCGACAGGTGTTTCAAAGTCTCCAGTTAAGGATGGTTCAACTACCTTTGCTTTGCTCAAATCGACAGTAACTTTAATTTTTTTGCTTTTGTTTGCCCCGATTTTCACTGTTTTCTCTTTTTTGCCGTCAATCAAGATGCTCGCATCAAGAATTTCCTGTGCTTCAAGAACATCTGCACTATAGCCTAGCTCTCCATATGCTGCAAAATCCGTTTGTAGATTCGCAGTAATGTCATATGAAACTGCTTTATCGCTAAAGTTTTCCGCCTTTAAGGTAAAGCTGAATGTATTGCCTACCTCTTTTAAGGATACCTTTGCCTCATCCGTTTTATTTTCCGTTACGATGACTGGCGATTGCAGGGCAGAATGAAGCTGCATTAAGCCTGCTCCCTGTCTCCGCGGTGAATAAGGAATATCCCATTCAAATGCGCTGTTTACTGTACCGATATCCGTTACAGGCTCAGAGGTATTCATCAGCAAATTCTTGGCAATGCGGACACGATCAAAGCCTGTTGCCCCAAATTCACTGTCCACTCTTTCCAATATTAAGGCAGATCCGCCTGATACATGCGGTGCTGCCATGGAAGTACCACTCATCACCCCATATTGATTGTTTTCTAATGTAGAATAAATCTGACCACCAGGTGCGGTGATTTCTGGTTTGAAATCAAGATTTGGTGTTAATCCCCATGAAGTAAAGGCACTCATTTTGCCGGCTTCAGGATTAGCTGCTGTCACTTGGCTGCCATCAAAATTAATAGACACTGTTTCATTCTGCTCCAAGACAGCTGCTAATTTATCTCCATCTGTTTTCTGAAGGAACAGTTGCGGAATTTTAATAGCTGGGTCACTTGCCATACTGACAAATCCATCTGTATTGTTGTAGATGATTACTCCAGCAGCACCAGCATTCTGGGCATTTATTGCCTTATCCACAAATCCTATTTCTCCCCTTTGAATAAGCGCGTACTTCCCTTTAACATCACTGTTAAAGTTTTCTGGCTTTCCAAGCCCTGCATAAGAAAGCTCGAAGTCCTTCTGCTCTAAATCATTGGGATGGACACTGCCAGCTGATAAGAAGGCTGCTTGTCCATTTTCTTCACCAATTGTATAATTCAAGCCATCCAATTTCATAAAATTATTTTCAACAGAAGCTACTTGGACACTGTCATAGGCCAAGCCTGGTGAACCAGACACGCCGATGTCCGGATTAGAGCTTTGCGGGTTTGCAAAGCCGCTGCCTAAATGTGCAGAGTTTCCTGCTGAAATGGACATAAGAATGCCGTTATTAACAGCCTTGCTGATTGCCTGCTGTTCTGGAGAATCCTCTGCTACGAACCCAGCTGTGGATCCTAAGCTCATGTTAATGACATCTGCACCAAGGATGATTGCATCATCGATTGCTTTAATATAGATATCACCCCATGTGGACTGCATATTAGGGTCATTTCCGAAAACTTTAAGTGCAAGCACTTGAGCCTCTGGAGCAATTCCCTTAATCCCGCCATTTTCTTCATCACCATTCGCACCGACAGTTCCAGCTACATGCATACCATGCATGCTTGCCCCTTCGGCAACATCTTGGATAATATTGTTTTCATCCATATAATTGTAGCCATACGGAACCTTTTCTGTGTAGTAATTGCCTAGTAGGCCAGTATCCGTTTTAGCTTTGTCTACCTCAGATTTCGTTAGTTCCCCTTCTGTCCCTTCAGACAAAATCATATCTCGATGATTTTGATCGATTCCAGTATCAATGACACCGACAACCATTCCTTCTCCTTTATAACCATAATCCCGCCAAGCTTCTTGGGCTTGAACAAGCTCTTTGCTGTATACCATATCTGTTTCTTCGTCTGGTCTTTCATATGAATTTACGATATGTACTTTTGCCACTTCCGGAAGCTCTTCCACGGTTTTAATGTCACCATATTTCATTTCACCACTAAACCCGTTGAAGATTGTTGTAAAGCTTTCCTTTTCTGTAAATTTGACTTTTTCCTGCTTTACCTTCGCCTTGACTTCCTTCTGTTCTGCAAGTTTATCTTCTTTCAGCTTCTTCTTCGTTGCTTTAGGCAGCTCCTTTACTTGCTTGTCCTGTTTCTGAGCATAATCGACAGTCGGCTCTGTTGCCATCTCGACTACGACCCGGACAGTATCTGTGTCTTTATATTTCTCCTTTACATCACTGCCGCTGATTTTTTTTACTGTAAGCTGGTTGTCCTTCCCCTTAGTACTTTCCACCTTATTTGGTATGCCAGCAGCTAAGACGCTATTGGAAAATAACATAAACAGCATAATGACAAAGATTAAAATCTTCCCTTTTTGCATATCAAGGCTCCCCTCCTGATAATTCTTTATTTTCTGAATATATCGATACCCTATAAAATTATCATAGTTAGTTTCTACTATTAAGGTGCTAAAGTCCTTTTGCATAGGAATTTATACTAGGATAATAGTTGGTTTCCATCGCATATTCCCCCGCCATTCGACACATATTTGCGAAAGGCACGATAGTATGACAAGTTTCTATCCTTTCCTCCACCACTTTAGCAGTATAAATCCTAAAAAATTTCTTAATATAGTAATAACAATAATAATTCAGCAGCAAAATCAAAATTGTCAAAACAGTCAATATATGCATGCATTGGAGCATGAACCAATCTGCGTTATAATAAAAGGAACTAAGATACTTTCGGGGGAGGCATTCTAGTGAAGACATTCAAACTTATCTCCATTCAGCTGCTGCAAGGGGGGAACGCAACAGCAATACCTATTTTAGACGGATTAATTATCAATAAAGAGGATGACCATCATAATTGGCTGATCGAATTATATATGGCTCACACAGATTACTCTTTTTTTGAAAACGCGCTAAATGATGGACAAAAGCTACTAGTACATGCTGTCATTTCTAAAAAGGAAAATGACCCCGCACCGTTTGAAGTCATTGTCCATTCTGTCAGTAAATTTACGGACACAATCAGTGTGCTGCTGCAAGGGAGCTTGATGAGGAATCGCAAGGATTATGCAGAGATGCTGCTTGATCATCTCCTTGAAAGCGGCTATGAAGGCCGTGTGCTGTCTGAAAGGTTTAAAGAACTGATGCACAGCAAACAGCAGCTCTTTGTAGAAAAAAATACAGACTAAAAAAGCAGTCTACATTTGTAGACTGCCTTTTTAAAATCAGCTATCTTTGTCATCCTTGTCATTGCGATCTTTACGGTCTTCAATCATGTCTTCGCCAGGATCATTATCATCTTCAGCGGCATCAAGATCGTTGTCAGTGTTACGGTCATTATTGTCATTGTTGTCATCGATAAAGCCATCATCACCGTTGTCTATATTGTTGTCATTGTCGCCATTTCTGTTGTTCAGACCATCATCATTGTTAAGACGATTATTGTCTGTCCCGTTATTCATGTCACCGTCTGGAATGATGTTATTGTCTGGAATGATATTATTGTCTGTAGTATCTGTGTCTTCTACAGTCGTATCATCTTCCGGAGCCGGACTTTGATCATCATTATTACCGCAGCCAGTAAGAAGCATTGCAGACAATGCAGAAACACCTAATAGCGTCATCCATTTATTCAAGTGAAAAACCCCTTTTCCTTTAAGATTTTTAAAGACCTTTTATATGGTCAATAATTATCTTGTCCAAGAAAAAGGACATTTTACATGTCATTTGACTTTCCCATAAATATATAACAATAGGCATTAAACACCAGATGCTTCTGCCGAGCAAAAGCTCTATTCTTCTTTTTTATCTCCTAATGCAAACATGATTTCTGCTTCACACGCTATTTCACCGTCTACAGTAGCAACACATTTTCCTTTGCCAAAGTTTCCGCGCACTCTTGTCATTTCTACTTCGAGACGAAGCTGATCGCCAGGGTATACCTGTTTTTTGAAGCGGCAGCTGTCAACACCTGCAAAGAAAGCAAGTCTTCCTTTATTTTCTTCTTTAATCAGCATCGCCACAGCTCCAACTTGAGCCAATGCTTCAACGATAAGCACACCTGGCATTACTGGGAATTCTGGAAAGTGACCATTAAAGTACTCTTCATTTGCTGAAACATTCTTGATTCCGACTGCACGCTTTCCTTCCTCGACCTCTAAGATGCGGTCGACCAGCAAGAATGGGTAACGATGGGGAATGATTTCTTTAATTTGATTTATATCTAACATTTTTATGACCTCCTACTAATATGTGGTTATGTATAATTGTACTAAATAACCTTATAAAAAAGGAAGGGAAATTATCCCTTCCTTAAAAAAATAATTATATATCCTTATTCTTTCTCAACAAGATCTATTATATGTGTCCATGTCGACTTTTTGAAAGTATCTCCAGCTTTACCGTCACCGATAACACTATAGCCAATTACAGCACCGGCTGTGATGCTTACAGCTGTCAATACAATAATTAAGATTAACCGTAGCCAAATCGGGAACATCCGAACTCTGCCAAACCTTGAAGAAGACTTCTCTTGCGAGTTATTATCTTGTCTTTCTTCCCTTATCTGCTCCCTTGTCTTCATGACTTCTTGACTGCTTGTATTAACTGACATTATTTTATCTCCCTTTTAGCGTATCTCATTTACTAATCCCATCATCTGATCAGCAATAGTGATAGCTCTTGACTGAAACTGATAGGAGCGCTGTGTCGACATTAAGTTAACCATTTCCTTGCTCATATCAACATTGGATTGTTCCAGAACATTCTGCTGGACGGAAACTTCTCCGCGTAGTGCTCCGTCCAAATCTGTCAGAACTTGATCTCTCGTCATGTTAAGCTCATCTAGATTGGCAGGCAAACCATACAGATTATCTCCCTTTTTCTCAAGGAATTGAGGATAATTAACAGCTGTCACACCTAGATTAACGTTCTGAGTCTGTCCATTGTTCAGAGTTGCAGATAGAGTACCTGTTTCTGATAAAGTATATTGACTTACGTTTTTATCGAGCATTATCGGATTATTATTTTCATCAAGAACTGCATACCCCTGCTTTGTCACAAGCATGTTTTCCGTATTTGATACCGGAGACAAATAAAAAGCACCGTCTCTTGTGTATTGAACTTCAGTGTTTTGCCCATTTTGGACAAGCACACGGTAAAGCTGGCCCTCTGACGTAAATGCCGTATCCAACGGACGGTTCGTCGTTTTTAAAGTGCCTTGTGTCATAACTGTCTGGGTCTGGGCAACCATTGCACCGTTTCCTTGTCTAATGCCATTAGGAGTCTGACGGTTAACCTCCTGCGCAAGATCCTTTTGGTTATTAACCTGTTGGACAAGCAAATCAGTGAATGTAGCATTATTCTTTTTGTAACCAGTCGTATCAACATTAGCCATATTATTACTGATTGTATCCATTTGTTTTTGCAACTGTGTCAATGTATTTGTAGCGATAAGCATCGTTCTGTTCATCTTATATTCTCCCCCTTAACCTGGGTTGCTTCCCCAAACGTGGTCTGCCTTAAACTTTACCTATTTCGTTTGCGGCTTTATCCATGCTTTTGTCATATGCTTGAAGAATCTTCTGGTTTGCTTCAAATGAACGATATGCAGACAGCATATCTGTCATCGTCCTGGATGTATCTACGTTAGAACTCTCCAGGAAGTTCTGTTTAAGCTGGAATGTTACACCGTTTGCTGTATAAGCATTTTCAAGTGCCTGTCCATCCTCAGCCCGGTAAAGGCCATCGCCTTCTTTTACTAAAGATTTAGGATTTGCTGTATAGCTCACCCCAAGGCGGTATGCTTGCCCTTCACTTGTTGTAAGCACACCTTCATTAGACACGGAAAAGTTATCGTCAGGCAGCTGAATTCGCTCATTGTTTTCATCCATTACATATAAGCCGCTTCCTGTTGTCAAATAACCTTGGCCGTCCAGTGTGAAGTTTCCGTTCCTAGAATATCTTGTCTCACCGTTTGCATTTTGAATATTAAAGAATATGGAGCCTGCCGTATTATTGTCATCCCCAGGAACATTTATATTCACTAGGGCGATGTCTGTTTTCAAGTCAGTTTGAGTAATATCACCTTGTGTGAATGTTGGGATGGCTTCTTGCATATAAACACCAGTCCCTAAAGAGCCAATTGTTGATTTTGTTGTTTTTCCGCTGGGAGTATAGGTATCTACCGTTTGCTGAAGCAGCTCCGGGAATGTGCGGACAGCAGATTGATCGGCTTTATATCCAGGTGTATTGCTGTTTGCCATATTGTTTGTCAGCATTTCAGTTCTTCTTTGCTGTGCTAACATACCTGATGCAGCTGTATAAAATCCTTTAAACATATCATTTTCTCCAATCTTTGAGAAGTTAAGGTCATATTACAGTTAGTTATATTATAAAATAAGTTAGGTTCATTTCTGTAGTCATTTGTTGAAAAAAGTCATATTTTGTATTGTATTTACTTCATCCCTTATTATATCGGATGTTATTTACAAATATCTAATGGTATTTAATGCAAAACAGAAATTTATTTTATATTTTAAACAAAAAAAACGGCTTACCCTTTCGGGCAGCCGATTTTTCATTTATTTAGCAATGGAAAAGCCTGATTAGCCAAGCTTTCTTTTTGGTAAACGGTCAATATTGTCAAGCATGATGCCTGTACCAATTGCGACACAATCCATTGGATTTTCTGCAACCAAGACTGGAACTTTTAATTCATCAGCAAGCAGCATGTCAATTCCATGAAGAAGCGCGCCGCCTCCTGTCAAAATAACTCCTCTGTCAATGATATCTGCAGAAAGCTCAGGCGGAGTTCTTTCCAGAACACTCTTAGCAGCTTGTACAATCACTGTTACAGACTCTCTTAGCGCCTGTTCAATTTCCTCTGAATGAACCGTAATCGTTCTAGGAAGACCTGAAACCATATCACGGCCGCGAATTTCCATCTCTTCTTTACGCGCGCCAGGGAAAACAGTTCCAATGTTAATTTTGATGTTTTCTGCCGTTCTTTCTCCAATCAAGAGCTTATATTCTCTCTTAATATATTGAAGAATTTCACTGTCAAACTTGTCCCCTGCCATTTTGATGCTTGAAGAAGTAACAATATCACCCATTGAAAGAACAGCTACGTCAGTTGTTCCCCCGCCGATATCCACAACCATGTTGCCGCTCGGCTGGAAGATGTCCATACCCGCTCCAATTGCAGCAACTTTCGGCTCTTCCTCCAGGTAGATTTTTTTGCCGCCGCTCTTTTCTGCTGCCTCTTTAATAGCTTTTTGCTCTACACTTGTAATGTTTGTAGGACAGCAGATAAGGATGCGTGGCTTTGATAAAAATCCTTTTACATTCAATTTATTGATAAAATGCTTAAGCATTGCTTCTGTGACATCAAAATCAGCAATAACTCCGTCTTTCAGCGGACGAATAGCGACAATATTTCCAGGTGTACGTCCAACCATACGGCGCGCTTCTTCTCCAACTGCAAGCACTCTGCCTGTGTTTTTATCGAGAGCGACTACCGAAGGCTCATTTAAGACGATCCCTTTCCCTTTTACATGAATCAACACATTTGCTGTTCCTAAATCAATACCGATATCTCTAGCGAACATTTTTTACACTTCCTCCTTATGGCTATTATTCAGTTTTTTCCATTTGTTCTCTTTATAAACAGACCTTTACATGAAAAGTTAATATTTCTCCTATTATTTAAACGCAAAAAAGCAAAACTAGTTTCATTAAATTATGTAACGCATTTTAATAAGCAGATCATTTTAACAATTCAAGCAATACTATGACAGACAGAAGAACAGTTGTTCGATATAAAATACAACTGCTGACTCTCTTATATTCGTTTTCTGATAAGTGTATGTCTAACACTTCACATGTCTTGCAACCCTTGCCATAACACGTATCATATTAGTCCTACTCTAATTTTCTATTCTATCATACCGCTGACGAAAGAAGTAACTTTTTGTCAAAAATATGCGCATTTTTTCTTATTTTTATTTGTAAAATTTTCATATTTGTTCGCTTAAACGATTATTTATCTATTTTTTTCCAATCTCTTATACAACTGTTAGTAAAACAGGAGTGTGTTGGATATGTATTTTGACATATAAAAAAGACTTAGTATTTCCTAAGTCCTATTTCTGTCTGTTTTTTTCTCTACCGATGGAGGATGTCCTCCATCGATAGATAAGCATAAATGAAATTCTTGTGTTTTTTTCTTTCCATGTTGTTATTGTACTGTTTCCCCTTCCAATTCTTCCTTCTTGTACTTCATTTTTGTCGCTTCCCCACCGCGAAGATGTCTAATCGATTTATGATAATCAAGAATTTCCTTT
This sequence comes from Niallia sp. Man26, assembly GCF_022049065.2. Classification (NCBI taxonomy): domain Bacteria; kingdom Bacillati; phylum Bacillota; class Bacilli; order Caryophanales; family Bacillaceae; genus Niallia; species Niallia sp. Man26. The sequence goes on from NZ_CP095743.1 coordinate 3,613,944, forward strand.
ACTTCGTTTGCCAAATCCGGGTTTATTTCAGGAAGCCTTTCTGTTAAATCCTTATGGACTGTACTTTTGGATACGCCAAACTCCTTCGCTATAACGCGAACTGTTTTCCTCGTCTCCACGATATACTTTCCAATCTTGATAGTTCTCTCTTTGATGTAATCGTGCACACCACTCGCCCTCCCTAAATTGGATGTGAGAAGTGTGAAATGAGACTCGCTTTTCGCTTCATCGAAATTCTTCATCCCGCACGTTTCCTTTCATGAATATTCCTTTTTACATGCGGCAGAAAGCTTTTGCTTTCTGATCTTATCGTGATTAAACATGTCCTCGACTACATATCCATTTATCTATAAACGATCCCTCACTCCAAACTTCATCTTTGTAAGGTTTGTAACAGTTTATTAGCTTGGGTCAAAGTTTATGCAGAAAATTATGAATAGGGACAAGGTTTCCTTTGATTTTTTTAAAAGTGGGTAGCGCTTAAGAAATAATTAAGGATTGTTTCGTACAATCCTTATTAATAAATATTGATAGATACGGGGGATGTATATGGCACCGAAAAAAACAAAGTGGATTATAGGTTTATCCAGCGTTGCAGCTTTTACAGGTTTTATAGGGTTTTTAAATGGAACAACTTCAACTGGGAACAGTCAGCAAACTGCTTATAATCAATCAGGGGGCACCAGCGAGCTGCCAAGCAGCCAAAATCCTTTCGCACAGGAAGACGGAAGCCAAATCCCTTCAAATGGGAGCAATGGAAGTTATACAACCCCTGACGACGGTTCAGGCAGCAGTGATTCATCAGGAAGTTCCTATTCATCTGGAAGCAGCGACTCTTGGGCTGGTGATTATCAAGAGGACAGTTCTTCTGATACGTCAAGTGACAGCAGCGGAGGTACTACAACAGACCCAAACAGCGGGTCCAATAATTTCAGCGGCGGGTCCTTTCAAGCACCTCCAACTAACGGGAGCACAACTGAAAGTGGAGACCTTCGCAGCCATTCATCTTAAGGAGATAAGTATATGCAGCAAACAGAATTCCCATGTATGAACACCACTATTCGCACATTTGATTTACCAGAGGAATCATCCAAAAAAACATTACATCTGTTTAAAAAGGCAGAAAAGACGCTGTCACGGTTTGACAAGGCTAGTGAATTATCACAATTAAATAGGACCATCCACATCCCTTTTGTATGCAGCTCTATCCTGTTTGAAGCTATTAGGATTGCGGACTTCTACTTTACAGTCACAAAAGGGATTTATAATCCTTATCTAGGCAGGACGCTTTGTGCTCTCGGTTATGACCGGAGCTTTGAACTGATGGAGGCATGTCCGAAGACAGCTGAACAGCCTACCTCATCTAGACTGATTTCCCGCCCGCTCACAATCGATACAGGCATGAGGAGCGTAACCCTTGAACAAGATATTCAAATAGATTTAGGGGGCATAGCTAAAGGCTGGACAGCACAATGCATCGCTGAGCTTTTACAGGATGACGGAATAAAGACTGGCGCTATTTCTGCAGGCGGGGATATTTGTGTTTGGGGATTAGAGCAAAGAAAGCGTGTGGTCAAAATAGATCATCCAAGCAGACCAGACGAAACGATTGCCTCCATTGAATTACAAAGAGATGCAGGTATTGCAACAAGTTCTACAGTAAAAAGGCATTGGATAACTGTTAATGGACAGCACTGTCACCATATAGTAGATCCGCGAACCTGCCTGCCGAGCACCTCCAACCTTATTCAGGCAACTGTGATTGCCCCAACATTAACAGAGGCAGAAGCTCTTGCTAAATGCATGCTTATCCTTGGCTGGGAGGAAGGCTTAAAGCAATTTAAAGGAAATAATTTAGCTTTTATCGGGCTGACAAGCGATGACCAATGCCTGCAAGCTGGCAATATAAACTTTTATGCAAAAGAAGGAGTGAAACAGTATGAATGAATGGTTATCCACCTTTGGCGACCTATTCAGCATTTGGAATGTAACAAGGGCAGCAGCCATCACATCTTATTTATTGCTGTTTATCTCCATGCTGACTGGGCTAACTTTTAAACTTCCAATATTTCCGAAGAAAATGCAAAAAATAATTCTAAATACTCATGAGGCTGCCGGCTGGTTCGGGCTGCTTTTTGGAATGGTTCATGGTCTTGTCCTAGTATTCGATACAGAATATACCTCTTACACCATCTTTAATATCCTGATTCCTTTTACTGTCGAACATAATGTCATCTCCCTATCATTAGGCATATTTGCCTTTTATGGATTCTTGTTATTAGTTTTATCAACAGACTTCTTAAAAAAGATTGGGAAGAAGATGTGGAGAGCCATCCATTTTCTCGCATTCCCAACATTCTATGCAGCTCTTCTTCACGGATTGCTGCTGGGCACAGACAGCCAGACAACATGGATGCTTATACTCTATATATTCACAGGCGCAACCGTGTTTATTTTAACTATCCTGCGAATTGTCCAAGCAATGCAGCTAAAAAAGAAGCCTATAATGGACAAAAAAGCATGATTTACAGGTATGGATTATTTCCCGAGAAATTTGTCATTGAAATAGGTTTATTCATGAAAAAAGAGTCCCATTCTGTCGAAGAATGGGACTCTTTCGTTTTGCATTATGCGTTTGGATCAGCTGAAGTGCTTTCGTCTGCTGCATCATCACTTGAAGAATCTGTTGATTCATCTGTTGCGTCAGCATCTGTATTTTTCGAGTCTGTTGACTCTTCTGTTACTTCTTTATTTGATTGATTTTCTGTTGCATCCTCTGAAACAGACTCTTCTTTGTTCGATTCATCTGTTACTTCATTTTCTTCAGAAGTGCTGCTTGCTTCAGAAGTATCAGCATTTTCTAATGAAGCCAATGATTTATTGAAGTAATCAATTGGATTTACTGCTACATTATCTTTACGAATTTCAAAGTGAACATGTATGCCGCCATCTTTGTTATATAAGCTTTGTCCAGAAGTAGCAAGAGGTTGACCTTTTTTCACTTCATCGCCCTCTTTTACTTGGATATCCTTTACAGACTGATAGAAAGTTTTGATACCATCAGCATGTTCGATTTCGATTGAATTACCAAGTACAGAATCTTCTGATACTTTTGTAACTGTTCCGCTTAATGAAGCAAGTACTTCGAATTCACTGTTATCTTCCATTTTCAAATCTACACCAGTATTAGGCTGGTACATATTATCATAGAAAACTAGTGAGTTTATTTGCTCTTCCTTGCTTTGGCTATTGTCATAAAAACCTTTTTGAGTAATTACTGCATCTGGATCATTTACTGGCCATGCAAAGTTCTCAACATCATTTGTAACTGGTACAGAAGGCTCATCACCATTAAGCTGCGTATTTGGATTTTTTGACGCATCATAATTGAACTTGTCTGTATCGCTTGCACTGTTTTGATACCAAAGGACACCTGTTAGAATAATAGCTGCACTCGCGATATAAACAGCTGGAAATGCCCAACGCTTTTTAAAGAAACTCTTTACTTTTGATTTTGGAGAAGTACGTTTGTTTTCTTCCTCTCTCATTTTATCATCACCTCAGCAATCATTCTGAACAGATAATGATAAATATATACATGCAAGAAAAAATTTTTTAAAAACTTATTTTTCGACAAACTGGTTTTATTTATGCATGAAAATAAAAACTTTTTTCTAAAGGGATGAAAAGTAAAAAAAGCCCCCTTGCTGCCAAGGAAGCTTCCTGCTATTTCTTTATTATTTATTTGCCATATAAGCTGTCAGAAGTTTCTCAGAATCGGTTACAGCTACACCTTTATAGTAATACTTGACGATATCCTCATATGTCTTGCCTTCAGCCGCCATTCCGTTTGCACCATACTGGCTCATCCCGACACCATGACCATATCCCTTCGTCGTCACAACGATATTCTGGCCTTCTCTGGTCATAGTGAAGTCTGTTGACTTTAAACCAAGCTTATCGCGAATGTCTGTCCCTGCAAGCTCTTTTCCGCTTATATTCGCTTTTGCAATTCGCTTGCCTTTCGTATACTCTACATTTGTCATAATGCTTGTACTGCTTCCTACAGAGACGCCAAGTTTGCTTTCGAACTCTTGAATACTGAGCTCTTCTTTGCCGTTAAACTTTGGGGAGTTCTTATCCCACGGGCTTTCAACACTCGTTAAATAAGCAAGAGAGTTAGCCCAGACATCATCAGCGTTTTCTGTATATCCATTACTTGTGGAGAAAAATAGAGCATCGATTGGCTCTCCGTCATATGTCAGAATCTGTCCTGCTGTTGCTTGAACGGCATCCTCAATCTTTTTCATCTTCCAATCATAATCACCGGTTTTCCAGGTTGATTTTAATTCTGCTTTATTCTTATATACTTGATAAGTAATAGAATCACCGACTATTGCTCCATCAGGCAATCCTGAATCCGTTTGGGAGATCATCCTGCGGACGATATAGGTTCTTGCTGCTAATGCTTGCGCTTTTAGTGCTTCAGGTTCAAAGCTTGCATTCATCTCCAGTGCCACAACACCGGCAACATATTCTTCTAAATCAACTTTCTCTATCTTTTTTTGCTCTTCCCGATAGATGGAAACTTCCACAGATGGACCTGTGTTTTCTGCTGGCGTAACTTGTGCTGGCGTATCATTTTTGTCATTCCCTCGTTCTGAAATAAAGGGAAGCACCAAAACAGCTGGAAGCAATAAAGTGATGCTGAACAGAATGGCTCCTAGTGCGATAAAGGGTTTGAATTTGATCATATATAAGCCTCCATAAGAACGATGTAGATATTGCTTCGAGAAGACGATTAATGTCTTACAAAACATTCTTATGGGCTTGGACAAGCATTTATGACTTTATTCATCAGGAAAAAACCATGAAAATAATCGGTCTAGGCGTTCTATTTTTTCTAACTTTGCATAGTATGGGAGTAATCTCTCGTTATCTCTTCATTTCCTCATTAACCTCTTCCAAGCTTAACTGCACAAAAAAAAAACAGCTATATCCATCTCATAAGGGAAATGAATAATAGCTGCTTATGTTTTATTACGCATTCATATCTGCGACATAAGTTGCAGTCAATGTAACTTGCTCTTCTTCTGTCACTCGTTCAATGTCAGCACCTAATCCCGCCAGCTTCTCATGGAAGTTAACATATCCGCGATCCAAGTGCTTCAGTTCAGTAACTCTTGTAATACCTTCAGCCACAAGTCCTGACAATATTAATGCTGCTGCAGCACGTAAATCTGTTGCTGCTACTTCAGCACCTTGCAGGTTTGTTGGTCCATTCATAATAACAGAACGACCTTCAATCTTCACATCGCCATTCATGCGTCTGAACTCTTCAACATGCATAAAACGGTTTTCAAAAACAGTTTCTGTTATCATGCTAGTTCCTTTAGCGCGAAGCAACAATGCCATCATTTGTGACTGCATATCTGTTGGGAATCCAGGATGAGGCATTGTCTTAATATCAACAGCTTTTAAGTTTTCTGCACTAATAACACGAAGTCCGTCTTCTTCCTCTTTGAAGACTACACCCATTTCTTCCATTTTTGCGATTAAAGATGAAAGATGTTCTGGCACTGCACCTTGTACAAGGACATTTCCGCCTGTGATAGCAGCGGCAACTAAAAACGTTCCAGCTTCAATTCTATCCGGAATAATTGTATGTTCTGCACCGTACAGCTTTTCTACACCTTCAATTCGAAGTGTGCCAGTTCCTGCACCTCTTACTTTTGCACCCATTGCATTTAGGAAATTAGCTAAATCAACAATTTCAGGTTCTTTAGCAACATTTTCGATGATTGTTGTACCTTTAGCCAGTGTCGCAGCCATCATAATGTTTTCTGTTGCCCCTACACTTGGGAAATCTAAATAAATTTTCGCTCCATGCAGACGATCTTCAACAGACGCCTCAATAAAACCATTTCCTACCTGTACTTTTGCACCCATTGCTTCAAAGCCTTTAAGATGCTGATCAATCGGTCTAGAGCCAATTGCGCAGCCTCCTGGCAACGCTACTCTTGCATGGCCATTTCTAGCCAATAATGAACCCATTACCAAAACAGAAGCTCTCATTTTGCGCACATATTCAAATGGCGCTTCCACACTCAACTCTTTTGATGCATCTACTGTTACTTCGTTGTTGGCAAAAGTTACGTCAGCATTAAGAAAACGCAATACCTCGTTTATTGTAAATACATCTGAAAGAGTTGGAACTGACTTAATTATGCTTTTTCCATCACTTGCTAATAATGTAGCGGCGATTACAGGCAAAACGGCATTCTTTGCGCCTTCTACTTTAACCGTTCCATTTAACCTTTTTCCGCCGCGGACGATGATTTTATCCAAAGTGTATTCCCCTCCGCGTCCAATGTCTCTATATTAATATTCAATCGTTATGATGGGTGTGCCAACTACAAAGGTAGTCTTACCGCCCATTCCTTGTGTCCTGATTCCCAATTGCAAGTTCATTGCCTTGTCATTTTCCTGAATTTTCTCATCAAAGATAGACGTTATGGCTGAAGCTGATACAAAATCATCTTCCTCTAACGCCTCTATTTGTTTCGCTTGAAAAGCATCCAATAAATGGTTTACATAATAAGGCAGACTCTTACTAATCTTATCATTGAATTCGCCTTTTATACAAGAGAAAATTGTTGGTTTTCCACGAAATATAGCTGAAACTTTTTCTTCTATATCCTTTTTCAGCATTTTGCTGAACTGGTCACTTAACTCCTTCCCTTTCACTTCATATATAACATATGATTGAGCAGTTTGAGTTGTTAATGAAGCAGTGACCGTTATACTCTCTTCTTTGCTGCTGTCAGCTGAAAGTAAAGCTTTAGCCTGCCAGCTGCTGCTGTTTTCTGTTTCCGTCCATTTTGCATCAGGAAATTTTTCCTGCAATTCAGCCTGAACGGCTTTTGCATCTGATAAGCTTTTCACATTTTCCAATTTTTCTCTTGCATGCAGAGACCATTCAGTTACATTAATGTTCTGTTCCTCTTGTAAAATTCCATTTATGATAAATAGGTCTAGCTGTTTTTTCGCGATAATTGGGTTATTCCCAAAAGTGACTGCTGCCAAACCAACTAGTATTGTTAACACGATATAAATTACTGTTCTTTTTTTATTCATCTTATATTCCTCCCCCTTACTAGCATTGTTTCCATAGTAGGGGAATGAAATACTCACGAATTGTCGTCACTTTTTGACATGAATATATTCTATATCAGCGTACAAACTAATTTTATTCAACACGCAAGTTGAATTGTACTGAAAAAGTGAACAAAAGAAAACATGTATGAAGACCTATTTAGTTGGTAATTGTTTCTTCCAATGCATCTTATTGCATAATTAGTGGCAACTGTTGTGACCAAAGCAGATAATTAAGGAAGAAGTCACTGACTAGTGATCCCATTATTATCGATAATAACACATATAAAACTCTTGCTTGAACTACTTTGTTTGCACGGATGAACTTTTCAATGTTCAAGGACTGCAATGCCCACCAAGCCAGGGCAATAAATACCACATTTGTTACAATGCTGAGCAACGCCTGTTGGCCAAAATCTTCTATCACGGCCGAACCTCCACTCTTAAGTTTCCTTGCTAACTTCTATTTGACGAACTAACTACCTAAAAGGTTTCATATTTTTTCATTTTCATTTCATTTTTATTTCATTTTCGTTTCTTCTAGACCTTTTTTGTTCTTTTAAAGCCCTTTCACGAACGAAAAAAATGCCCCCAATTTGCATTTTTGCAAAGGAGGCATTTGGTTTTAATATCTTTTTTCGATTATAGAAATACGGTTCATTGCACGTTTGAGAGCAAGCTCTGCGCGTTTAAAATCTATATGTTCACTACTCTGCGCATGCAATCTTTGCTCTGCACGCTCCTTAGCTCGTAAAGCACGATCATAATCGATATCTTCCGCAGTTTCCGCAGATTGAGCAAGCACCGTTACTTTATCTGGCCGAACCTCTAAGATTCCGCCATTGACTGCCAAATACTCAGAAGTCTTTCCATTTTTCAAGTGTATGACACCTATTTTAAGGGGAGCAACCATTGGAACATGGCCTGCCATTATTCCAAGTTCTCCGCTTTCTGCTTTTGCGATAACCGTCTCAACGTCTGAATCATGCACCGGGCCATCAGGAGTTACTACATGGACTTTAATCGTCTTCATTTCTACCCCTCCTGACTAGAATTATACTTCAACACCCATTTTTTTAGCATTTTCGATTGCTTCTTCGATTCTTCCGACTAGGCGGAATGCATCTTCTGGAAGGTGATCGTATTTACCATCAAGGATATCCTTGAAGCCTTTAACAGTTTCTTTAACAGGAACATAAGAACCCTTCTGTCCTGTGAACTGTTCTGCTACGTGGAAGTTTTGTGACAGGAAGAATTGAATTCTTCTTGCGCGATGTACGACCATTTTATCTTCATCATTCAACTCATCCATACCAAGGATGCTGATGATATCTTGAAGCTCTCTGTAGCGCTGTAAAGTTGATTGTACTTGACGAGCAACATTGTAGTGCTCTTCTCCTACGATTTCAGGCGACAAAGCGCGTGATGTAGATGCCAATGGATCCACCGCTGGGTAAATACCCATCTCTGTCAATTTACGCTCAAGGTTTGTTGTTGCATCCAAGTGAGCAAATGTTGTTGCAGGCGCTGGGTCTGTGTAGTCATCTGCTGGTACATAAATCGCTTGGATAGATGTTACTGATCCTACGTTTGTAGAAGTGATACGCTCTTGTAATTTACCCATTTCTGTTGCTAGAGTCGGCTGGTAACCTACTGCTGAAGGCATACGTCCAAGCAAGGCAGAAACTTCAGAACCTGCTTGTGTGAAACGGAAGATGTTATCGATGAAGAACAGAACGTCTTGTCCTTGCTCATCACGGAAATATTCAGCCATTGTCAAACCAGTCAAGGCAACACGCATACGAGCACCTGGCGGCTCGTTCATTTGTCCGAATACCATTGCTGTTTTCTTAATAACGCCGGAATCTGTCATTTCGTGGTATAGGTCATTTCCTTCACGCGTACGCTCTCCAACACCGGCAAATACAGAAATACCGCCGTGCTCTTGAGCGATGTTGTTGATAAGTTCTTGGATAAGAACCGTTTTACCAACACCTGCTCCTCCGAATAGACCGATCTTTCCACCTTTAATATAAGGTGCAAGCAAGTCTACTACTTTAATACCTGTTTCTAGTATTTCAACTTGTGTAGAAAGCTGCTCGAACTTCGGAGCTTCTCTATGAATAGAGTCTCTTCTAGCATCAGCTGAAATTTCTGGATCAAGGTCGATTGTTTCTCCCAATACGTTAAATACACGTCCTAAAGTAACATCACCAACTGGTACAGAAATAGACTTACCTGTATCTGTTACTTGAGTTCCTCTAGTGATTCCATCAGTAGAAGACATCGCGATTGTACGGACCGTATTGTCACCTAAATGCAGGGCAACTTCAAGGGTTACTTCAGCGTTGTCAGAAGCATTTTCTCCTGAAATACGAACCACTTTCAAAGCATTATTTATATCAGGCAAATGGCCACCATCGAACTTAACGTCGACTACAGGACCCATTACCTGAAGAACTTGTCCTAAGCTCATGTTTTTCCCTCCAATACTTCTTTTCATAGAATTGCAAAGTCGCAATTCTATTGCTTAAATCCTATTCCAGCGCAGCTGCACCGCCGACGATTTCCGTAATCTCTTGCGTAATAGCAGCCTGGCGAGCTCGGTTATAAACTAGACTCAAATCATTGATAATTTCTTTCGCATTATCAGTAGAGTTCTTCATTGCTGTCATCCTAGCAGAGTGTTCACTCGCTTTACTGTCAAGCAATGCACCGTAAATTAGGCTTTCTGCATATTGCGGCAGCAATACATCCAAAATCTCTTCTGCAGAAGGCTCAAATTCATAGGAAGTAAGTGCAGCAGAGTTATTCCCGATATCTGTAAGAGGGAGAATTTTCTTCTCCATTACATCCTGCTGGATTGCACTCACATAATGGCTGTAAATGATGTGTACTTCATCAAATGTTCCATCACTAAACATGCCGACAGACTTGTTCGTAATATCCTTAATGTCCAAGAAGTCCGGCTGGTCCGCAATTCCGACAATGTCCAAAATGACATTTGTCCCTTGCTTCACAAGGAAATCTCTGCCGACTTTACCGATTGCAATAACTGCATACTCATCTTTTGATTGATGCTTAGCTTGTACAATCTGGTTCAGCTTTCTTAAAACATTACTGTTATATGCACCCGCAAGTCCGCGGTCTGATGTGATAATAATATAACCTGTCTTTTTAACCGGACGGGCAACCAGCATTGGGTGGGAGCTGCCTTTGCTCCCTGCCGCTACTGACTGTGTCACTTCTTCTATCTTTTCCATATATGGAACAAAAGACTTTGCATTTGCTTCTGCTTTATTCATCTTAGCAGCAGATACCATTTGCATCGCTTTTGTGATTTGGCTTGTCTTTTTCGTTGAATTAATACGTGACTTTATATCGCGTAATGATGCCAAACGTTTTCACCACCATTCATCAGATTTTCCTTTTATTACTCAGTTGCAGCGAACGTCTTTTTGAAGTCGTTAATCGCAGCTGCCATATCGTCGTCAGAAGGAAGCTCTTTCGTTGACACAATGTGATCCAGCAATTCTTTACGGTTATGATCCATCCAGTTCAATAACTCATCTTCAAATCTTCTGATATCATGTACTGGAATATCATCAAGGAATCCGCGCGTCAATGCATAAAGGATCGCTACTTGCTTTTCTACTTTTAATGGTTTGTTCAAGTCTTGCTTCAGTACCTCAACTGTACGGGCACCGCGGTTCAACTTATCTTGTGTTGCTTTATCAAGGTCTGATCCAAACTGTGCGAATGACTCAAGCTCACGGAATGACGCTAAGTCAAGACGAAGCGTACCTGCAACTTTTTTCATCGCTTTAATTTGTGCAGAACCACCTACACGGGAAACAGACAACCCTGCGTTGATTGCAGGACGTACTCCTGAGAAGAACAAGTCAGACTGCAAGAATATTTGACCATCTGTAATAGAGATTACGTTTGTTGGAATATATGCAGATACGTCTCCTGCTTGTGTCTCAATGAACGGCAATGCAGTAATAGAACCGCCGCCTTTAGCGTCGCTCAGCTTCGCTGCACGCTCAAGTAAACGAGAATGCAAGTAGAATACATCCCCTGGATATGCTTCACGGCCTGGAGGACGACGAAGCAGCAAGGATAATTCACGGTATGCTGATGCTTGTTTAGAAAGATCATCATATACGATTAAAACGTGCTTGCCGTTATACATGAATTCCTCACCCATAGCTACACCTGCATATGGAGCTAGGTAAAGCAATGGAGCCGGCTGGGAAGCAGATGCAGTCACGACGATGGAATAATCCAATGCACCGTGTTTGCGAAGTGTTTCAACCGCATTACGAACAGTAGATTCCTTTTGTCCGATTGCTACATAGATACAGATCATATCTTGGTCTTTTTGGTTAAGAATTGTATCGATTGCTACAGATGTTTTACCTGTTTGGCGGTCACCGATGATAAGCTCACGCTGTCCGCGGCCGATTGGCACAAGTGCATCAATTGCCTTGATACCTGTTTGAAGCGGCTCGCTAACTGATTTACGGTCCATAACACCAGGTGCCAAGAACTCAATCGGTCTAGTTTTGCTTGAGTTAATCGGACCCATTCCATCCACAGGCTGACCTAATGAGTTAACAACACGTCCAATCAATTCTTCGCCTACAGGTACTTCCATGATTCTGCCTGTACGACGCACTTCGTCACCTTCGCGAATGTCTGTGTAAGGACCAAGGATGATGATCCCGACATTGCTTTCTTCTAAGTTTTGGGCAAGACCCATAACTCCGTTAGAGAACTCAACAAGTTCCCCTGCCATACAGTTGTCCAATCCATGAACGCGAGCGATTCCATCACCAATACTGATAACCGTACCTACTTCACTCACTTGAACTTCTGATTGGTAATTTTCAATTTGCCTTTTTATAAGAGCACTGATTTCTTCCGCTTTGATGCTCATGCGTTTCACCCCTATCTTGAAATCTTATCCTAATAATGTACGTTGCAGACGTGCAAGCTTGCCTTGTAAGCTGCCGTCGAATATTTTGTTACCTATGCGAACTTTAATTCCGCCCAAAAGGTTGGAATCAACAATATTTTCAATATTTAGCGACAGTTTCCCTACTTTGGCAGCAAATGCCGCAGAGATAGCCGATTTTTCACTATCTGTAAGTTGTCTTACAGAGTAGACTTTCGCTTCTGCAATTCCTTTTGCATCATTAACAAATTCCAAAAAGTAATTACAGATGCTGACGATATAATCTTCGCGATGTCTGTCCATTAAAAGCATCAACATGTTTTGCACATGAACACTTGCTGAACTGAACGCATTTTTTACTATCTCTTTCTTTTGCTCCAATGAGATATTAGGAGACTTGAAAACTTGCTGCAAATCCGGTGAGTTGGCCACAACTGCTTTTACAACACGCATTTCCTCTTCCAACTGTTCCACATTGCCATTTTCTTTCGCGATTTGGAAAAGGGCTAAAGCATAGCGCTTTGATACTCCTGTATCCATCATCGTTTTTCGCCTACCTCTTGTATGTAATCATTAATCAGTTTCTCCTGATCCTGTTCACTCAGCTCTTTTTCGATTACTTTAGAAGCGATTAATACAGATAGGGAACTAACTTGCTCGCGAATTGCAACAACTGCCTTTTCCTTCTGTTGTTCAATTTCAAGCAATGCTGAATTCTTTAGTCTTTCCGCATCTTTTCTTGCATCAGCAATGATTGTTTCTCTTTGCAGCTCACCTTGAGCCTTTGCATTGTCGATCAATTCTTTTGCCTCAGTGCGCGCCTCTTTCAGCAATGCCCGCTGTTCTTCTAGAAGCTTAGAAGACTCGATGCGGTTTTTCTCCGCACTGTTTATTTCATTTGCTACAAATTCTTCCCTTTGCTTCATGATTCCCATAATCGGTCCCCATGCGAATTTCTTCAATAGCGCAAGAAGAATTAAAAAGATTACTAATTGAAATATGGCTGTTCCACCATTTATACCGTGAGAAGCTGCTCCAGCAGCTCCTAATACGAAGCTATTTAATAACACAACGGTTCACTCCCTTCCAACTGCTTACCTTCAAACTGACTTTTTTTGCATAAAGTAAAGGCGAAGTTTTCAAAAAAGTCTTCGCCATTTTTTAGCTATTTATTAACGGTTAAGTACCATGAATGCAATTACAACTCCGATAATCGGCAATGCCTCAACTAATGCTACCCCGATGAACATTGTTGTTTGTAGGAAACCGCGTGCTTCTGGTTGGCGTGCAATCCCTTCAACTGTACGTCCTACGATCAAACCGTTACCAATACTTGCTCCTAATGCTGATAAACCAATTGCGATTGCTGCTGCTAAAAGATTCATTATTAATTTCCTCCTAAATATATCAATATGATTTTTTATAGTTTCACCTTAAAAAAATAAGGGAATAGATTAATGCTCGTCACTTACTTTATGAGACATGTAAACAAAAGTTAACATTGTAAAGATATAGGCTTGTATAAACCCTATGAAGATAGAAAAACCTTGCCATGCCATTGTTAAAGGAATTGCAGCAATAAAGCCTGCCCATCCTGTCCACGCTAATGAACCTACTAATAGGGACAATAGCAGTTCCCCGGCATAAATATTTCCGTACAGACGCAAACCAAGCGTCAAAGTATTGGAAAACTCTTCGATTATCTTTAAAGGAAGCAAGAACTTCATCGGCTGAACATAGCCTTTGAAATACCCTTTAACTCCTTTTTGCTTAACACCATAATAATGTGTCAATGCAATGATCATAGAAGCTAATGTCAATGTGATAATCGGATCGGCTGTTGGTGATTTCCACCAAAGAACACCGTCAACCACTATAGAAAACGGCAAACCAAGCAGGTTGGAAATTAACACGTAAAAGATGATTGTCATCCCTAACATGTGGAACTTCCCTCCATCTTTCCAATCCATGTTGCTTTTGATGATGTTTTTCACGAAGTCCATTACCCATTCGATCATGTTCTGCATCCCTGTAGGCTTGAGGGCCAGTCGGCGCGTTGCAGCAACAGCGATAATAAATACGATCAAACTTGTTATGGCTATCATCAAGACACTGGATAAATCTACTCTCAAGTATTCCGAACCGAAAAGGTAAAACACTTTCTCTTTGTGATCCAAGCAATTCTCACCTCTCTTTTCTAATACTATTTTTAAAAATAGTACTAAATAAGTAATCTATCATAATGACTATGTAAGCCGTCATTAATCCAATAACAACGCTGATAAGGTGTATCTGCTCAGGAAATTCCATGGCTAATGCAACCCCAAGGACCGCAGCCGCCATTCTTTGCAGCATTCCTAATGATTGCGTTTTTTTTCCTTCATCTATGTTTCTGCTGAATCTTGCCATCCTTCTCACTAAAAGCCAAATATTATAAAGGCTTAAGGCTGTCCCAATTAACAGACCCATAAAAACAGGCTTATAAGGGGTTGCAACCCACCCGATAAGGTAAAGTGAAAGCAGTATAGATATGTACTTAAGTTGTTTTGTAAGCATCTGCTTTATTTCAAACATAATTTAGCCAAATCTCCTGACAACAGACTTTCTTTCAGACAGCTTTAACAGGGAACAAAAACAGCCTTTTTTGCGTCACAAAAAAAGCAATATTTTTTGAAAAGGCCCTGAAAACCCTATCATCTACTTTGTAAGCATACAATAAGGTTATGTCAAATGTCAATTAGTATTAACAACATAAAAAGATTAAAATCTCACCTTTAAATATTATCGTTTAACCCCTAAATTATCATATATGAAGCGTTTTATTTTTTCTCTCCTTTCCCGGTAAAAATTTTCTTTTTTATTCTATCATGAATCGAAAAATTTTATATCGAAAAAGGAGATTATTCACATATCTTTCAATTAATTTCCTATTACTTTTATATTAGGGAGATGTTTACAATTGCCAAACTATTTTCGCTTAACGTTTTTCACTATAATTAACTTTGTTACCTACAACCGTTAATTGTCCGCTGACAGCATCTTCTTTGCCTGCTTTTTTGGCAAACGCAATAATTTCATATATACCACTGTCTGGCAGAGAATCTTTCTTAATATTCCCCTTTAACTGACCTCGTTTTACCTCTTTTTTCCAATCAAGAAATTTCACAAACTTTAAGGACTCCTTATCGAATGCAGCTATGCCAAACTCTTCGGCACCTGTCGGTAAATAGGCTTCATAACTGAAGCTCCCATTATTCTCCTCTACCATATTAAAGCCCATTAAACGAGGATATTCCGGTTCTTCAAGTACATACAAATATGGTATCGTTATGGAATTCCTACCTGCATTTACTTCAAGCGCTCCATTCTGCAGCTTGTTTTTAAATAATTTATTGTCTATCATCATTCGGATCGGCACTTTTTTGGTACTGCCGGGAGCTAATGTAAAGGACAACGGCAACTGCCATGTCATGCCTCTTTGCTTAGCAGGCTGTTTAAATGTTACCCATTGAGGTTCACTTCCTTTGTTGACTATTGTTAAATAGGAAGTATGTTCATGTAGATGGTCTGCAAGCTTAAATTTCCCGAATCTCATGCTGCCCGGCAAAACAAGCACCTCTGCTCGTACAGCTTTATCCACTTGGATTCTGCCAGCACCTTGCTCATACACCTTGTAAAGTTCCCCGTTTCTGTTGCGAAGCGGCAGTGCTGTATTCATTAAAGCTGCCTTCACATCTTCCGGACTCCAATCAGGATGAGCTTCTAGCAGAAGAGCAGCAGCACCGGCTACATGAGGAGCTGCCATGCTCGTGCCTTGAAGCGCCAGATAGCCTCCAGGCACTGTGCTGTTAATCACTACCCCAGGAGCAACAACATCTGGCTTTATATCCCATGTGCTTGTGACAGGTCCTCTTGAGCTGAACTCTGCCAGAATATCTTTTTCCCAATAACTGTTGATTTTTGCATATAACTTATTTTTGCCAAGCTTCTCAAGGAGAATACTGCCTTCCTGTTTCGTTACGCCTGCAACTGGAATTGGTATATCTTTTTCCAAGCTTCCAAGCAGAGGACCATCCATATCATTCATAATAAGAACAGCCTTCGCTCCTGCCTTATACGCATTTTCAGCTTTTTCCCCAAACGTTAGCTCCCCCCGCTTCAGGAGCACTACCTTTCCTTTTACGTTATTTAACTCCTTCTTGCGGCCAAGCCCCCCTTGTGCTATTTCTAAACTATTTGTAAAGCTCCATTGCTTACTTTTATCCATCTTATTTAAGATAATCCTTGCTCCGTCTACCTCTATATAAGGAATTTTCATATTAGGTGTTGTTGCTCCAACTGATATAGCCTTAGCAGCTGTGCCCGGAGAACCTACTGTCCAATCGGATGGCCCTGCATTCCCTGCTGCTG
Source organism: Niallia sp. Man26 (assembly GCF_022049065.2). Classification (NCBI taxonomy): domain Bacteria; kingdom Bacillati; phylum Bacillota; class Bacilli; order Caryophanales; family Bacillaceae; genus Niallia; species Niallia sp. Man26. Next base: position 3,630,469 of record NZ_CP095743.1, read on the forward strand.
CAACAGCCACAATCCCTTTCTCAACTGCCTTATTTAAGGCAATACTTATCGGCAAATCCGGCCCGTTCACTTCACTGCCAAGTGAGAGGTTAAGCACATCGACCTTATCCTTTACCGCTTTTTCAATCGCACTTAATATTTGCTCTGTTGTTCCTGCTCCTCCAGGACCAAGCGCACGGTACGCATAAATTTCTGCATTTGGAGCAACTCCTTGATGCTTGCCCTTTGCGGCAATAATTCCAGCGACATGTGTACCATGCAAAGTATTTCTTAACCCGTTTCCGACTGTTTCCATCGGGTCCTTATCACGATCAACAAAATCCCAGCCTCTTTTAAAGCTTTTCTTTAAGTCAGGATGATTATAATCAATGCCTGTATCAATCACTCCTACCTTTATTCCCTTTCCAGTCAAGGCAGAGCTCTCCTTTAATGCCCCTCTTATCCAATCAGCACCAATTATCTCAGCAGGCCGTTCACTTTCTGCAGTATATGTTTTAACTTGTGATACAAGCTCCACATCATGATTGTCAGCAAGCTTATGCAAATCATCTACCGTAGCGCGCACGGAAAATCCTGAAAAAATTTCACAAAATACGGTTCTCTTTTCGCCACTTTTCAGTTTCGTCATTAGCTCGTTCACTTTCGCCTGAGAACATCCGCCTTTTAGCTTTATAATGGCTACCTTTTTTTCCTGTTTGCTTTCTATTGGTAGATCAGGGAGCTCGAGCGCAGCTGCAATAATATGATTAGAACAAGGGAGGATTATAAGCGATAGCAGCAGGATTAGTTTCTTCATATGTATTCTCCTTAGCAAAGGGGCTGTAGTTGGTTTTATAATTTGCAGAAGTGATTAAAATATGTGTGGGCATTTTTGGTTACATGTTCTCGAAGCACAAAAAAAAGACTGACCTATACAGGCCAGTCTTTTAGCTATTTATTTAGTTCCGAACAATCGGTCACCAGCGTCTCCAAGACCTGGAACAATGTAACCTTTTTCGTTTAGCTTCTCATCAAGTGCAGCGATATAAATATCTACATCTGGGTGAGCTTCTTTCAGAAGTTCTACACCTTCAGGTGCTGCAATTAAGCACATGAACTTGATGTTCTTTCCGCCTCTTGTTTTCAAGGAGTTGATTGCTTCAATCGCTGAACCGCCTGTTGCAAGCATTGGATCTACTACAATGAAATCTCTTTCTTCTACATCAGACGGAAGCTTCACATAATATTCTACAGGCTTAAGTGTCTTTGGATCACGGTAAAGCCCAATATGTCCAACTTTTGCAGCTGGAATAAGCTTCAGGATACCGTCAACCATTCCGATACCTGCGCGCAGGATTGGAATAATCCCTATCTTCTTACCGGAAAGTACGTTTGATTTTGTTCTGCTTACTGGAGTATCAATTTCAATTTCTTCTAAAGGCATATCACGAGTGATTTCAAAAGCCATCAATGTTGCCACTTCATCTACTAACTCTCTGAATTCTTTTGTACCTGTTTGTTTCTCACGAATGTATGTAAGTTTATGTTGAATAAGTGGGTGATCAAATACGTATACTTTTGCCACATCTTTCACTCCGTTTCCTTCTTTATCGTAAACACACTTCTTGTAATTCTACAGAAAAAAGGCTTTCAAATCAACTGAAAGTTTAACTTTACTTACATTATTTTTACCCAAAAAAGAGCCAGCCTATGCTTATGATAGGCTGGCTGCTGTTTCTTATAGTTCTTTATACAATACAAATTTGCTAGTCAATGCTTCCACTCTTTTAGCTGCTTCTGCTAATTTTTCTTGATCTTCATGATTTTTCAATGTGAAGCCGATAATAGAAGCAATTTCGTCCATATCTTCCAAACCGAAACCGCGGGATGTCACAGCAGCTGTACCGATACGAACTCCGCTTGTCACGAATGGACTTGCAGGATCAAATGGAATTGTATTTTTGTTTACCGTAATGCCGACTTCATCCAAAACATGCTCGGCAACTTTACCAGTCAGTCCAAGAGTCTGTAAATCTACTAGCAACAGGTGATTGTCTGTTCCATTAGATACAAGTCTCAAACCTTCTTTTTGTAATCCTTCTGCTAATCTCTTTGCATTTGCGATAATGTTTTCAGCATATACTTTAAAGTCATCTTGCAATACTTCTCCAAAAGCAACAGCTTTAGCAGAAATGACATGCATAAGTGGTCCACCCTGGATTCCTGGGAAGATTGACTTATCGATTTTTTTGCCGAACTCCTCTTTACAAAGGATCATTCCGCCGCGAGGGCCTCTTAATGTTTTATGCGTTGTTGTTGTAACAAAATCTGCATACGGAACTGGATTTTCATGCAATCCTGCAGCAACAAGTCCGGCGATATGAGCCATGTCGACCATTAAGTATGCGCCAACTTCATCTGCAATCTCACGGAATTTCTTGAAATCAATCGCGCGAGGGTATGCACTAGCACCAGCTACGATAAGCTTCGGCTTATGTTCGCGAGCTTTTTCAAGCACGTCCTCATAATTGATTTGTTCTGTTTCCTTGTCAACACCATATTCAACAAAGTTATATTGAACACCACTAAAGTTTACTGGGCTTCCATGTGTTAAATGTCCGCCGTGGGAAAGATTCATACCGAGCACTGTGTCCCCTTGCTCAAGTATAGTGAAATATACAGCCATATTTGCTTGTGCTCCAGAATGGGGTTGAACATTGACATGCTCTGCACCAAAAATTTCTTTCGCACGATCGCGAGCGATATCTTCAACAATATCAACATATTCACAACCGCCATAATAACGTTTTGCCGGATAGCCTTCTGCATATTTATTTGTAAGGACAGAACCTTGTGCTTCCATTACTGCCTCACTTACGAAATTCTCTGATGCAATCAACTCGATTTTTGATCGTTGGCGGCCCAATTCTTGCTGAATAGCTTTGTATACTTGTTGGTCGTTTTGTGCTAAATGCTTCATTTGAATCCTCCCTGTAACACTTATATTATATTTCTTTGATTCTACGGAAAATCTTCTTATATTCTAACACGTAACAAATTTAAAAAGAAGCTAAAAAATACGAATTATTATTTTTATACCTTTATTTATTGTTCGTGTTTTGCTAAGAAAACATCCAATTCCGTCTGATTATTTTCTTAAAATAATATAAATTCGTTTTTTTTATAAGATTTAGCAGTTATCATATATAAAAAACACTGCCGTTTTTAGATTGGCAGCTTATTTGTATAATAAAAAAAGATATCCTGACTTCTTTCAGGATATCTTTTTTCTAGCAAGATTCATTCTCTTTATTTTTTTCATATACAGCTCTTTGTCCGCCAATCAGCTTTGGTCTTGCTTTGGCAAGAGTGACATGTGCTGCACCGAGCTGCTTTTGCGCTACTCTTATCGGCACTGCAACATGCTTTATATGCATTCCTATTAAAGTATCTCCGATATCAATGCCGCCGTCTGCTGTAATATGTTCAACGACAACAGGATCTGCCATATGCTGATAAGCATATGCCGCCATAGCTCCACCTGCCTGGCGTACAGGAATAACAGTAACTTCCGGCCAACCTTTTTCCTCTTGCAGCTTACGCTCAACTACTAAAGCTCTGTTTAGATGTTCACAACATTGAAAAGCCAATGCAACACCTGTTTGTTCCTCGTATTGCTTAAACTCTTGAAAGATAATACTTGCGACATCCTCAGCACCTGCAGTCCCGATTCTTTCACCGATGACTTCACTTGTGCTGCAGCCAACAACAAACAGATGGCGGCTCGTCAAATTTGCCTGTTCTTGATAATCATTTAAGATGCTGTGCAGCTGTTCCACTAACAATGACTTATCTATACCCATAAACAACACTGCCTTTCGTTATAGCATTATGCTTAGGAAGATGTTTCTAATTCATAGTTTGCGATTTTATCGATTCTTGTTTGATGTCTGCTGCCGCTAAAATCAGAAAGCAGCCAAGTCTTCGCTATTTCCCGGGCAAGTCCCGGACCAATTACTCTTTCTCCCATTGCAATCACATTGCTGTCATTATGCTCCCTAGTCAATCTGGCGCTGTAAACATCATGCACAAGTGCGCATCTGATACCTTTTACTTTATTAGCTGCAATGCTCATGCCAATACCAGTTCCGCAAATCAGAATCCCGCGATCGAACTCTCCGCTCGCAACCTTTTCTGCAACTGGCAGTGCATAATCCGGGTAATCTACTGAAGTAGTGCAATCACACCCAAAATCTACATATTCTATCTGCAATTCATTAAGCAAGCTTTTGATTTCTTCTCTAATATTCAATCCGCCATGATCTGAAGCTATAGCAACTTTCATCCTGTTAACCTCCTCTTATTCCTCTATTATTTTCACATAAAAAAGAGCAAATAGAAAGGCTGTTTACATTCTTTTTAGAAACAGAAAACTAAGTAAAAAGTAAGCAGGAAAAAGCACTTATAATACGATTAAATCTTAAATCTGGTGATAGTTTCTTTCAGCTGCTCAGCCTGCTGCTGAAGCTCCATTGCAAGAATATCAACTTCATTAATGATCTTCGTCTGGCTTTCTGCAATAATCATTACCTGCTGCGTTCCTGCAGATGTCTCCTCCGCAATTGCCGCTACTTCTTGAGACTGTCTGGAGGTATGCTCAATCTGCTCCATTTGCTGATGAACTTGGGCTGTAATATGTTTAGTGGAATCTGCCATTTGTTTCACAATAGCTGTCATTTCTTGAAGGGTAGCATTCGTTTTTTCACCTTGTTGTGCTTCTGCATTGGCGCTTTGAACCTGCTTTTTAATCTGGCCAACGACATTTTTGACTTCTGACTGCATATTGGCAATTAGTTCACCAACACCTTCAACAGCTTTGGCGCTCTCATCCGCTAGAACCCTTACCTCTTCTGCTACAACCGCAAATCCTTTACCGTGTTCCCCAGCTCTTGCCGCTTCAATGGAGGCATTTAAAGCAAGTAAGTTTGTTTGTGAGGCAATTGTTCCAACAAACTTTAGAATATCACCGATTTTAGCGGCATTATCTTCTAATCTTTTTACAGATGATAAGGAACGGCTGTTTTCTTCGGCCAACTGCTTAAGGCCAGCTACAAGAGAATGAACCACTTTATTCGTTTCATCTAAGTTTGCAAGCATTTCATTAGAGATTTGCTGTGTATGATCTGCATTTTCCTGGACTGTTTGGGCAATTTTCATCGACTGCTCCACTGCTTCAGCTGTTGCTTGAACAGAATTGGCTGCTACCTCAGATCCGCCTGCAATTTCTTCCACTGCCTTTGAAATAGACACTGTCTGTTCATGAGCTTCCTGTGATTTACCTGTAATTGTTTTAACTGTTGCATTAGTGCTGTTAAAGTTATCTTCAATACTTTTAACCATTTCCCGCAAGTTAGCCAGCATATCATTATAAGCAATGCCTAGTGATTGAATTTCATCATCCGAACTTGAAATTTCCACTTCTTCTCTTATATCTCCATGTGCTGCTTTAATTGCACTCTGCTCCAGACGCTTAAGCGGCTTAATGATAAAACCCGCTGCCAAAAATGCCAGAAATCCAGACCATAAGACTCCTAATGTCAATGTAAGAAGATTAAATACAAAGGCACTAATTCCTAAATCATCCGGAAGCAAAGGAAACAGAACATAGATGAAAAACGCACTTGTTGAGTAAGTAATCAATGCCAATACTGTAATAAACAATGCCAGTTTCTTTCTTAAGCTGAACCTATATGAAGCAGTCTTATCCATTTTGTTCTCCCCTAGTTTTCCATTTCTAATTTTTTTATCAGTGACTGTATCAAGCTATGTAATTCCTGATATGTCATTCTATAAAGCTCGACCGAACCTCCAAATGGATCGACAATATCTCCATACTTATCATCATTTACAAATTCCTTTAACGTAAATGTTTTTTCAATTGCATGGGGAAACTGATTGACAATTGCATTCTTATGGCCGACCGTCATCGTAAACACATGTGTTGCCCAGTCTAACAAGTCGCTAGTCAGCATGGAGGAGCGATGATTATGTTCCATTCCCTTTTCCGCAAGCACTTCCTTCAATTGATAAGAAGCCTCCGCCCCGTCTATTGCATAAACACCGGCAGATTTAACTTCGATATTTACGCTGCTATTCTTAAGGATTGCTTCTGCCATTGGGCTGCGACAAGTGTTCCCTGTACAAACAAACAGTACACGTACCATATTTTCTACCTCCTTTTAAGTAAAAGTATAGTATAGACTTTTTTGTCAGCCTAATTTTATGTCACCATTTGGAATCACTACTATATCTATCGACAGGAATTATTATTTTTACACTTCATTCCAAAGATTTAGCTGTTTTTGCAAAACAAAAAGGCAGCCTGTCAATGAAGCTGCCTGCATGTTTATCACTTCGATGTAGTTAAAGATGTAATAGCAGCTTTACGCCAAAAGCAAGCAATATCCCTCCGCCTAACACCTCACCGTAATTACCTAAAAGTCCTTGTGCTTTTCTCCCAATAATCAAGCCGAGCCATGTGAGTAATGTTGCGCTCAAGCCAAAAGCAAGCAGAACTAGCCATGTTTTCGCTTTATAAATACCTAAGCTTAAGCCGACTGAAAAGCTGTCCAGACTCACACTGACCGCAAACACAATCAGGCCGAATCCGACTGGTGTGATTTTATGTTCATCATCTTCTTTAAAGCCAGTCCATATCATTTGCACACCTAAAATGACAAGAAGCACTCCTCCAATAATACCGGCAATTTCTCCAAAATTATCAGATAAGAATCTTCCAGCTAGGATGCCTGCAAGCGGCATAATGACATGAAATATTCCGATAATAAATCCTATCTTCATTATTTGCCTTAGCCGGAGTCTGTACATTCCCATTCCCAGCCCAACAGAAAATGCGTCCATTCCTAAAGCAAATGCCATCAGCATAAGTGTAAATATTTCTCCGATTAGTGTAGACATTACCTTCCCCCTTGGACTTGCTAGTTAAGAATATGCACGTCCAAGTTTTTTTAGAAGCATTTTGTCTATGGTCTATTCAGAAATTTCTTTTGGCATTTTTTCCTCAGGGTTATTCAATCACTTGGTGAGAGGCTGCTTTCATCAATCTGTTCATGATTGCGTGTCCTAGACCTTCATATGGAAACATCTCAGAAAAAATAATATCAACATTACTATGGTTAAAGCTTCTCAGCCCATCATATAAATTCGCAGCGACTGTGGATAATTCAGCTCTTTTTCCACATACAAAAATATAATCTGCTTGGTAGAAATCTTGATTTTCTTCTGTTGTAAGCACTCCTGCTTTTTTGCCATTCCGACGTTCTTCCGCTACTAACTCCTGAATTCTTTCTCTTGGAGCCTTCACTAAAAACAACGGTGCGTTTGGGGCATAATGCGTGTACTTCATCCCTGGTGCCTTCGGGGCAGACTCTTTATTTACAAGCGCCTTATCAAGCTTCACTTCTCCAATGACTTTTTCCATTTCCTCCTGTGACACTCCACCTGGACGCAAAATCGTCGGTACAGCATCCGTGCAGTCAATTACTGTTGACTCCACTCCGACACCAGTTGGACCACCATCGACAATGCCTGCTATGATAGAATCTAAATCTTCCTTCACATGAAGAGCTGTAGTTGGACTCGGCTTGCCAGAAGTATTAGCACTCGGTGCAGCGATTGGCAAATTAGCCTCTTCGAGCAGCCTTAGTGCAACAGGATGATCAGGCATTCTTACTCCAACAGTAACTAGTCCTGCAGTAGCAAGCTTAGACAAGGCTCCTTCCTTCAATCGGAAAATAATTGTCAGCGCTCCTGGCCAGAAAGCCTCCATGAGCTGTTCAGCCTTCTCGGGCACTTCTGAAACTAGTTCTGTCAGCTGCTCTTTATTAGCGATATGAATAATGAGAGGATTATCTGACGGCCTCCCTTTAGCAGCAAAGATTTTAGCTATCGCCTCATCGCTTTTGGCATTACCTCCAAGTCCGTAAACCGTTTCTGTTGGAAATGCAACTACTTCATTCTTGTTTAAAAGGTCTGCAGCCTGTTGTATTTGTGGATAACCACTATCTATATCCACATACTTATCCACTGACCATATATTTGTCTTCATACTTATCCACCTTTAGCCAAAACTTGTTTAAATACATGAAATTGCTTGTGATTCTTCAATTTTCGACAAGAATTTTTTAACTGATTCTCGCTAAAATTTTTATCTTTTACCTGACTTGTCCACAAATTGTGAATAAAATGATGATTTTTGTGGATAACTCTCCTTAATTATCCACATTACTAATGGAATAATACATAATTTTCGAGTTATTCACAACTTTCATCGCATTAACTGTTGATGACTCTCTGACATCAACAGGCAAATCTTCGACATTAATCTCCTTAAAGCCCAGCAAATAAAAGAGATTACTCGCATTTTTATTATTTACTACGCAATATAGCATACCTAAATTTTTTTCTTTAGCCAACTTTATCGCCTGCTGGAGTAAAAATAGAATTTCCTCTGCAGATCCTTCCTTAAGCACTAGCGCTCTTAATAATCCAGAATCTGCAAAAGGCTGAATACCGATCGTTCCCTTCAGCATGCCTGACTCTGCATCACTCGCTAGAAGACAGAAGTCAATCCAGCTTTCGAGATCATGTAACTTCACTTCTGTTGTTCCCATAAAATCCTTCAAGCTCTCTAAATCCTCACGATTTGCTTTACGTACGATATGCTCCATTATCTCCGTCTCCTTTTTATCATAAAATGAATCTGCTCTTAATTCTATTAATATGAAAAGGGACCGAAAAAAATGATAGAATATTTTCTAATATATATGTATCTATCTACCATCAGCAATTCCGACCATTATTATATAACACTTAGCAGAAAATATCGTTGATTTCTAAAATTGTAAAGCCATCTGCAGTATACTACTTGCGCAGATGGCTTCTTTTCATCCAAAAATTTTATCCCAAAGCTCTACTAAGAAAAACTTCACTTCTACATCACTCTCTGTTGATTCATCAACATAGACAGGGTCTTCCTTGTTTTCTTTTTCTTCTTTTTTATTTTCCTGTTTTGCTTCTTTTTTCACTGACTCCGCACTTGCTGTTTTACTATCTGCTTCTTCCTTATCTGCTTTTTCTTTCTGCTTGCTGCCCTCTTCCTTCTTCTCCTCTTCAAATCCGTCACTTACAGCAACACTGTTGGAGAAATCAAGGAAACATAATGGCGGAAATAATACACACCACCAATTTGCACCTTCACCTGCTCCTAATGTAATTAAGATTGCTTCATACTCGCCTGCAGGATATAAGAACTCTCCATAAAGCTTTGTAGGAAAATCTACTTTTCCGAATTTCACTTTCACTGCCTGATCAGAATTTTCTTCCATAACTACGTTTTCTGCTATTTTTTGAATTTCCGGCTGCTTTGCTTTTAATAGCTGTTCAGCTGCTTGCTTTGAAGTTAAATCTGCTACCCACTTTGTAATTTCTGCATTCACTGCATCCCTAACTTTTCGTTTTAAAGCTTGATCTTCTTCACTGTCACTGTTCGCTAAGATTCTTAGTCTGATAGCATCATTTGGAATCACCACTTGCTCGTTTGCTGTTACTTCGTTTTTCGGTATATATAAACTAAAAATAGTTGATATGATAAGTACAAATATATAACTTGTTGCCATTGATTTTCTTTTCATATTAATTCGCCCCCTTGTACAAACAGTGTGGACAGATTAATAGATTCTTAAACTAGCAACTTTTATTTTTTTCAAAATAAAAAACCGCGGAAGAACCGCGGTTAAAATCCAACTTCTGCAAAGACCATTCGATCCTTTTTATTAATATCATACACAACATCCACCTTAGCTGCAGGAAAGGCATCTAACAGCAGTTGTGAAACTGCCTCGCTTTGACCCACGCCGACCTCAAAGCCGACTATGCCTTTATCCTTTAAAACGGAAGGCAGCTGTGCACAAATTCTCTTATAAATATCCAAACCATCTATTCCAGCAAACAGTGCCCGATGAGGCTCATGCTCTACAACTACTTCTGACATTTCAGCAATATCTTCATCTGGAATGTATGGAGGATTAGAAAGGACTACATCGAACCTCCTGCCTGTTTTTATAAACGGTTCAAACAAATCACCATGGACAAAATCAATTGATTCAGCACCATTTCTCTCTGCGTTCTTTTTTGCAACCTGTAATGATTCCTCAAACAAATCGCTTGCAGTCACTTGCAGTCTAGGGTTTTCCAGCTTCATCGTAACAGCTATTGCTCCGCTTCCTGTGCCTATATCAACTATACTGACTTCCCGACTTCCATATAAAACCTTGATTCGCTCCAACATATGATATACAAGTTCTTCTGTTTCAGGCCTCGGGATTAGAACTTCTTCATTCACTTCAAAAATACGGCCATAAAATTCTTCATAGCCAATTAAATATTGAATTGGTATCCCTTTACCATGAAGAGTGATCTTTTGCTCAAACAGCTTAAAGGACTCTTCACTCATATCATCCCGAAATTTCATTAACATTTCGGAACGAGTCACACCTAATGCATGCCGCAGTAAAAGCTCGCCGGCATGCTCCTCCCGTCCGTGCTCCTGCAAATAAGAAGAAGCCCATTTAAGGGCTTCAAAAACTTTCATTTGTCTTGTGTTACACATCAGATGCACTTTCCAAACGGCTTGATTGTTCTTCAAAGATTAGGGCATCAATGATATCTTCCATTTTTCCTTGGAGAATTTGATCAAGCTTTTGAATAGTTAGTCCAATTCGATGGTCTGTTACACGGTTTTGCGGGAAGTTATACGTTCTTATGCGCTCAGAACGGTCCCCTGTACCAACTGCTGATTTGCGCTGCTGGTCATACTCTGCTTGCGCCTCTTGCTGGAATTTATCATAAACACGAGCACGTAAAACCTTCATCGCTTTTTCTTTATTTTTGATTTGCGACTTTTCATCCTGACAGGATACGACTGTTCCTGTCGGCAAATGCGTCAATCTTACTGCTGACATCGTGGTATTAACACTTTGTCCGCCTGGTCCACTCGAAGCAAATGTATCTACACGTATATCCTTCTCATGGATTTCAATTTCAACCTCTTCTGCTTCAGGCAGACAAGCAACAGTTGCAGTGGAGGTATGAATTCTTCCGCCAGATTCTGTTTCAGGCACACGCTGTACTCTGTGTGCTCCATTTTCAAACTTAAGCTTTGAGTAAGCGCCTTTTCCGTTAATCATGAAAATGATTTCCTTATATCCGCCTACACCTGTTGAACTTGCATCAATTACTTCCATCTTCCAGCCCTGTGATTCTGCATAACGGCTGTACATACGGAACAAGTCTCCTGCAAATAAGGCTGCTTCATCTCCGCCCGCTGCTCCGCGAACCTCCATGATAACGTTCTTATCATCATTAGGATCTTTCGGTATTAGCAGTATTCTTAAGCGCGCTTCTAGCTCTTCGATTTTCTCTGCTGTTTCATCAAGCTCTTCTTTTACCATTTCCCGCATTTCCGGATCAAGCTTTTCCTCTAACATAGAACGGGCGTCTTGGTTTTGTGCTTTTACTTCTTTATATTCCCGGTAAACTTCCACCGTTTCTTGTATATCTGATTGCTCTTTAGAATAATCACGCAATTTTTTTGTATCATTGACAATTTCAGGATCGCTTAATAACTCATTAAGCCTGTCATAACGATCCTCTACCGCTTGCAGACGATCAAACACGTATATTCACCTCAATTTTTTTCCATAACATTTTAATTATATTATAGGCTATTATCCCCGTCAAAACCAAATTAACAAGGAAAAAAACCGCTTCATCGCGTTTATGCACTTATATTAAACCGAAATTGCTTTATAATGAAGATATTCATAGAAAGAGAGGGCTCCTATATGTCCCTATCCAACAGTTCTGTCTACCATTATATAATGGAAAATGCTTCGGTAATAACAGAAAAATGGTTCGCCATAAAAGATGGTGAGGAAGGCTCTATTTACAGCAAACAATCTGATGATAACGTCAATAATCTTCTCCGTGCTCAGCATGCCTTTACAATTGAAACAGTTATCAGCTCTTTTTTGGACGATGATACCATTTTCTCTGCTAACTTATCAAAATGGGCAGTTAAAATTGCGCAAAGCAGAGTGGAACTAGGGGTGCCTGTTCATGAAGTCCTGCACGCGTTAAGTCTGACAAGGCAAACCATCTGGGATATGATTACGAGATTCATAGAAGAGCTCAGGAATGTTCCACAAGCAACTATACTAGAGTGGAGTTCGATATTCCATCTTACATTTGATAAGTTAAACAACGAATTCACCGAGATGTATCATGAATACAATCAAAGAAAGCTATTATCCCAACAAGCGACAATCAACGAACTGAGCAACCCGATTATTCCAATTATCAATCATATTGGTGTGCTTCCAATCATCGGGGCCATTGATACAGCAAGAGGGAAAGCAATTCTTGAGAATGTGCCTGCTAGATGTCAGGAGAAGCAAATCAGACATCTATTTATTGATGTTTCCGGAGTGTCTACCATTGATACAATGGTGCTGCAAGAGCTGATGAAATTAGTGAAGGTCCTCCAATATACAGGTATGAAGTCCACTATCTCTGGACTCAGACCAGACATGGCGCAAGTGATACATGCATTAGGAATCAGTTTAGATGACATTCCCACGTTCAGCACACTAAAACAGGCGCTTTCTAAACTCGGTTTAGCTGTTTCTTCATAAATCATAAAAAAATCTCCCATTAGAGTTTTCTCTAATGGGAGATTTTAGCTAAATGGATGTGCTGCTGTCTGCCTTTTTCAGCGAAGGGGATTTCGGAACTTCGTGATGATGACGGCATCTTGGCTCATAAGATTCAGAAGCACCTACTAGTATGATGGGATCATCGTATGATGCTGGTGAACCATCAATCAGCCGCTGAGTCCTGCTGGCCGGTGAACCGCATACTGCACAGACTGCCTGCAGCTTTGTCACAAGCTCAGCTATTGCCATAAGTTCAGGCATCTTTCCAAATGGTTCACCACGGAAGTCCTGATCCAATCCTGCACAGATGACTCTATAGCCGCTGTTGGCTAAATGCTGGACAACAGCCACTATTTCCGGGTCAAAGAACTGGATTTCGTCAATCGCAACCACCTCGACATCTGGTGTCACATATTCAAAAATCTCCGAGGATTCACTGATTGGAACAGCAATTGTAGTAGAACCATTATGAGAAACGACAGCTTCCTCACTGTAGCGGTTATCTATTTTCGGCTTAAACACAACGATGTTTTGTTTAGCAAATTGGGCTCTTCTTACTCGACGGATAAGCTCCTCTGATTTACCGGAAAACATGCTTCCGCAAATCACTTCTACCCATCCATGATGTTTCATCACGTACATGAAACCTCTCCTTCCTTCCTCCAAAAACATGTCCTTTACATAAACTAACTTCTCTTAGCAAAGCGACTGCAGCGTTCAACTTTCTCTAGAAGACGCTTAAGAATACAAAAAACGGTGAAGATCCTTGCATTCTTAAACTTCCTCTTTCATAAATAGAAGACAATATCTCATAAAGAAAGAACAGGCAAGGTATGAAGCATTCTTGCCTGTTCTTCGGATTGATTATTGCTGTTGCTGTTTAAGACCGTATTTTTTGTTGAAACGGTCAACACGTCCGCCAGCTTCAGCGAATTTTTGACGTCCAGTATAGAACGGATGGCACTCAGAGCAAGTTTCAACTTTCATCTCTTTTGCAACAGATCCAGTTGTGAACTCATTACCGCAAGCGCATTTTACCGTGATTTCATTATAAGTTGGATGAATTCCTGATTTCATTCCTTTTCATCTCCTTCCGCCCTGCAACTTTCGAAGCAGAGTTATAGAATAACGTATAGAATTATTTATTCCCATACATTATTATTTTAAAAACACACTGTCATCATTATAGCAAGGACATAGGCATTTTGCAACTTCATTTCCTCATCCACTGCTATGAATTTTTTTCCAGCTAATACTAGATTTAAGAACGCTTCCCAGCTGTTCCTGCCTTCATTTGATCAGACAGCACAGCAAAAAACTCTTCATTGGATTTCGTTTGTCTAAGCTTTCTTAAGAAACGCTCCGCAAAATCGGGAGAATCTGACATAGACTTGCGAATGGCCCATAATTTGTCCAAATGTTCCTTCGGTATTAACAGTTCTTCTTTGCGAGTACCAGAACGGCGAATATCGATCGCTGGGAAAATCCTTCTTTCCGCAAGAGAGCGATCCAAATGAAGCTCCATATTACCTGTACCCTTAAACTCTTCATATATAACGTCATCCATACGGGAACCTGTATCTACCAGCGCTGTAGCCAGGATGGTTAAAGAACCGCCTTCTTCAATATTACGAGCTGCCCCGAAGAAGCGTTTCGGACGATGGAAGGCAGCAGGATCTATCCCCCCTGATAAAGTTCTTCCACTCGGAGGAATGACAAGATTGTATGCTCTTGCAAGTCTTGTAATGCTGTCCATTAAAATGATAACATCACGCTTATGCTCTACAAGGCGCATCGCTCTTTCTAACACGAGCTCTGCCACTTTAATGTGGTTTTCTGGAACTTCATCAAAAGTGGAGCTGACTACATCGCCGCTGACTGAACGTTCAATATCAGTCACTTCCTCCGGTCTTTCATCAATTAAGAGGACAATAAGCTCTGCATCCGGATGATTTGTCGTAATGCTGTTGGCAATTTCCTTAATAAGCATTGTTTTACCTGCTTTAGGAGGCGCAACAATCAATCCACGCTGTCCAAAACCAACAGGAGCCAGAACATCCATTATACGAGTAGATGTATACTTTTGTGTTGTTTCCAGCTTCATTTGTCTGTCTGGATATAATGGCGTCAATGCCGGAAAATGGACTCTTTCCTTTGCCGTTGCCGGGTCATCGCCGTTTACAGCTTCCACCTGCAGCAATCCAAAATAACGTTCATTTTCCTTTGGAGGTCGCACCTTTCCAGATACTTTATCCCCATTTCTCAAATCAAACTTTCTGATTTGGGAAGCAGATATGTATATATCCTGCGAACTAGGTGAATAGTTGATTGGTCTTAAGAAACCAAAACCTTCTGATTGGATAATCTCCAGAACGCCTTCCATGAAGAAATATCCTTCCTGTTCCGCTCTCGCTTTCAAAATAGAGAATATTAATTCTTTTTTTGTCAGCTTGCTGTAATAAGCAACTTTATATTCACGAGCCAATTCATACAGCTCTTTTAATTTCATGTTTTCCAAACTAGATATGTTCAATCCCATTTTGCCACCACTCTTTTTCATTTTCAGTTATTCCTACCATTTAGCGAAATTTGTATTTGGAAAGGAATGTTTTCGTTTTTTTGAGGCGTTATATGTTTGAAGAGAAAAAACTATAAATTGAGTATAGTTAATGAAGTATAGTATTGATTATCGCATTCCTTCCAGTTAAAAGGCAATGCGTTTTTTCAGTCACTAAAAAGCAATCTCTATTTTACCTAATATAAACGTTTATATGCAACAATATTTTAATAGACTGCATCTTCACCTTAACTTTTTGAGAAGGCAGACAAACGAGCCATTCTCCCTTTAGAACAGCTACTGCAATCGTTATCTTTTATGCTTTCTGTTTAGTAAACCAAAAAGCATGTTGGTAAAACGGCAGAATCAGGCAAGTCTTATCTAAGAAATGCTCAAAAGAATATCTTAACCTGATCCCGCCTTGTTATCATCACACATTCTTAATCTGTTCGTACTCTTCCTGGGACATGCCTTCACGCCATATGGACGCCCCTAAGCCTTTCAACTTCTCTACAAGCTGACCGTAGCCTCTGTCAATATGCTCAACACCAGTGACTTCGGTAATACCGTCCGCCATGAGTCCTGCTATTACCAACGCGGCTCCAGCTCTTAAATCACTAGCCTTCACACGAGCTCCTTGAAGATGAACTGGTCCATTAATGATTGCTGATCTTCCTTCCACCTTAATGGTAGCATTCATTCTTCTTAACTCATCGATATGTTTAAAGCGGGCACTGTAGATTGTATCAGTTACCATGCTTGTACCGTTTGTTTTCGTCAGCAGCGAGGTAAACGGCTGCTGCAAATCGGTCGGAAATCCTGGATATACTAATGTTTTAATATCAACAGGCTTTAAATCAGGATTGGAACTGACAAAGACTTGGTCGCCGCTTGACTCGATTTGCACTCCCATTTCCCTTAGCTTTGCAATCAAAGATTCCAAGTGCTGCGGGATAACATTATCAATAAGGATTCCATCGCCAACTGCTGCACCGATAATAATATAAGTTCCAGCTTCAATTCTGTCAGGAATAATGGTATGGCGGCAGCCATGCAAATGATCCACCCCATCAATTCGGATTACATCCGTTCCTGCACCTTTGATTTTTGCTCCCATATTTGTCAGCAATGTAGCAACATCGATGATTTCAGGTTCCTTCGCAGCATTTTCAATGATGGTTCTGCCTTTAGCTCTAACAGCCGCAAGCATAATATTGATAGTTGCGCCAACGCTTACAACATCTAAGTATATTCTTGCTCCCCTTAACTCATCAGCACGAAGATAAATGGCTCCCTGCTCATTCGTTATTTGAGCTCCTAAAGCCTCAAAGCCCTTTATATGCTGATCAATTGGCCTTGGACCTAAGTGACAGCCTCCCGGCAGGCCAATAACAGCTTTTTTGAATCTGCCGAGCATCGCTCCCATCAAATAATAGGAGGCACGAAGCTTCTTGACCTTTCCATTTGGCATCGGCATAGATATCATTGATGTCGGATCAATCGTCATATCGGAATCAGAAAATGAAACGCTTCCTCCTAACTCCTCCATAATCCCTTTTAATATGTGAACATCAGAAATGTCAGGCAACCCTTCAATGGTTACTGGAGATTCTGCTAAAATAGTGGCTGGTATTAATGCAACTGCGCTATTTTTTGCTCCGCTAATGCGAACGGTCCCTTTTAATGGAGATCCACCTGCAATCATAAGTTTTTCCATTTCTAACTCCCTTCTAAGCCAAGCAAAGCATGTACTGCTTGTCTAGGACACGTACTAACTTCGCCATTAACTTCCCTGTTTACAGGAATATAAAAATTGAATCAACACTTGGATGTAATTAATTAAGAATTACTACTAATTCAATTATTATACCAAAGTTGAGGAAGATAGGAAAAGTGCAAGCACATGCACTAATAATAGGACAGGTGCATGACCTAAGTAGGTTAACATGGACAAATAGGCCTGTTCCTAATTTGGCTAATAAATCTCTAGTAGTAATGTGTCAAAATTAATATTGCCAGGTCTAATTTGCGAATGAAGAAATTTAATATAAGTCAAAATTTAAGTCTGGGTGTTTTTTCAATAGAAGCTTGATAACTAGAATACTGGATGTGTTGAACAAAAAGGTGCTTTAGTCTAGTCCAGATGGGGACTGCTTGATTTATTCCTTTAAGCAGCAGACAGCCAGTCTTCAAAATGGGGATATATCACTCTTTATACATCATAACCGACAATTTGTCTGTTTATTCGACTGACTTGCTAAAATACAATAAATGAACGGAAACCGCCCTGATAAGGACGGTTTCAATCGTTCCATTTATATTACGCTTTGTTAGAAGAACCGAATTCTTTGATTTTGCCGATAACAGTTGCTTTAATAGCGTCACGAGCTGGTCCTAAGTATTTACGTGGATCATACTCTTCAGGTTTAGCAGCTAGAGTTTCGCGAACTGCTTTAGCAGAAGCGATTTGGTTTTCTGTGTTAACGTTGATTTTAGCTGTTCCTAGTGACACGGATTTTTGGATATCTTTTGTTGGGATTCCAGTTCCTCCATGCAATACTAGTGGAAGACCAGTTAGGTTACCGATTTCTTCCATTTCTTTGAAACCAAGGTTTGGTTCACCTTTGTATGGTCCGTGTACAGAACCTAGTGCTGGAGCTAAAGTATCGATGCCAGTGCGTTTAACAAGTTCCACACACTCTTGTGCATCAGCGTAGATTACGCCTTCTGCTACAACATCGTCTTCTTGTCCGCCAACAGTTCCAAGCTCAGCTTCTACAGAAACACCTTTTGCATGAGCGTAGTCAACAACTTTTTTAGTTGTTTCAACGTTCTCTTCAAATGGGTGGTGAGAAGCATCGATCATAACGGAAGTGAATCCAGCGTCGATAGCTTCTTTACATTTTTCAAAGCTAGAACCATGATCCAAGTGGATAGCAACTGGAACAGTGATTTTATAGTCTACAAGTAAACCTTCTACCATTTTTACTACAGTTGTGAAACCACCCATGTAACGAGCAGCACCTTCAGATACCCCAAGGATAACTGGAGATTTTTCTTCTTCTGCAGCTTGAAGAATAGCTTGAGTGAACTCAAGGTTATTTAAGTTAAATTGACCAACAGCATAGCCTTCTGCTTTTGCTTTGTTTAACATGTCTTTCATTGAAACTAAAGGCATATATTCTTCCTCCTTCTTATGATCGTTCAATTACTAGGTAACCTTTATTAAATTTCCCAAAGAGAATTTGAATATGTATATATTACCCAAAGTAATCTAAACGAATCACTTTGCTTTTAAATTCCATAGGTAATCATACCAAAATAAGCAGAGAATTGCTATCAATCCAACCACTTTTTATTAAATGTCATAAAAAAAATTGCTTTTATTCACAATATTAATAGAGCTGGCAACAGCTCTATTAATATTTTTTATTATGTATTTATAGTAATTTTTAAACTTATAATGCCAGGATACAGCAGTTTTAGCCAAGATTAGACATATGTTTATCAGCTGACAATATACTCTTTAACAGCCGCACGCAAATCGTCAATGTCAAATGGTTTTGCAAAATGTGTCAAAGCGCCAAGATCCTTTGCTTCCTGAATCATATCAAGCTCTCCGTAAGCAGTCATAATAATAACACGGATATCCTTGTACAATTTTTTCATTCGCTTTAAGATCTCGATGCCGTCCATTCCAGGAATCTTCATGTCGAGGAGCACTAAATCAGGCACCTCCTGTGTCACTATCTCAAGCGCTTGTACACCATTTGCTGCCTGAAAAGTTTTATAGCCCTCTTTTTGGAATACTTCATTCAATAAAATTCTGATGCCGAACTGGTCATCCACGATTAATATTTTCCCTTTCATTGTAGACCTTCCCTTCTATGTGTTCTCTATTTTTTGAAAAGATATTCCCCGTTATTTCCCACTCACACATACTGCTGATAAATCGACACAGCAAAAAGACTATTTTAGACAATAGACCCAATTACATCCATTATATAACAAAGTTTTTTTCTTTAAATAACTTTCTACTTTTTATTGACAAATTCCTGCTGACAAGCATAAATTTTGCCTTTTCTTGTACATTACTTATAATACTATTGAATCTAATTCCATTGCATAACCTTGAAATATAAACACAGGAGGTTTCTTACATTGTTAAAAATGTTCTCCACACAGTTAAGTGGGTTATTTAAAAGACTGCATGAAAAAGAAGAAGAAGCAATTGAGGATAGTGCAAGAATACTTGCCCAAGCATTAAGCGGGGAAGGAAAAATCTTCATTTGTGCAACAAACGAAATGAAAGCAGTAGTTGCAGAAGCATTATACAGCGCCGAACCGCTGCAAGGAGCAGAAGAATGGACGAGCTCCCACTCGTTAGAAAATATCAGTCCTAATGACCGGTTTCTATTCTTCTCTAGAACTTCAGATGATGAGGAACTGCTGCCCTTTGCTGAAAAACTCACAAAGGAGTACATCCCATTTGTATCAGTGAGCACTATAATGTCATCAGACTCACACGGTATTCACACAAAAGCAGATGTACATATAGACCTTAAATTGACAAAAGGTCTGCTCCCTGATGATGAGGGAAACCGCTTTGGTTACCCTGCTTCTATCGCGGCTATTTTTGTTTATTACGGTATTAAATTTACGCTGGATGAGTTTATTAAAGAATATGAACTCTAAGCAAAAAAAAAGCTAACCTATAAAGGTTAGCTTTTTTTTGCTTATTTTTCAGAGAAACGCAGGGATGAACCTACAAACTCACGGAATAAAGGCTGTGGTCTAGTTGGTCTTGAGATAAACTCCGGATGGAATTGTGATGCTACAAACCAAGGGTGATCCTTCAGCTCGATAATTTCTACCAAACGGCCATCTGGACTTGTTCCAGAGAAGACGAAACCTGCTTCTTCCATCTCTTGGCGGTATTGGTTATTGAACTCATAACGATGACGGTGTCTTTCATAAATAACCTCATCCTGATATGCTTCGTATGCTTTTGTATTTTCTTTCAACTTACATGGATACAAGCCTAAGCGCAGCGTTCCGCCAAGGTCCTCGATATCCTTTTGCTCTGGCAACAAGTCGATAACAGGATATGCCGTATTTTCATCCAACTCAGATGAGTTTGCTCCATTCCAGCCTAATACATTACGCGCAAACTCGATAGATGCTACTTGCATACCAAGGCAGATTCCAAAGAAAGGTACTTTATTTTCACGAGCATATTGTGTTGTGATAATTTTCCCTTCTACTCCACGATCACCAAATCCTCCTGGAACAAGGATTCCGTCTGCATGCTGCAACAGCTCTTTTACATTTTCAGAAGTTACGTGCTCTGCATTAATCCAATCAATTTCGATGTCTGCATCAAAGGCATAACCTGCATGTTTTAATGCTTCAACTACAGAAATATAGGCATCCTGAAGTTCAACATACTTACCAACAAGAGCGATTTTAACTGTTTTAGACAGATTGCGGACTACATCAACAAGCTCAATCCATTCTGTCATATCTGCTTCTTCACACTTAAGGTGAAGATGGTCGCAAACGATTTGATCCAAGTGTTGTTCTTGAAGAGCTAATGGAATTGTATATAATGTATCTGCATCACGGCACTCAATTACTGAATTCGTGTCAATATCACAGAAAAGAGCAATCTTATCTTTCATATCTTGAGAAATTGGCTTTTCCGTTCTTACAACAATCACATTTGGCTGAATACCTAAGCTGCGAAGCTCTTTAACACTGTGCTGTGTTGGCTTTGTTTTCATTTCGCCGGCAGCCTTGATGTACGGCACCAATGTACAATGAATATACATCACGTTTTCTCTGCCAATATCATTTTTGATTTGACGAATTGCCTCCAGGAATGGAAGTGATTCGATATCACCAACAGTTCCCCCGATTTCCGTAATAACAACATCTGCATTCGTTTCACGGCCTGCTCGGTAAACTCTTTCTTTAATTTCATTTGTAATATGCGGGATAACTTGAACAGTTCCTCCCAAGTAGTCGCCTCTGCGTTCTTTTCTTAGGACAGTTGAATAGATTTTTCCCGTTGTAACATTGTTGAATTTCGTCAAATTAATGTCAATAAAACGCTCATAGTGTCCTAAGTCAAGATCCGTTTCCGCGCCGTCATCTGTTACAAAAACCTCTCCATGTTGGTAAGGACTCATTGTTCCTGGGTCCACGTTAATATATGGATCAAATTTTTGAATCGTCACGCTCACTCCGCGATTTTTAAGCAGCCTTCCCAATGATGCTGCAGTAATTCCTTTTCCAAGTGATGAAACTACCCCACCTGTAACAAAAATATATTTTGTCATTTTAAAATCCCCCTTAGTTAAAGTTTGTGCATATTTGTCTTTATTTAAAGAAAAATAATCGAATATTTTTTTCGAGGGGAGTGAAACAAATTGCCGTAAAGCTACTTTTATAAAAAAGCCTTTCAGCACCCTATGCTTAGCATTTTAAGCAGGTTCTGGGCCTAGAAAATCATTTTATAAAAACAAAAAAGCTCCACTTACTTCTTCAAGTAAGGGAGCGCTATTTAAGCAAATATCAGTTCGTTCCTTTTTTAAGGAGCCCAAAAATGATTTTACAAGCAAGGCATATAAAAGTCAAGGGTCTTATTTATCTTCTTCCTCGTCCTCAAACTCATCTTCATCCTCGTCTTCTTCCTCATCTTCCAGATCCTCGTCCAGCTCATCTTCGTCGATTTCATATGTATCTTCGTCTTCAAAGCTTTCGTCATCATCTTCCTCTGCAAGATCGTCATCCAGCAAATCGTCCTCTTCTTCGATAACATCTTCGTCTTCATCATCATCAAGAAGATCATCATCATCGAATTCATCATAATCTTCTTCAACGCTGTCATCATAGTCATCGAAATCGTCTTCGGCGGCTTTTTTCGCTTTCTTCTTCTTCGGCTTCGTCACAGTAACGACATCTTCCTCTGACTTATCAACTGGATACCATGTGCGCAGTCCCCAACGATTGTCGCCTAATGATAAAAAGCGTCCATCAATATTTATATCTGTATAGAATTGGGCAATTCTATCATTGACTTGATCTTCAGACAAGTTCAACAGTCTGCTTACTTCCTTCACAATTTCATGGAAAGAATACGGCGTTTTTGCGCCATTTAATAGTTCGTATGCGATTTCAATTAAAGACATTTCATTTAGTTGTTCTTTTGTATAGTTATCAACACTCATTTTGGCACTTCCTTTCGCTATCTGCTCTTTATCCGAATTGGATTGTATGGTGTTATACCATTTCTTTATTGAAAGCTGTAAACCAGCTTAATTACCTCATGGAGTTTCATTGTATACAGTTTCCATTTCATAGTAAAGAGAAAAATACATATTCTCCATTATAAACAATTTTCTAGTGAATATGCTAGTTCTAGCTAAGGTTTATTTAGCTTTTACTTTTCTTTTTCATTCACTAAAAATTTAAGAGAAGTTTATCACGTCTTTCTTCCCTCTTATAGAATATAGCAAATTGGGGCACAATACATAGCCAAGGGGGAACTTCCATGCAAATTTTTTGGACTATCATCTGCATTTTGCTGCTGCTAATCATCTTGCTTTATATAGATTTAATCGTAGGCAAGGCACTGACTAAACGGAAGGTAACGAGAAGAAATTATCCGTTCAGGCACAGTGATTTTCATATTTTCAATGATGGGAAGGATCTTTTCCCAGACCTTTTTCACGAGCTTGAAGAGGCAGAAAATCATATACATATACTATTTTACACTGTTAAGGCTGACACAATCAGCAACCAGTTCTTATCCATTCTCGAGCGAAAAGCGCAAGAGGGCGTTGAAGTAAGACTGCTGCTCGATTGGCTCGGCAGCTTTCAAGTACGCAAAAAAATCCGGAATAAATTAAAAGAAGCTGGTGTGCAGTTCTCCTACTGCAATACACTAAAAATGCCGTTATTCTATACCCTGCAAGTCAGAAATCACCGAAAAATCACCATTATCGATGGTAAAATCGGCTATGTAGGCGGCTTCAATGTCGGAAAAGATTATATTCACGGCAACTTAAAATTGAGTCCATGGAGAGACTATCACTTTAAAATGACAGGAGAAGGTGTCGATGACCTGCAGCGGGAATTTTTGCTCGATTGGTCTGCTGCGACAAAAACAAATCTCCTACAAAACCCTGTATATTTTCCTGAACAGCCGAAGGGACACTCCCGCCATCAGTTCATTCCGACACAAGGTGTGTATTTAGAGGACGTCTTATGCGGTCTTATTCGAAATGCTAGAAAAACACTGTTTATCGGAACACCTTACTTTATTCCAAGCAAAAGGATTATGGAAGAGCTTAGCCTGGCACAAGACCGTAATGTGGCGATAACGTTACTTTTACCGACAAAACCAGATCATCCTTTAGTAAAAGAGGCATCTTTCCGTTATTTACGCACCTTATTGAAACGTGGAGCAAAGGCTTATCATTATAAACATGGTTTTTTTCATGGTAAAATTATTACAGCAGATGACGAAATTTGCTTTATTGGTACTGCCAACTTTGATAAGAGAAGTATCTTTTTAAACCATGAAATAATTTGCTGTGTTTTTGATTCCAGCTTCATAGCAAGGATGAACAACATTGTAAGGCAGGACCTTTCTTTTTCGGAAGAGTACACACTTAAATTCTTGCTGAAACCTAAATTTAAAACTGTGTTATTGGAGTATCTTGCCCGATTATTTGCACCCTTGCTGTGATTCACTGGTAAATAAGGGAAAGGAGAAAAAGATGAAATTCAGATTCGGCTATGTATCTACTGCGACTAATCTTTGGGACGCCTCTCCCTCCAAAACAATGACTTATGCACGCTACAGTGAACTACCTGACGAAGAACGGCAAAGGAAGCTGCTTGAAATTACGAGGACAAACCTTACGAATACAATGAGAGCACTTCACTATAATATCGGACATGAAATCATGTTATACCGTATGTCGAGCTCTATCGTTCCGTTAGCAACCCATCCTGAGGTGATGTGGGATTTTGTAACTCCCTTTGAAAAGGAGTTTGCCCAAGTGGGGCAGCTTGTGAAAGATCATGGACTCAGGGTCAGCTTCCATCCGAACCAGTACACCCTGTTTACTTCCCCAAGACCGGAAGTGACTAAAAACGCTGTAATTGATATGGAATATCATTATAAAATGCTTGAAGCAATGGGAGTAGAGGACAGAAGTGTTATTAACATTCATATTGGCGGATCATATGGTGATAAAGAAAAAACACTGGCCCGCTTTTATGAAAATATACAGTCATTGCCGTTACACATAAAAAAAATAATGACATTAGAAAATGATGACAAGACATATAACACAGAGGAAACTTTGACAGTATGTCAAAACGAAACAATCCCACTCGTTTTTGACTATCATCACCATATGGCGAACTTATGTGAAAAACCGCTGGAAGAATTGCTGTTACCAGTTTTTGAAACATGGAAGCATCGAGGGATTACACCGAAAATCCATCTGTCTTCTCCAAAAACAGAGAAGGCTTTCCGTTCTCATGCAGATTTTGTAGATGCAGAGTTTGTTAAACCGCTCTTACAGCTTTTGCGCCCGCTCCAGATGGATGTTGATTTTATGATTGAAGCAAAGCTTAAAGATCAGGCCTGTCTGCAGCTCGTAGAGGATCTCAGTAAGATAAGAGGAGTTAAAAGAATTGGCGGAGCAACACTAGAATGGAATTAAAAATTAAAGGCGGCAGTCGTTTTCTGCCGCCTCTTCTGCTTAGTTTTTTGAAAAAAGGTTAGAAATCCACGGTTCCAAACTTACATACACTTTAAATCCTGCATAAATGCCAACAATCCCAATAATCCCTGGCAATGCGCCTGGTGCTGGTATCGGCAGCTTGAGCAAGGCAAAGATAAATCCTGTCAAAAATCCAGTTATTAATGCTAATAGAAGTAATTTCATAGACACCTTCCTTTTCCTTATTGCTCTTATTATTTGAAAAGAAGGCGCATTTAAACCTCATAACATAATTAAATCAGCGAATGGACGGCAGCTTGATTTTTACTGTAAATTCTTCTTCCTTATAAACAAAATCCAAAACACCTTGATGTTTTTTGACAATATCAGCAATTATTTTTGTCCCATAGCCTCTTTCATTCCCTGCTTTTGTCGACAGACCATACTGATGATAAAGCCTGTCTAAAATTTTTGCAGGGATTGGCAATGACTTATTTTTGACTGTTAATATATATAATCCGCTTCTTTTTACTAATTGAAGTGTAATAAAGGCATGCTGCTGATTAACCTTCTGCCAATTCAAACATGCTTCAACGCAGTTTTCAAGCAAATTGCCGACAAGTCCTACAAGCTCTTTATCCGGAACCGGCATAGAGGAGATAGGAACTTCTATATCATAAATGATTTCCATTCCTTCCTTTTGAGCCTTTAGGTAATACTGGTGCAAAGTTGCCGCAACTGCTCCGCTTTCCCCCTTAATGGAGAGATTTGTTTCGTTGTACCCGTCAACAAGCACATCTAAGTAAGCCCCTGCTTCTTTAAATTCTTCTTTTTCAAGCATAAAATGAATGGCTGCTATATGTTTTAGAAAATCATGGCGCTCGCTTCTGACAGTCCTGAATGTCTCATTCATGCGAAATATTTCTTCATCTAGCCTGTTAATTTCTTTGCTGAATTTAGACAGTTTTCTAACTTGAATAGCCCTGATAACTTCAACAAGCAAGAACAGCAGGAAAAACAGAAGCCGAATATATTCTGATTCCTGCATAACTGCAGCAGCTGCAATCATAGCCTGAACGAGCCAAAATAAGACCTCAAGTCTCCAGTCGAATGATGCGCCTTGCCTATTTCCTAGCCTCACTAGAAGGAAGCCTCCTGCTAAAAGCATGAGCACCAATATATAAATGGCACTATGCCATCCAAAAGCGTAAAGGAATGCTCCAAGATGAATGGCGGAAAATAAGCTGATTAAACTCCAAGATAAGTGGTCTGCCTTCACTATTTTTACTCCTTAAAAATAATTGTTTTGAATGAATTCTACCTTTTCCTTTGTAATCATGGCTTTTGCCTCCGTTCCTTCAAATGTAACAGTATAGGAGTTCTTGGCATACAAAGAGAAGCTTTTTATGCAGTGAATGTTAATAATAAAGGAACGATGTGATCTGACAAAGTCCCTCTCTCTCAATTCACCCTCTAATTCATTAAGTGTCTGGTATGTTTTGATTGCTTCTGACTTCGTATGAATGGTCGTCGACCTGCCGGATCTTTCAATGAAAATAATTTCTTTCTTCAGGATAATATGTATGTCATTCTTTTGTTTAATATATAATCTCCCAGCTATTTCAGCTGAACTGGTTTTCTCCATCAGCCTTTTAACAGATTGGACAAGTCTATCTTTTGAATAGGGCTTCATAATATAATCATGGACATTCAACTCAAAAGCGTGAACAGCATAACCGCTGCTTGCTGTTACAAAAATAACAGCGATATTAAGAGCATGAGAGTGGATAATATCTGCAAGCTCATACCCTGACAGATTAGGCATCTCTATATCTGCAATCAGAAGTGTAATGGATTCTTTTTTGATTTGTTCATATGCTTCCTCTGCAGAAGTAGTGGCAAACACGATCTCTGCTTCTGGAATAGAAGAGACAATGCCCGCTAACTTATCCAAATCAATTGCTCTATCGTCTACCAATCCAATTTTCATCCTCATTGTATCCCCTTGTTGAGTATTTTCCACATTGTTTTATTTTACCATGTTTTTAACTCACCATGTTTGCCACCTTGGAAATATTAGGAGGTAAGAGTAAATATCCTTCCCTTACTTCTTCTGGCATTTTCACGACAGGAAACGGACTTTTCACGACATCTATACAGACGCTCATTTCCTTTATCTGTATGATAAAGACATAGAAAACGAGAAGGAAGTGACTAGATGATAACAGTAAATAAAGTAACGAAAACATTTAAGGATAAAAAGATATATGTAACAGCTTTAAAGCATGTTTCCTTTCAAATAAAAAAAGGAGAAACTGTCGGCTTGCTGGGGGAAAACGGCGCAGGAAAAACAACCTTACTTAGGTCGATCGCCACATTGCTTCAGCCAACAGAAGGCTCTATCACTGTCTCTGGATTTGATACGAAGGCAAACCCAAATGAAATAAAGCAAAAGATTGGTGTTTTATTTGGTGGTGAAACGGGTTTGTACGATCGCTTAACCGCAAGGGAAAACTTAGAATACTTTGCCAGGCTTTATGGTCTCAGCAAACATGAAACAAAGGTAAGAATTGATGAATTGGCAAGGATGTTCGGAATGAGAGATTATCTGGACCGAAAAGTCGGCAACTTCTCTAAAGGGATGCGTCAAAAGGTGGCCATTGCGAGGACACTTATTCATAATCCGGAGATTATTCTCTTTGATGAACCGACGACAGGCCTTGATATTACTTCATCCAATGTATTTCGCCAGCTTGTCCATCAGCTGAAGCAGGATGGAAAAACAATTATCTTCTCAAGCCATATTATGGAGGAGGTCTCTCTGCTGTGCGATAGTGTTGCAATGATGCACAAAGGAGAGCTTGTTCATCATGGAAGTCTAGAAGACTTATATACTGCCGAAGGAAGCAGTGATTTGAACTATATCTTTATGAGCAGACTTGTCAGAGGAGGAAATACCCATGTTTCTTAATATATATTTAAAAGAATTAAAAGACTCTTTCAGGGATAAACGAACCTTATTATTGACCGTATTATTACCAATTATCATTATGACTATGCTTACCCTTTTTTATGAAAAGTTGGTATCTGAAGACGAAGGAGAATCCTATATACTAGCGGTTGCCTCTTCTCTGTCAGATGAAGTAAAAACGAGCTTGCTTGCTAACAGCAGCATTGAACTAGTAGAATCACAAGACCCTAAAGAAACATTGCAAAACGGAGATGCACAAGCGGCCTTAGTAGCAGATGATAATCTCGCTAACCTTGTATCAGAAGGACAAAACGCAGAAATAACAATAATCGGAGATTCTTTCAGTCAAAGCTCTTCTACACTCATGTCCCTTACACAAGCTGCGTTATCCCAATATGAGAGCATGATAGTCTCCCAAAGATTGGGTGATCTTGGCATAGAAACTGATACCATAAAGCCATTTTCTATTAATCAGGAGGAATTAAACAGCGAGGATCCGACTATTAATCTTGTTGCCATGCTCATTCCGCTTATTCTAGCTGTTGCAATCGGTGTTGGTGCCGGACCGGCTGCTGCCGACCTCTTCTCAGGAGAAAAGGAGAAGAAAACAATGGAGGCATTGCTGATGACCCCTGTTAGTCGTTCGACACTTGTATTTGCTAAATGGCTGACAATCTCTACAATCGGTACAATCACGGGAATCGTTACATTGCTTGTGGTTGTTTTGGAAATAGCCTTCCTGACAGAAAACTTAAAAAATGCAATTGAATTCAAAGACAACTTTCTATTAGTTGTTACTTTGTCACTCGTGCTCACCATTGTTTATTCGATGTTTGTCGCTTCCCTGCTTATGCTGACTAGCATCGTCGGCAAATCTATTAAGGAATCACAAAGCTATAGTGCGCCAATTATGATGGTTACCATTTTGCCATTAATGTTAATGTCAAATATCGGCATCAATGAATTAGAGTTCAAGCATTTCGCCATACCGGTTATGAATATTTATGCCCTGTTAAAAGAGCTGATTTTCGGCATTACTAACTATGAGCATTTCTTTATCACAATTGCCAGCAATCTTATTGTATTAGTAGTTGTTTTCTTTATCGGAAGAATAATGTTTTTGAAGGATAAATGGGTGATGAATTAAAGAAAAAAGGATGGAAGCAATTCCATCCTTTTTTTATTACATTTTCTCTGGCGCAGAGACACCGATAAGGCGCAGTGCGTTTTTAAGTGTGATTTTTGTAGATTGAATTAATGCCAATCTCGCTTTTGTTCTTTCCATATTATCTGCATCTAATACTTTTTCAGCATTATAGAAGCTATGGAATGTTGATGCTAAATCAAAGATATAATTTGTGATGCGGTGCGGCATTCTTTTTGCAGCAGCTTCTGTCACCGCTTGCGGGAATTCTCCTAGTTTCTTTAATAGGTCAAATTCTTTTTCTGCCGAAATGTAGGAAACATCAAGATTATTGTCCAGCTCAATGCCCTGTTCTTTCCCTTGTCTTAAGATGCTGGCAATACGTGCGTGCGCATATTGAGCATAGTAAACAGGGTTGTCGTTAGATTGAGAAACAGCCAAATCAAGGTCAAAGTCAAGATGTGTATCAGCACTTCTCATCGCAAAGAAGTAACGTGTTGCGTCCAAACCTACCTCTTCCACTAAGTCTCTCATTGTAACAGCTTTTCCTGTACGCTTGCTCATTTTCATCTTTTCGCCGTTTTTGTAAAGATGAACCAGCTGGATGATTTCCACTTCCAAAGCATCCTTATCATAGCCTAATGCTTGGATAGCTGCTTTCATACGTGGAATATAGCCGTGGTGATCAGCACCCCAAACATTGATAAGCTTAGTAAAGCCTCTTTCTAGCTTATCTTTATGGTAAGCAATATCTGGAGTCAAGTATGTGTAGGAACCGTCGTTTTTAATAAGCACGCGGTTTTTATCATCACCGAAATCCATAGAACGAAGCCAAGTTGCTCCATCCTCTTCAAAGATATAGCCATTTTCTCTTAGAGAGTTTAATGCTACATCGATTTTTCCGTTCTCATATAGGGAAGTTTCCGAATACCAAACATCAAACGGAACACGGAAATCTTCCAAATCCTGTTTCAGTTTGCCCATTTCGTACTTAAGTCCGTATGAACGGAAGAATTCAAAACGTTCCTTTTCATCAGCATTTACATATTTATCGCCAAACTCAGCGGCAAGCTTCTTTCCAATTTCAACGATATCTTCACCATGATAACCGTCTGCAGGCATTTCCTTTTCTAAGCCTAAAGCTTGGAAATAACGTGCTTCAACAGAAAGCGCTAAGTTATTGATTTGGTTACCAGCGTCATTGATGTAATATTCTCTAGAAACATCATAGCCTGCTTTATCAAGGATATTGCACAAAGAGTCACCAACAGCTGCACCTCTGGCATGTCCTAAATGAAGATCTCCAGTAGGGTTTGCTGATACGAACTCAACTTGTACCTTTTCTTTATTTCCAAAGCTAGTTTCTCCGTAAGCATCGCCTGCTTCAAGGATTGTCGGAATTAAATCAGCCAAATAGCTGTTATTCATATAGAAATTAATAAATCCAGGACCAGCAATCTCAACCTTCTCAATGGAAGCTTTCGATTGATCAAAGTTTTCGATAATTGCTTCTGCAATTGCTCTAGGAGCTTTTTTTGCCACTCTCGCCAGCTGCATCGCCATATTCGTAGAGTAATCTCCGTGCGCTTTGTCTTTTGGCAATTCAAGGATTACTTCTGGAATCTGTGCCTCTTCAGCAAGACCTGCCTTCATAACACTTGCTTTAATTTCATCCTTCAGTTTATCTTTTATTTGGTCTACTATATTCATGCTTGTTCTTTTTCCTCCTTCAGTTGGATGGTCATATGATAGGTTCCATTGTTATTGCCATTCACATTTAAATCATACAATATATCAATAAGCCCAGATAAACTTTCTGCTTCCTTTTCAAAGCTCAACCGCTTCGTATCTGTTACCATCAGAAAGGTTCCATAGGGGGTTTCATAGCTTCCGTTTCGCTTTTTATTCAACAGAAAGGAAAGGCGCATTTTAACGGCTCCGCTGCGAAGTATTAAACCTTCGTGTTCTGCAATCTTGACGATTGTCTTGATGGTCCCTTCTTCGATCACTTCTTCATACTTCACATAACTGCTTCCATCTTTTTCTAAGTATTGTCCAAATCCAACCCACTCAATACTTTCCTTGTTGCTTCCATTGTAGATATTGGTGGTCACATGTATTTTAACAGGTGTTTGTTGCCCTAACGTATTAGACAACGGCAACACTTCCTTTTCCTCTAAACTATAACTTAATAAGTATAAATTTTTTAAAAGGGAAGTGCAAGATGATGTATGGATATAGATGAAAGTATCTTGGTTTGTTTAAAAAGCGGGGGGGGCAATCCATCCTATCTGATCCATAAAGACGAATAATAAATACTTTGAAACATACGGTCCTTGAGTTGACATGAAAATGGGTTCGTTCCATTGCGCTCCGGCCACTCGCTTCACTAGAGGTGACCTCTGCACCTTTTCCCTAACATTTTAAATCAATAATAAAAGAACCGAACTATTTAACCAATAAAAGGTTAAAAGAGTTCGGTTCCAACTTAGGATTAAATACTTATGTCACAGCCTCTTGCAAATGGAAGACTTATTATCCTCTAGAAAAGATTTCCACGGGTTGAGTGCCGAACCTCGCTAATAAAAGCAAGAAGTCTCACCTATCCGCTCCAATCAATCTCCTTTTATGAAGCAGGATAGCTACTTCATACTCTTACTTATTTCACCCAACCAAGGATCATTTCTCTGATAAGCTTACTTGCAGTGTTTGCTGTTTGTTCTGATGGATCGTAGATTGGAGCTACTTCTACTAGGTCTGCTCCTACGACATTTACTTCAGAACGAGCGATTTCGTGGATGGATGCAAGCAATTCTTTCGAAGTAATTCCGCCCGCATCAACTGTTCCTGTACCTGGTGCATGGGCAGGATCTAGTACATCAATATCAATCGTTACATATACTGGTCTGCCAGCCAATGTTGGCAGAATTTCTTTAAGTGGCTCTAGCACTTCAAATTTAGAAATATGCATGCCCACTTCTTTTGCCCATTCAAATTCTTCCTTCATTCCAGAACGGATTCCAAAGGAATAAACGTTTTTTGGACCAATCAGGTTTGCAACCTTTTTAATCGGTGTTGAGTGAGAAAGAGGCTCTCCCTCGTATTCATCGCGAAGATCTGTATGTGCATCCATATGGATAATTGCCAAATCCGGATATTTTCTGTACATCGCTTGGAAAACACCCCATGATACTAGATGCTCTCCACCCATTCCTAATGGAAACTTGTCTTCTGCCAGTACTTTTCCCACAAATTCTTCAATCATATCTAAGCTTTTTTGTGGATTACCGAATGGCAGCGGAATATCTCCAGCATCAAAATAATTAACATCCGCCAAGTCACGATCTAAATATGGGCTGTATTCCTCTAGCCCAACTGACACCTCGCGAATTCTTGATGGACCGAAGCGAGATCCGGGACGGAAAGAAACTGTCCAATCCATAGGCATTCCATAAAGAACTGCCTTGCTTTCCTCAAAACTTGGGTGACTTTTTATAAAAACATTACCTGCATATGCTTCATCAAAACGCAAAACCTGTCCACTCCTTTTTAGGGTTATTCCCTAAGCTTCTTTTTATATCAGGCTCTGCAAAGATTCTTATCCTTAAAAGAGCCGTCTATTCTGTTAAGTCTTTTACGAACTTCGGGAGCACAAAAGCAGCTTTGTGCAGCTCCTTCGTATAGTATTTTGTTTCCAATTCATGAAAACGGTCTTCCTTCACTTCAAGCGGGTCATACTTTTTTGAACCAATAGTGAATGCCCACATACCACTTGGATATGTTGGAATATTAGCAACATACAGTCTCGTAATCGGGAATATCTCTTTAACATCCTTTTGCACCGTTCGAATGAGGTCAGCCTTGAACCATGGGTTGTCTGATTGCGCTACAAACAAGCCATCTGCCTTTAATGCCTTTGAAATTCCTGCATAGAAGCCTTTAGTGAACAAGTTAACAGCAGGGCCAACTGGCTCTGTTGAATCGACCATAATTACATCATAGTCATTTTCACTTTCAGCAATATGCATAAATCCGTCTCCAACCTTAACATCAACTCGTGGATCCTCCAGCTTACCTGCAATTTCCGGCAAAAACTTTTTACTATATTCAATTACCTTCCCGTCAATATCTACTAAGGTTGCTTTTTTAACAGTAGGATGCTTTAGAACTTCTCTAATAACACCGCCGTCGCCACCGCCGACTACTAGCACATTCTCTGGATTCGGGTGTGTGAATAACGGTATATGTGCCACCATTTCATGATATACGAACTCATCCTTGACGGTGGTCATGACCATATCGTCCAATAAGAGCATATTGCCCCATTCTTCTGTTTCAACCATATCAAGCTTTTGAAATTCTGTTTGCTCTGTATGTAATGTTTGCTTTATCTTCATCGTAATTCCGAAATTATCTGTTTGTTTTTCTGTAAACCATAATCCCATCTTTTGCTTCCTCCATTCTTTATTACCTCAAAATAAGGGTTTGAAAAAGGTGCTCTCGCCATTGATTTCCTCTTGCCTCTCCCTATGAAAGGCTCAAATCAACAGAGACAGGCTGTTACATTTAAAAAGCATGAAAAGGGGCCAAGTTGACTATTCCTTCCTATATACTTCCCAAACAAATAAATAACAAACACGAAAAAAAGTATAGAGTAAATTCGCTAAAATGCAAGAAAAATTTACTAGCACAGTTATAAAAGGTTTAAAATGCCATTCTTATCCACATACTAGTGCTATCTAAAAAACTTAAGCATTCCTCGCTATAGGAGTTCACAATATGACAAGATTTATAAAAATCACAAATCCACTCGGAGGTGCGGCGTAAATGGAACTCATCGCAAAGGATCGCCTTAAAAATTCAGCCAAATATATCCGGCTGCTCATTATTCTGGCCATCCTCGCCGGGTTTATTTTCAGCGTTATTTTTGCAGGTGTCCTCATATATGCGAAAGCATTAGGAGCACCGCCACTAACTGTGTCCCAATCGACCATTTACTATTCTGATGATGGTACAATCATTGGCGAAAGCAACAGCGGACAAAAAAGGTATTGGGTGCCGATTGAGGAAATAAGTCCAGATTTAGTCAATGCGACCGTATCGATAGAAGATAAGGGCTTCTATGATCACCATGGCTTTGATTATAAGCGAATTGGTGCCGCTGTACTTGCAGATATAAAGGCAATGGCGAAGGTGCAAGGTGCAAGCACGATAACACAGCAGTATGCCAGAAATCTGTTTCTTGAGCATGAAAAAACATGGAAAAGAAAGCTCTCAGAGGCATTTTATACAATCAGACTTGAAATGTTTTATACAAAACAAGAAATTCTGGAAGGTTATATTAACACCATCTATTATGGTCACGGCGCGTACGGTGCTGAAGCGGCAAGTCAATATTATTTCGGCAAGCCTGCTTCTGACTTAACTTTAGGTGAGGCCGCAATGCTTGCGGGTATACCGAAAGGACCGAGTATTTACTCTCCCCTTGTTTCACCTGATAATGCAAAAAAAAGACAGGAAATCATCTTAAATTCCTTGCTGGAGAATGGCTATATTAACGAGCAGCAAAAGAAGACAGCGTTTGAAGAAAAGCTCAAATTCACAGGAGAGTTTCCGATTTCCAGCACAGAAACTGCGCCTTACTTCCAGGATGCTGTTAAAAGCATCTTGAAGTCAGAACTGAAGATGGATGATCGCACCATCCAGTTAGGCGGCTTACGGGTATATACAACATTAGATACAAAGCAGCAAAAAATCGCTGAAGATACGATAAAAAAACAGATAAGTGATACAAGCAAGATTCAAGTTGGGTTTGTAGCAATGGATCCTAGCAGCGGCTATGTTAAAGCAATGGTCGGGGGGCGAGATTACAGCGAAAGCCCATTTAACAGGGTTACCCAAGCAACACGTCAGCCTGGCTCTACAATGAAGCCGCTCCTTTATTATGCTGCATTGGAGCATGGCTTTACACCTGTGACGATGATGAGCGGTGAGAAAACGACCTTCCGATTTGATGACGGGCGCGATTCCTATACTCCTCATAACTTTAACAATCAATATGCTGAAGGAAACATCTCAATGGCACAGGCACTTGCCTTATCCGATAATGTTTATGCTGTTAAAACCCATTTATTTCTAGGCATGGATGTCTTGGCGGACACTGCTGAAAGATTTGGACTGACCACTCCAATGCAAAAGGTTCCTTCACTTGCGCTCGGAACCTCGAATGTAAAGGTGCTGGACATGGCTAATGCATACAGTATGCTAGCAAATGGCGGGAATAAGGTAGCTCCCGTATTTATCACAAAAATTGAAACTGCCGACGGCCAAGTGCTTTATAAGCAAAAACAAGAAAATGAACAAGTGTTAGACACTGATTTAGCGTTTATCATGAATTCCATGATGACAGGCATGTTTGATAAAAATCTAAATGGCTATGCAAGCGTGACAGGGAGCACAATCGTAAATGACATAACAAGGATTTATGCAGGCAAGTCAGGATCGACCGAATCAGACAGCTGGATGATCGGATACACCCCACAGCTTGTATCTGCAGTCTGGACAGGTTATGACCAAGGAGAGTCTATTACTCTGTCTGCAGATAAAACATATGCTAAAAAGGTTTGGGTGAACTTTATGGAAAATGCCTTGAAAGATGAACCTATTCTTGGCTTTAAACCGACAAAAGGCACTGCAGCTGCTTATATAGACCCAAAAAGCGGAAAGCTGGCAACAGAGGCTTGTTCAACAAAGAGGCTTATGTACTTTACAAAAGAGAAAGTACCAACCCAATATTGCGATGATCTTCCTAAATATGATTCAACAGAACAAAGCGGGAAGAAAAATGACGGGAAAGAACAAGTGGAAAAACAGCCTTGGTATAAGCGGATTTTTCATTGGTAATAGAAAACAGCCTTCCATAGAGAAGGCTGTTTTTTATTTATCCAAGCAAATCCTTTTTCAGCTGATCTGTTGAATTATTCCAAAGTGACTCGTCATGATTAATAAGAAAATCAGCAAGCACTTTTTTTGATTTATCATCCATATGATCTACCATAATATGGCGTTTCATTGATTTATCCATTTTATTGACATGTTCTGGAAGGGATTTATATCCTCTGCGAATAGAGCGGTCAACTGTCATATCACAAGCTGTCACACCAGCATAGTATGGACCTTCAAGCTTACGGTCGATTGTTACCCACACAAGCCAGTATGGCTTACCGTTCGGGACTTCTTCTTTTTCTTTCAAAAACTTTATTCCTTTTTCAACAGCACTTCTAGCATGCATGGCGCCGACATCGACAACTGCCTCACCAGCTTCTACATCTATAATTACTGGAGAGACATTCTCCAAGCTCAAAGAGCCGATGCCGAAGCCTTTATGACCGTCTGTCGGATCGTTTTTAATAATATTGAAGCCGACTGGCTTTTTCTTTTTCTCTTCCAATGTGTACACTCCTTTAATAGTATTTTGTTAAAACAAGATGGAAGTAAATAGACTGGCAAAAAATCCAGAGATACTATTTATCCATGGTGAAATTGTTTGATCAGACAATCCAGTTACAAGCAGCACAATAAAAAGAATCGAGCCATACACTTCATACTTGGACAAGATAGATCTAACTCTTGAATTAACTAAGTCTTCAATAATACGATAGCCGTCCAATGGAGGCAGCGGCAGCAGGTTAAATGCAAAAAGCATTAAGTTTATAGACACAAAAATGGACAGGAACGGATAGAGATCAAAGGCAGTCCCAGCAGGAACCCCTAATCGGTACAAAATAGACACACCTGCATAGCCAATAAACGCTAAGATCAGATTACTAAAAGGTCCTGCAAATGAAACTAAAACACCAGCAAGTTTTGGCCGCTTAAAATAATGACGGTTGACCGGAACTGGCCGCGCCCAGCCAAAGCCGGCAATCAAAATGAAGATGGCCCCGATTGGATCAATATGGGCAATCGGATTAAATGTGAGCCTCCCCTGTTTTTGTGCGGTCGGATCCCCAAACTTATATGCCACATATGCATGGGCAAATTCATGGACCGTAAAAGCAATAATGATGGAGATGATAATGTATGGCAAACTCGCCAAAGATTGTGAAAATAACAAAATGCTTTTTCTCCCCTCAAATTACGTATTGTTTTCTATATCTTCTTTCTATTTTCTCTATTTAGATAGACGTACTTGATAAAATTATACATGATATAAATTAGAAAAGAAATCTTTCAAACAGCAACTGGCTTTGTTTAGCTTACTTGCTATTTTTTTGAAAATATGAAAAACTAAAAAAAATGCATTTGGAGGGATATATATGCCGTATATTACAGTTAAAATGCTGGAAGGCCGAACAGAGGAGCAAAAGAAGAATCTTGTTGCGAAGGTGACAGAGGCCGTTGTTGAAACGACTGGCGTACCAAAGGAGAAAGTTGTTATTTTCATTGATGAAATGTCCCCAAACCATTACGGAATTGCAGGTGTGCGCAAAAGCGACGAATAGAAAAAAAGGATAGTGTTCCTTTGGCTTTGCCTTAAAAGAACACTATCCTTTTTTCTTATTGTTTTGCCAGCCCTTTTAAAGAATCAATATATTGGTAAGCAGCTTCGACTTCTTCCACTGTATACTTCTGCTTGCTTTTTAACGTAAATACCTTTTCTTGCACTTCTTCCTTTTCCAAATTGTCAAAAAAGAGGACAGTGGATACAAGTTCAAGGAAACGGGAGTTTTGTCTGTTCATATCATTCAGACAGCCAGGCAATGCCGGCATTTCCACATCATTCTGTTCTAAAAATTCTTGGCCGTTGTCTGTCAGCGTATACCGATACTGATAATAGCCGCCCTTTTTTTCTTTTATTTCATTGAGAAACCCCATATTGCAAAGTTCTTCTATCCTCAATGTCAGCTCTTCTGAATACGGTCCAAAAAAATGAAATTGATATTTTTCATGGAAAGGGAAATCCAGCTTCTTTGCGATGTAAATCATCTTTTGCAATTTTTTTCTTCCGATAATCTCACCTGAAGCAGCAATCGCGTTCATAATTTTCGCATGATCTTTTAACAAAATTGGTCATCTCCTACTCCGAATAATCCTGTAAATACACCTTATTAAATATCTAATAACTGCCTTATCTGCATCTTTGTTTCTTCGTGTTCACGATCGTCTTTCAAGATGTCTTTAGGGAAATAAAGTTTATGATCTGTCCTTCTTTTGCCCGAAATACTGTCCACAATCTCGGATTCTCTTGATAGCTCTCTAATTTCATTGTTCTTCATCAAAAGATGAATCGGAAGCCGCTCCTCCTCTTCACCTGGACGGTAAAAGTCATACGGAAGATCGGAGGATGAATCTACTACCAGGTAATACTCTGGATCTAGACCAATCTCTGTAAAGAGCTTAGATAATTCAGCGAGCTTCTTGTATTCTTTTGCCGGATCAAACTCAACATATTTGAACAGGTTCCGGTTCATGAAGCGTCGGCATAAATCCCTTAAAATCTCATCCTCTTCTTCTTGCCACATTTGGAAATAATAAAGAATGATAGACTCATCCAGCTTCAAGTAGTCTTCTAACGATGTTTCTTCTTCAAAGATAGAGTAGAAATGGGTTGGATGATGAATAAAGGAGTAAAATTGCTCATGCAAGTGTTTCGCTCTATGTAGAATTTTCGTCAAGATGACTTCCGCACTTCTAGACACAGGGTGAAAATAAACTTGCCAATACATCTGATAGCGGCTCATTATATAGTCTTCTACTGCATGCATTCCGCTCTGCTTAATAACGGCCTGATCCTCACGAGGGCGCATAACACGCAATATTCTTTCCATATCAAAGTTCCCGTAGCTTACACCGGTAAAGTACGCATCTCGCAACAGATAATCCATGCGATCAGCATCAATTTGACTAGAAATAAGACTTACAACTAGCTTTTCTTTTGATGTCTTGCCAATGACTTCTGCTACTCTTTTCGGGAAGTCGGCTGCTACTCTTGACAGCACTTGATTGACCTCTGTATCACCAAGAATGATGTCCTGTGTGAATTGCTCATGATCAAGATCAAACACCTTTTCAAAAGAGTGAGAAAAAGGACCGTGCCCTAAATCATGGAGCAGCGCGGCACATAATGACAAAAGCCTTTGGCTGTTATTCCATTCCTTCCTGTCCTTAAACACGTCATCGATAATTCTTCTGACAATCTCGTACACGCCAAGAGAATGGTTAAACCTGCTGTGCTCTGCACCATGGAAGGTTAAATAAGTGGTTCCAAGCTGTTTAATTCTCCGCAGGCGCTGGAATTCTTTCGTTCCGATCAGATCCCAAATAGCCCGGTCTCTGACATGGATATATCGATGCACAGGATCCTTAAACACCTTTTCTTCATTTAACTTCTCTGTAGAATATGCCATGCTTTCGTCTTCCCTCTTTTCTTTTATTGTCGGTTTCTCTGCAAGAAGAATATAAAAAGAGGGATTTCTGTTTAAAAAGGTTATCTGCATGCAGGCTTTGCCTCTCAAGCTGATGTTACACTTTTTAGAAACTCCTCTTTTCAGTTAAGCTGTTATAAGATTATTTCTTTAGCTTATTATTTACTTTATCCATTAATTCC
Source organism: Niallia sp. Man26 (assembly GCF_022049065.2). Classification (NCBI taxonomy): domain Bacteria; kingdom Bacillati; phylum Bacillota; class Bacilli; order Caryophanales; family Bacillaceae; genus Niallia; species Niallia sp. Man26. The sequence goes on from NZ_CP095743.1 coordinate 3,670,266, forward strand.
TCTTCTGTTAATGCTGCAAGCGGACGATTATTAACAAATGCAAATGTTTTCTTGCGACCTGGTCCGCAATAGGATTGACAGCCAATCTCTATCTTTGCCTCAGGATCTATTTGCTTCAGACGCGGTATCAGTGTTTTTAAGTTAACTGCCTGACAATCGTCGCAAACTCTAAATTCGTTTGCCATCATGACAACCCTTTCTATCTCAAACATTCTTTAATCTAGTAAAGATATTCATAAGTTCGTTATATTGCTATATGGTATTTTACCCCTTCTTCCAAATCAATGCAAGATGCAAACTATTGTCAAAACAGCTCGAAAAAAGGCTCCTTTTAGGCAACAAAAATACAGAATAGGCTTGTCTCGAAACCGCTCTATTCCTAGTTTAAAGCTTCTGAGCATACATCTATGTTTCCCAGGGAAATTATTGTATAATTCATCTGAATTTAAGGAGGAGTAAATATGACAAAAAGCAGAACATTAGTCATGGTAAGTATCGTCCTAGCCATGCTCGTTGCTTCTATTGATACAACGATTATGAATACGACAATGCCTATCATTGCAAAAGAACTAGGGCGATTTGATTTATATGCATGGTCCTTTGCATCCTATATGATCACAAGCACTATCCTTTCTCCTATTGCAGGGAGACTTTCAGATATATTTGGAAGAAAAAAGGTCTTTGGTTTCGGGATACTGTTATTTTTGGCTGGCTCTTTATTGTGCGGCATTGCAGGCGATATGGTCCAGCTTATCCTTTTCAGAGCTCTTCAAGGGATGGGTGCTGGCTTTATGATGCCATTTCCCGCTATTATTGCTGGTGACTTGTTTCCCATTGAAAAGAGAGGAAAAATCCAAGCGTTGTTCACAGCAATGTGGGGCTTATCTGCCATCCTTGCTCCCCTACTCGGCTCATTATTTGTAGAGTTTTTAACATGGAGATGGATATTCTTTATCAACTTGCCTGTTTGTATCGTTGCATTTTTAACCTTATTGCCATATAAGGAAGACTATCAGCCGAAAAAGGCAAGTGTCGATTATATTGGTGCCATTTTGTTTGGTGCAGCAATCACTTTCCTGCTGTTAATCACATTGGTGGAAAAAGGCCAAGTTTTGTATGGATTAGCCGGCATCATTCTGTTGATTTGTTTTTATCTATATGAAAAAAGACAAACATCTCCGATTGTTCCGCTGTCCATCTTTAAGAAAAAGACAATTTTCTGGATTTATATTAATGGATTTATTGGGACATTGGCATTGTTCGGCACGTCAAGCTATATTCCCCTCTTTCTTCAGGATGTCGCCGGACTTTCTCCTTTTCTGAGCGGAATTGCGTTATTAGGTGTAGCAGTTGGCTGGATGCTTGTATCAGTGCCTGCCGGTAAATGGATACTAAAATACGGCTATCGCATTCTACTAATCATCGGCAACGGACTTCTCGTTTTATCAGGTATAATGCTTGTGCTCCTCAATGAGACCCATGGATTTGTGTATACATTCATCATCATGCTCATACAAGGTTTAGCATTTGGTTTGCTTTCAACCGTCGGGGTAATCGGCTCTCAAGCATTAGTAGGCCCGCATGAAAAAGGGATTTCCACCTCTTTCTTTATGTTCTGCCGAAATATGGGTACATCCATTGGTGTTACTATCATGGGCGCACTTCTTACAAGTCAGGCTGTGTTTATGACCGGAATTCATCATCTTTTCCTTTATGGGTTCATTACAAGCATCGCAGCACTGGTAACAGCATTTTTTATCCAGAATGAAAGTTCAGTAGAAAAAGCTGGTTCCACAAGATAACGGTATTCTTTCGCTCTATAAAAAAATCTACTATCCTTGTATTTCGTTTGTATAAATAAGTGCCATGGTGGCAATGATGTAACTAGAAATACTTATTTATCGAAACAAATCGGGAGTTGAGTGATATGAAGATACGCCAAGATGCTTGGTCAGAAGAAAATGATTTATTGCTGGCAGAAACAGTTTTGCGCCATGTCAGAGAAGGAAGCACACAATTAAATGCTTTTGAAGAAGTTGGGGATAAGCTCAATCGCACATCAGCAGCATGCGGCTTCCGCTGGAACGCAGTTGTTCGCCACCAATACGAGAAGGCACTGCAATTAGCAAAAAAGCAGCGTAAACAGCGGCAAAGAATCCTCGGCAAAGACCAAGGTGGAAAAAAGAAGCTTTTGTATTCTCCACCAGTGCCTTCTGCAGACGATTTGGAAGCTTTAACAGTCTCCACAAGCATGGAATTTTCCTCATTTGAGATTCAAAATATAGAAGAGGAAGAAGAGGCTGCTCCAGTTTATCAGGAAAGTGTTCCAGAACAAATGCTGCTTGCTGCTCCACAGGAAACAACAAGCATCTATAAGAGCCCTAGTGCCAACACTAATTCTTTGGATTTTGACACAGTCATTGCCTATTTACAAAATTTCCGTAATTCTCAGCTTCAAGTAGAAGTGCTAAAAAGTGAGAATGAAAGATTAAAAAGGGAAATGGCCATGCTGAAGAGCCGCAATCAAGAATTAGAAGGAAAATTGGACAAGCTGGAAAGCAACTCAGAAACTATTCAGGAAGATTATGAAACATTGCTTAAAATAATGAACAGAGCTAGGAAGCTAGTCGTTTTAGAAGAAGATGAGCGTCCGGCAACAAAGTTTAAGATGGATCGAAACGGAAATTTAGAAAAGCTTGCTGAATAGCTATTCGTGCACACCCTTCTAGTCACAGGACTTAAGTGCTGGTTTGGCAACCATTCTCATTAACCATAAAAGAGGATTATAGATCGATAAAAGCGTTAAATAGCGCCTACTATCCATCTATAATCCTCTTTTCTTATCTGAACGGACTCAGGAACTTTTCGTTGCGCTCGATTACACGCTCATAGTAAGAATCAAATAAAGGTATCTCTTCTCCTTGCAGCTGGTCAGCAAACAAAAACTCTGCATGATCCTTTAAGGAATAAAGCAGCTTTGTCAGCACTTGATCAACTGTGAGCTCGACTCCGAGCAATTCGGATAATGAGGCCATCACTTCAGGCACTATGTCTGGATAAGCAAACTTTGTTTCTTCGCCGTTTTTTCCAATAGCATAAAACTCTTCTATAGCTTCTGCTCGTTTTTGACCGCTTCCAGAAACACAAAGATAGATTTGAACAGCAACTCCGCTTCTCATTCTTCTTTGGGAAATTCCTGCGAATTTTTTACCGTCTATGCTTAAATCATAGCTGCCAGGGCAATAGGATCCTACGATTTCCTTTGCTTCAATGTTTTTATGAAAATCAGAGAACATATATTTAATAAGCTCCCACATCGTATCATAGCCGCTGTTAATATCTATCCCCTTTTCCTGCTCAGGCAAGATAAGGGAAATGTTTAATACCCCTTCATCCAGAACAACTGCCAATCCGCCTGAATTTCTGACGATATATTGGAATCCCTCTTTTTCTAAATAGGCAAGCGCATCCTTTAAATAAGGCAGCTTCGTATCTTGAATTCCTAATATGACTGACTTGCCATGCACCCAAGTGCGCGCTGTTGCTGGCGCCAAACCTCCGCCGACAGAAGCGCATAGCGTATCATCCATTCCAAAGGAATGCAATGGGGAAACATGTAAACCGGTGCTCGACTGGTCAATGATTCTCCATTTCTTTTGCTTTAACAAACTGTTGTTTTCCATTATTGCCAAGCTCCTTCATAAGGAAAAGTCATGCTAGTGTTACAGGTTTTCCTGAATCAATAGCGCCATATTATTATATAGCAAATAAATAAAAGAAAAAACTATTCATCTTCAGCAGAACTTAACTAAAAGATGAATAGTTTTTAGGAGGATTAATGGCTGATGCTTTGAGCTGCAGTAATTAATGCAAGCTTGTACACATCTTCTTCATTACATCCGCGAGAAAGGTCATTAACAGGACGGTTTAATCCTTGAAGGATTGGACCTACTGCCTCAAAATTACCAAGTCTTTGCGCAATTTTATAACCGATATTTCCTGCTTCTAAGCTTGGGAATACAAATACATTTGCATCACCTTGAATTGGTGAATCAGGAGCTTTTTGCTTCGCAACAGATGGAACGAAGGCAGCATCAAATTGGAACTCCCCATCGATTACTAATAGAGGATCCTTAAGTTTCGCTTCAGCAAGTGCACCTTCCACTTTTTCTGTTTCTGGCGATTTTGCAGAACCTTTAGTAGAGAAGCTCAACATAGCAACACGTGGGTCAACATCGAACATTCTTGCTGTTTTTGCACTTTCTACTGCAATTTCAGCAAGGTCGGAACTATCTGGATTGATATTGATTGCACAGTCTGCAAATACATATTTCTCATCTTCACGAACCATGATGAAAACGCCAGAAGTTTTCTTTACGCCTTCTTTTGTTTTAATGATTTGCAATGCAGGGCGTACAGTATCAGCAGTTGAGTGAATCGCACCGCTTACTAAGCCATCTGCTTGGTTAGCATAAACAAGCATTGTGCCGAAGTAGTTTTCATCAAGAAGCGCTTTGCGAGCATCCTCTTCTGTTGCTTTCCCTTTTCTTCTTTCCACAAAAGAAGCTACTAATGCATCGAATTGTGCATAGCTTTTCGGATCATAGATTTCAGCATTTTGTAAAGAAACACCTAAGTTCTCTGCTTTCGTTTGAACTTCTTCCAAATCTCCGATTAAGATTGGTGTTAATATATTCTCTTCTGCCAGACGGCCAGCAGCTTTTAATATTCTTTCATCCAGTCCTTCTGGAAAAACAATTTTAAGGTTTTGGCCTTTTACTTTTTCTTTCAAGCCTGTAAATAGGTCACTCATTAACGAATTCCTCCTTTATGTATACTTATTATAGGATACTCTTCCTTGCTAAAAATTCAAGGAATTATACCGATATTTTAAAATTAAGCGCCAATTCCTGTTGTAACACCTAAAATCTGTTCTAAACGGCGCCAGATAAGCTATATCCTGTTATAGCATAACTACCCGTTATATTTTTCCCTAATCATGTTCTAACATGCACATGATTTTTACTAGGTTCGTTTTATGCTTTATTTTGTTCAAGTTTTATTCACAACTTTTATGGAGAAACTATGTTATAGTAAACCTATATGAGAATTATTATCAAGGAGTGGTAGCAATGAGCGAAGCAGCAAAAACACTTGATGGCTGGTATTGCCTTCATGATTTCCGGACAATGGATTGGACTACTTGGAAGATGGTTCCAAGTGAAGAGAGACAAGCAGCCATTAATGAATTCCTAGGATTGCTAGAAAAATGGAATGCTGTTCAAACAAATAAACAAGGTAGCCATGCTGTTTATAATATTGTAGGCCAAAAAGCAGATTTCATGATGATGATTTTGCGCCCAACAATGGAAGAATTACAGCAAATCGAAACAGAATTCAACAAAACGAAGCTAGCAGAATTTACTGTACCTGCTCATTCCTATGTTTCTGTAGTAGAATTGAGCAACTATCTTCCATCTAATTCTGATGAAGATCCTTATGAAAACCCGCATGTAAAAGCTAGACTATATCCGATTCTACCTGAATCAAAATATGTCTGCTTCTATCCAATGGACAAGCGCCGCCAAGGCAATGATAACTGGTACATGCTGCCGATGGATGACCGCAAAAGCTTAATGAGAAGCCACGGAATGATCGGGCGTCAATATGCCGGCAAAGTGAAACAAATCATCACAGGATCTGTCGGCTTTGATGACTATGAATGGGGCGTTACATTATTCTCAGATGACGTTCTCCAATTCAAAAAATTAGTATATGAAATGCGCTTTGATGAAGTAAGTGCCCGCTACGGCGAATTCGGTTCTTTCTTTGTCGGCAATATCTTGTCAGATATACCTGCATTCCTGGAAGTTTAATAATACGTTTTTAGAACCCCACTATTTTAATGGTGGGGTTTTTTCACTTATTAATTTTTCAGTCCCCTAGGAATAACTTCTTTCTTCCCCTCATAGGATGGAATAGTGAGCAAGCAGCCCAGCTTTTTAAAAATGCAATGAATGAATGTTTGCAATAAAAATGTTTTGTTTAAAAGATGGAGGGATGAAAATGAGTCAGTCTAATTATTACCCTTATCAAGACGGGCGAAACCAAGGTTATGGTTTCCCACAAGGCTATGGAACAGGGCAGCAAGGTCAAGCATTGCCTGGCAGTCAAGGAGCAGCACCCGGACAGCTTTTTGGTACAGCACCACAACCTGGATATGGCACACAGGCGCCGTACATACAGCCGCAAAGCAATGCTCAGCAGACAGCACCTTCCCTGCCAGGCCAGCTTCCTTTAGAAGCTTCTTATATAGAGAATATTTTACGGTTAAACAAAGGTAAGCTTGCCACTGTTTACACTACATTTGAAAATAACCGTGAATGGAATGCAAAGATTTTTAAAGGTCTTATTGAAGCAGCTGGACGTGATCACCTTATTTTGAGTGATCCACAAACAGGACAGCGCTATCTGATTCCAATGATTTACCTTGATTATGTAACATTTGACGAAGAAATTGAGTATGAATATCCGTATGTCACAGGTGCTCCAAACTTAACTTCGTACCCGCCAAGATAAATAATCAAAACGAAAAGCCGCCCAGTGGGCGGCTTTTAGAGCTTTACAGATGTTTAACTGCTGCGATTACAATGAGTAGCCAAGCAGCAATAAACGCCACTCCACCAATTGGAGTAATAGCTCCCAATATTCCTACTTGAGTAAGTGCTAATACGTAAAGGCTGCCTGCAAAGAAAATAATTCCTGCAACCATCAGCCATCCAGCCCAAGTCAAAAGAGTGTTTTCTGGAAATTTACTCATAAGAATACCAATAATAAGAAGGCCTGTACTATGGAACATTTGATATTGCACACCTGTTTTCCAAATTTCCAAGTATTTTTCAGGGATCCTCCCTTCAAGACCATGTGATCCGAAAGCACCAATAGCCACAGATAGCATGGCGCTGATTGCTCCAATGATAATAAACATTTTCATATTATTCTCCTCGTTTCCTTAGAAATCAAATAAAGAGTCGCCATTTCCTTCATCAGTATCCAATTTAGGTGTTTGCACTGGCTGCACTGGCTGCAGCTGCTGAACCGGAACAGGGGCAGGCTGAGCAATGCTTGGCTGGTATACAGGCTGGCTGTATGTTTCACTTGAACGATACGTGCTTTCTTGTTCCAAACACAGCTCACATAATGATTTTATCGCATAAACCCTTTCGCGAATAGTCGCCTCGCTGCCGCTTGCTTTTGCTTCCTTCAGCTGATCTTCTATCTTTGCCAATAATTTTTGGACAGAAATGTTCATAGTTTTAATCCTTCCTTCTTTTGCTGCCGCGTTTATTTGTGAGTGAAGCGGAGACAATCTTGTCCGGATGCCCTCTTCACTTCAATAGACGGAAGTGCTCTGCCTTTAAATTCAAAGGCTTTACACCCCTTTGGGAATCTAGAGTCCCAAGTAATATAAAAATGCTTGCACTTAAAACAATCTATCCTTTTTTGCTCTGTCATCTTTTTCTCCTCGTCAAAAAAGCGGACTAGCAATAGTCCACTTCTTATTTTATTATATTACTCCTTGCCAAAACAATCATCTGCACACCAATTTATTGGATTTGTGCCTAACTCTTCTAAAATGGCATTTATTTTGGAAAAAGGTTTGCTTCCGAAAAAACCTCTATATGCTGATAAAGGGCTAGGATGACTTGATGTAATAATTCGGTGCTTGTCTGTATCAATGAGCTTCATCTTTTCCTGTGCAGGCTTACCCCACAACACAAAAATAACTGGCTCCTGCCTTCTGTTCAGCTCTAAAATTACTTCATTCGTAAACAATTCCCATCCTTTTCCTTTATGGGAATTAGCCTGACCTTGTCTGACTGTCAAAACTGTATTCAACATAAGCACACCTTGTGTTGCCCAGCCTTTTAAATAACCATTATCAGGAATTTCACAGCCGACATCCTCTTTCAGCTCTTTAAAAATATTCTTTAAGGAAGGCGGAAGCTTTACACCAGGCTTAACAGAAAAGCTTAACCCATGCGCCTGCCCCGGTCCGTGATAAGGGTCCTGCCCTAAGAAGACTACCTTCACTTCCTTTAGTGGTGTGTATTTTAAACTATTGAATATATCTTCCTTTGCAGGATAAACCGTATACTGACTGTATTCCTCTTTCAGGAATTCTTCCAAGCTAGTAAAATACTCTTTCTGCCGTTCACGCTCTAAGAGCTGCTGCCAGTCATTATTAATTATATCCAACATAATAATCATCCTTTAACCTTCTGTATATTCTATCTTTACACTGTATCCAAGCTGTGAATAAAACTCTTTTATAGTCTTTTCGGCATTTGCTTCTGCCTTTTCCAATAAACCTTGTGACCCTGCTTCCTTCTTGATTTCCTCTTTAGCCTCATTGGCAAGCTGATAACCTTCTTCCCAATCTACATCTCCTCTAAATAAACCAGAAATAGAATATGTCTCTACTTGATCAAAGTCTATCGACGGCTCTTGCAAAATTTCTGCATGAGGAAGCTTGAGGCTAATCTCTTTTTTCTCTTCGTCAACTGCTATCCGGTCCGATTCTATTTCCTCCAGATTTACACCAGCAGTAACAGACCCAGGGACAACAAGAAGAATTTTTCGTTTTGTTCCAGGAATATCTGTACTGATTTCTTTTCCAAAGATTTCATTATCCTCTTTTTCCAGAATAACCTTCACAAATGCTTGCGAGGTAGCTAATGAGGATAAATCCTTCATCTGCTCAACAAAACTGCCTTCCTTTATGGCAGGTTCATCTGCCATTGCCATTTTCCAACATGCTATAATAATTGCTACCAAAACAAGTAAGAGGACAACCATAAAAAAAGCTCTTTTTATCCCCCGTTTTGTTCGATTGAAAATCCCTAGTTTTGGCAGGTAAGAACGCTGCTCTGCTTCCATTACTGCTGCCGCTTGCTCTCTTCGGCTCTGCTTCCAGTCTTTTCTCTTCATTCCTTCTCCCCTTTATTAATAGCTTATGTACTTTTTATTATATAGGGAAATTTGTCGAAAGTGGTGCATTTCACGTTTGTATCATTTTTCCAGTTTAGTAGAAACAAAATTTTATGTTTCACTATTAGTAAAATCGGATAAATAGTAGATAGAGAGAGCGACAGAAGCTCTATACAAATTCTAAGGAGGAATTAGATATGTATAAAGTAGAAGTAGTGGAAAATGGTGTACAAGCAACTAATGTGATTACACAATTAGAAAATCAAGGGTATACAAAGGAAAATATCTATATTTTCGCCCACGACAAAGATCGCTCAGAAGATTTGACTGCGGCCACTGAAACTGGTGATGTCAGCATGAAGGAACAAGGCTTAATGGACACAATTGGAAATGTCTTCAGAAAAAGAGGAGACGAGCTTCGTTCTAAAATGCAATCCGTAGGATTAACAGAAATGGAAGCGGAGAAATACGAAGAAGTGCTGGACACAGGAAAATTAGTAATCGTCGGACACCAGCAATAATTAATAAAGTCAGCCCCATGTTTAACGGGCTGACTTTTTTTATCCAAGCAGCTTGTCATATAGAGATTTAGCATACGTAACATCCTTTGTGTCATGCACAAGGGCTCTCCCATCTTCAAAGAGGACCAGCCTGTTTTGTTCCAGTTCAACAGAAAGCAAAAATGGATGGACCATTACTTTATAGCCGTTCTTCTTTAAACTGTCAGCCAGCTTTATTAATGAGAGCTTCTTTGCATGGGAGGGCCTTATTTGAACCGTTTCTCTTCCGCACAGCACAGCTGTTTTTGTCTTGTTTTCCCCTTTTAAATATGGATAAGACCGCTCCGTTCCGCATGTTTGGCAGGCTGGGTTTTTGGCACGGCTTACCTTCATGCTGGAGTATGCATTCGACCATAAATCAAAGTGTAAAAAGCTTCCTCTTAAAGCCTGTCTGTCTTCAATAAGGATTTTCAGCGCCTCCGTAACTTGGTGCGTCACGACCATCTGGACAGCAGGTGCAATGATTCCGACTGTATCACAAGTCATGCCTTGTACAGGCAGCTTCTGAAGCAAGCAATTAAGACATGGAGTTTCCTCAGGAATTATAGTAAAACTCATTCCTGAACTCCCTACACATGCACCGTATATCCATGGAATATGATGATAAACGGCTAAATCATTTAAAAGCATTCTTGTTTCAAAATTATCTGTGGCATCGATTAGGACATCAGCATCTATCAAATATTGTTCTAGTAATTCTTTCGTTGCCTCTGCAACAACACCAGTGACAGCAGCAGAGGAATTGATCTCTTTCAGTCTTTTTTCAGCTGCAATTGCTTTCGGCACACGGCTAGTAGCATCCTCTTCTGTATACAGCTGCTGACGCTGGAGGTTTGAGAATTCCACATAATCCCGGTCGATGATTGTCACCTTGCCGACACCAGCTCTCACAAGCATTTCCGCAGAACTGGAACCAAGTGCGCCAGCTCCGACAATAAGCACCTGCTTTTTTTGAAGCTTCTCCTGACCGGCAGCTCCTATCTGGGGAAACAGCACCTGCCTCGAATAACGATTGTCCTTCATTTGCTTCATCCCCCGCTCACAGGTGGAATAAAGGCAATCACATCATTCTCTTCGATGATGTCATCATCGAAGGCAAACTCTTCATTAATCGCCGTCATCACTGATTCCAACGGAAGATCACTATACTGCTGCGCTAGCTCTGCCTTTACTTCCTTCACCGTTTTACCTACCATATCGAGCTCTAGTTGGTCAGCTTTTACAATATCCTTTAATCCTGCAAAAAACAGCAGCTTATTCATATGTATCCACTCCTTCCGGCTTGCCGCTTGGATAGGCATTTGTCTGCTTCTGGTTGCCTATCCATTCTTCCCCGTCTTCCCAATACTCCTTTTTCCAGATAGGCACTATTTCTTTAATTCTCTCAATTGCATAGCGGTTTGCTTCATAAGCATCATTTCTGTGAGGCGTCGATACTGCTATTACTACTGCAATATCTGTTATGTCAAGCTCACCGATTCGGTGAAAAATCGCAACCTCTGCATTCTGCCATTTTGCTTTTATCTCAAGTCCTATCTGTTCCAGCTTTTTTCTGGCCATTGGTTCATATGCTTCATAGCAAAGCCTCATCGTCTTTTTGTTTCCTGTCATTTCTCTGACCGTTCCAATAAAGGTTGTAACAGCTCCTGCATTTCTGCTTATTACAAGATCAATTGCTTCCTGAACAACAATAGGTTCATGTACAATACGATAGTTCATAGCCTTCTCCCTTATACTGATTCTTTTAGTTTTAATTAAACCGAACTTTCCTGATTATTTCAATTATTAAACGAATCGAAAAAGCCTTTTTTAGGAATTCGCATACACTTATAATTTCAGTGGCATCTTAAAAGATAGACTTATTAATGCTAACTTAATGAAAAAAAAAACAATTAGTAGTATCATTAGCTTAAAATGAACTACAATAATTCCATCTATCTATTTGGATTAGAAACATCTTCGATGATTACATAGGGGGGCTTATACAATGAAAAAAGTATTAACTTTGGCTGGATCTGACTCAAGTGGAGGCGCAGGCATTCAAGCCGATTTAAAAACATTCCAGGAACTTGGTGTCTACGGAATGACTGCACTGACAACAATTGTTACAATGGATCCAAAAAACCACTGGCATCATAATGTTTTTCCGCAAGATATTGACACCGTTAAATCTCAATTAGAAACAATTATCTCTGTCGGAATTGACGCTATGAAAACAGGAATGCTTGGTTCTGTTGAAATTATTGAAGAAGCTGCAAGGGTAATTGATGAAAATAAAATCAAGCATGTTGTTATCGATCCTGTTATGGTCTGCAAAGGGGAAGATGAAGTGCTTCATCCAGAAACAGCGGAGGCTCTTAGAGAATTGCTTGTTCCAAGAGCTACTGTTGTAACACCTAATCTGTTCGAAGCTTGGCAGCTGGCTAAAACCGATAAACCGATTAAAACAGTTGATGACATGAAGGAAGCTGCTGTAAAAATCCACGCATTAGGACCAAAATATGTGCTGATTAAAGGCGGCAGCAAATTGAATCATGACAAAGCAATAGATGTTCTTTATGACGGAAAAGACTTCACTGTACTAGAAAGTGATCTTGTGGACACAACTTATACTCATGGAGCAGGATGCACAAACTCTGCTGCTATCACAGCAGAACTTGCAAAGGGCAAATCAGTTGAAGAAGCTGTACAGGTAGCTAAGGATTTCATCACTGCTGCAATCAGCAATGGCTTCAAGCTGAATGAATATGTCGGCCCAACAATGCATGGTGCATACCGCAACCAAAGAAACGGCGCAGCTGTAAAGTAAAGCCGAAGGAGGGATAGCATGGATTTCATTCAAGCTGACAAGGTACAAGAGCAAATTAATGAGAAGGCTAAAAAGGAAGTTTATATTCATTTAGAAACAACCAACGGCGCCTACGCAAACCATAATGACGAATCCTTCTTTAATTCCGGCGCCTATATTCGCAACGCAAAGCTTGCTTATGAATATGGTAAAATCACAGGCAATGGACCATACCGAATTGGTCTTAAGACAGAAATTGGCTGGGTTTATGCAGAGGGAATCACTCATTATGAAGTAGATGATAAAGGACGTCTCCTTTTGGCAGGACTCGATTTTACAGGCAAGCTTGCTGTAGCATTGGAAATTAGTGAAACACCATTTGATTAATTTAGTTGAATTAGGCAGGAGGAAATAACATTGGAAAAAGAAAGACATGTTTTAGTCATCTTTCCCCATCCAGATGATGAAGCTTTTAGTGTTTCTGGAACAATAGCAAAGTATATTCATGACGGCACGCCTGTCACTTATGCATGCTTAACTCTGGGACAAATGGGCAGGAATCTTGGAAGTCCTCCATTTGCAACAAGAGAAACACTTCCGGATGTCAGGAGAGAAGAACTTCAAGAAGCAGCAAGAGTACTTGGCCTTGAAGATTTAAGAATGTTAGGCTACAGAGACAAAACGATAGAATTTTTGGATGACTCTGTTCTTGTCAATGAATTCACAGCATTGATTGAAGAGCTTAATCCATCGTTAATCATCTCGTTCTACCCTGGATATTCGGTTCATCCGGACCATGATGCCACTGCAGAAGGAGTTGTAAGAACATTAGAGAAAATAGAGCCATCAAAAAGGCCTAAGCTCCAATGTCTTGCTTTTTCCCGCAACTGCATAGAAGACTTAGGTGAACCAGATGTTCACGTTGACGTTCAAAATTTTGCAGAGAAGAAAATAGCAACGATCGCAGCACATCGTTCCCAAACACAGATGTATGCCCTGTCCTTGCAAGAGGGATTGAATAACCAAGATCCTGCTGTGCTGGAAAGACTGTACACAGAAAAATTATGGACATATAAATTCAAATAAAAAAAGGATGCGACCGCATCCTTTTTTTAATATTCTCTATTAAGCTCCAAGCTTGTTTCTTCTCGTTCAAGTAATTCCTTTGCCCGTTGGACATGATCGCCGTCTTCTGTCTTGATAATATTAACCAGCACTCTTTTCGTCAGCCTCATCATCAAGCCCTTCACATGGACCTTTCCTTCAAATTCTACTTGTGTGCCTTCTTGGATTTCTGCGAATCTGTAATCATAATCTACCAGCAATCCATTTGAATTGCTTCTCCGTTTAAATCCAACATTTTTTTCATAAGAAAGATACTCTATTTCAGCTGTTGCGTTTTTTCCACGCACTTTTCTTAGTTCTTTAAATTTAGTTCCAACCCCGATAGGGCCATCTGTCAGCTTCTCCGTTTCCTCAACATTACTCATGTACTCCGGTGCGTAGCTCATATTGGCAAAGTAGGCAAAAACAACATCTACTGGTTCTGTTATGATGACACTTGCACGAAAGTCTGCCATATTTCCACCTCATATTATATTCTATCTATTAATCTAGCTATTATTTGAAATACTTTTTATAAGTATAACCGATTTTCATAAAAGACTCTATTTTATTGCCAAGCTTATTTAAAAAAGCAGCAATAGTCACAAATTATAAAAATGAGTGATTACTCACTTTACATTATCTTTTATAGATTTTATTATTAAAGTGAGTAATCACTCATTAAATGACAGGAGGAGTCATTATGGCAGAAAAACCAGTTGTAGCTATTCATAAACTCTCCAAAGCTTTTGGCAAGCGTCCTGTATTAGAAAATATTAATCTAGAGGTGCAGCAAGGAGAAATATTAGGTCTGCTTGGACCTTCAGGTGCTGGGAAAACAACACTTGTAAAAGCAATGATTGGCCTTGAAACACCAAGCAGTGGAAGTGTAACAGCACTTGAGACAGCCATGCCTAACCTCAAAATCATGGAGAAAATTGGCTATATGACGCAAGCTGATGCCCTATATCATGATTTAACAGCACTTGAGAATCTCCAGTTTTTTGCGAGGCTTTATGGGTTGAAAAAGGCTCAAAGAAAGGAGCGGATTGAAGAGGCTGCTCATCTTGTTAACTTAACAGAACATCTCCATAAAACAGTTTCTCAGTATTCAGGCGGTATGAAACGGAGATTGTCTATTTGCATCGCTCTGTTAAATAAACCACAACTTCTTATTTTAGACGAACCAACCGTTGGCATAGATCCTGTTCTCCGTAAAAGCATTTGGGAAACATTCCGCAGTCTTAAAGACTCAGGCACTTCTATCATTGTGACAACACATGTGATGGATGAAGCCGAAAAATGTGACAGACTGGGTATGATTCGCAACGGCAGAATCATCGCATTAGGATCTCCAGATGAACTGATGGCCCGCTGTAATGCCCGAACAATGGAGGAAGCTTTCTTATATTTTGGAGGGGTTAACGATGAGAATTAGAGCATTAGTCATCCGTATCTTACAGCAATTTTATCGGGATAAAAGAACAGTCGCTATGATGATAGTTGCACCAATTTTTATTTTAACAATGGTTCATCTTGTTTTTAACGGTAATGGCTATGAACCTACAATTGGGCTCATTAATCCTCCGAGCAACATAGAAAATGCCTTTACCAATGATTCCACAACCCTTTATAATACAGAAAAATCTGCGCTCACTGATCTGGCTGCAGGCAAGATAGACGGTTATCTTCTTATTGGCAAGGACCTTAGCATTATGGTGGAAGGCAGTGATCCAAGTATAAGTAAATCTGTACTTGAAGCGGTTCAGTCAGCCCTTCCTGCTGGGACAGATGTTCCTAATATGAGGATAGATACTTTGTATGGTGAAGAAGAAATGAGCCAATTTGACTCCTTTGGTCCCATTCTACTTGGTTTTTTTGCCTTCTTTTTTGTCTTTCTTGTCGCAGGCGTTTCCTTTTTGAGAGAAAGGACATCCGGTACATTAGAAAGACTTTTCTCTAGCCCAATTAGAAGATGGGAACTAGTTCTCTCTTACGTAATTGGCTTTGGATTATTCACCATGCTTCAATCTGCGATTATTGTTTTATTTGCAGTATATATTCTAGGGATGATAAATGAAGGCTCTGTAATTCTTGTTTTGCTGATTACATTTATCCTGTCCTTAACAGCACTGACACTTGGCATTTTATTGTCTACCTTTGCTAAAAATGAGCTGCAAATGATTCAGTTTATTCCAATTATTGTGGTACCACAAGTGTTTTTTTCAGGATTGTTTCCTTTAGAGACTATCTCTCGATCCATCAGCTGGATTTCTGTTGTTACGCCATTGTACTATGCTGGCAATGCCATGAAGGATGTTATGATTAGAGGAAAGGATTTAACAGAAATCGGTGGCCCGATTCTCGTTTTGCTCGCCTTTTCCACCCTTTTTGTACTAATCAATATAGCAGCATTAAAGCGGCATCGAAGTATATAACATACTAGGCAAAGTTATTTCTAAATAGGTTTTCTGCATTTTTCATTGTACAATAGGAGAAAGATCCTGCAATTAAAGGAGCGTCTCATGAGTAATCAAGAATCCATATTAGACTTCATTCTTAAAGATGAAGATAATGTGACAGAAAAGCAAAAACAAATAATCGCAGCAGCAATTGAAGCCTTTTCCGAAAAAGGGTTTGCAGCAACTTCCACGAGCGAAATTGCCAAAAAAGCTGGCGTCGCCGAAGGAACAATCTTCCGTCATTACAAAACAAAAAAAGACTTACTGCTAAAGCTTCTTTCTCCTATGCTTTCAAAGCTGATTGCACCAGTTGTGCTAAAGGATTTTAATAAAGTATTGGATGCAGAACATCACAGCTTTGAGGATTTTCTTCGAGCGGTCGTCAAAAACCGGATGGAATTTCTGCAAAAGAATGAAGCACTTTTTAAAATTCTCATACAAGAAATTCCCTTCCATCAAGATTTAAGAGAAATTTTCATTGAACAAATTGCCTCAAAGGTGTTCAAGCGGTTGCAGGAAATCATGGATTTCTATCAGCAGAAGGGCGAAGTAAAAGAAATGCCCAGCCTTTCTGCCGTACGTCTAACAGTCACTTCTATCATTGGATATTTCATTGCCCGGCACCTCATCATCCCTGATTTTAATTGGGATGATGCAGCTGAAATCGAAAGAACGCTTGAATTCATATTAGCCGGCCTTGCCCCTTAAAAGGTACATTCACAAAAAAATCCCCTGTAGCCACTTGGCCAACAGGGGATTTTCATATATGTAAGTTTTCATCATGCCTCTAGAGCAAGCTTAATCGCTTTGCCAACACCGCTTTCTTCGTTTGTTGCTGTCACAAAGTGGCACTGTCTTTTAATTTCATCATCAGCATTTCCCATTGCCACTGCTCGTCCAACCTTCAGCATCATGGACAAATCATTATAGTTGTCGCCGATTGCCATTGTGTCCTGTAGCGAAATTCCTCTTGACTGTACAAACTCCTCTAAAGCAATGCCCTTTTGAGCTTCCACTGCTGTTATTTCCATATTTTCCTTGCCTGATGCACTGACTGCAAGCTTTGAAATTTGCTTTAATTCTTCTCTTACCTTATTTAATGTGACTGGTTCAAAGTGGAATGCCAGCAGCTTGTAAATAATCTGGTCTTCATCCTCAAACAGTACAGCATAACTGTCCAGCTGATTAACCTCCTGCAAACGCTCCTCTGCAGCCTGCTTAATTTCTTCCATGTCTTTTATATGCCCATTTACAGTAAAAATGTCCATAATCAACGATCTGGCCATTGTCTTATCCAAAGTGTATGTTCCTCTATTTGTGTAAACTTCATAATAAACTTGATTGCTATGCAGAATTTCCGCAACTTCCTTTGCAAGTTCCTTGCTTAGTGGATTTGTATGGATAATTTCATGTGCGCTTGTGCGGATTTCCGCTCCATTTGCACAAATCATCGGTGTGATAATACCTGCATCCTTCAGCAAATCGCCTGCTTCTTCATAAGCACGACCTGTTGCAATCACGACCTCCACTCCGCTCTCCTGTGCGAGTTTAATCGCCTCACGGTTTTCCGTTGTTATTTGCTGAGTTGATGTCAGCAGCGTGCCATCCATGTCTATCGCAATACATTTTACCATTCTTTGAACACCCTTTTTATTTATTTGCGGAAGGAGTAACACTAGTAAAGTTTAGCGCTTCCAACCTTCCTAAAAAAAATTTAATCTTGTAGCCAATATCTTTATGATACCATGTATCCACCAATTTTAATAACACCCCGCTTTGCAGTGCTTCCACTCTTCTTCAACAGGGTATTTTTGTCATATTTGTGAACTAATATTGTGAACATTTTTCAAACACTTTGTGATTTATAACGCAGAATTATCCTTTTTCATTATGATATAGCTATCATTTGGAAAAGGAGACGATAGAGGCACAAACAACTGTACAGCAGCTTTTTTAAAGAGTAAAGAGACTAAAAAACACATTCAGGTTGCTGCTCTAACATGCTACTGATTCCAAATGTTTTTTTCTTTTTCACTGGTTAGTCAACGATATTTATCGCAATTTTAATTATCATGTTCACAAATTCACATTTTTAAGAACAAGGAGGAAAAACACATGGATATGGTGTTTTTATCACGTTTGCAATTTGCTTCCACCACCATCTTTCATTTCTTCTTCGTGCCAATTTCCATCGGCTTAGTATTCATGATTGCTATTATGGAAACGATGTACGTTAAAAGCGGAAATGAAGAGTATAAAAGAATGGCAAAATTTTGGGGAAAGTTATTTCTTATTAATTTTGTCATCGGAATCGTTACAGGGATACTTCAAGAATTCCAGTTTGGTATGAACTGGTCGAACTACTCCCGCTTTGTAGGAGATGTTTTCGGTGCTCCCCTTGCGATTGAGGCATTGCTTGCCTTCTTTTTAGAATCCACCTTCATCGGGCTCTGGATTTTCGGCTGGGATCGGTTATCCAAGAAGGTTCACCTTGCCTGCATTTGGCTGACATCTTTCGGTACGATTATGTCTGCCTTCTTTATTCTTGTGGCAAACAGCTTTATGCAGCATCCTGTCGGTTATGAAATCAACAATGGCAGAGCAGAAATGAATGACTTTTTGGCACTTCTTACAAACGGGCAGGCACTTGTTGAAATTCCCCATACTGTTCTCGGGGCTTTGGCAACAGGAGCTTTCCTTGTTACAGGGATAAGCGCAATTAAACTATTAAAAAAACAAGATGTTTCTTTCTTCAAAAAATCGTTCCAAATTGGGATTGCAGTTGCGTTAATTTCGACATTTTTGACAATGGTCGCAGGTCACGCACAAGCTCAATATTTGGTAAAAACACAGCCAATGAAAATGGCAGCGAGTGAAGGTCTTTGGGAACATAGCGATGATCCGGCATCATGGACTGTTTCTGCTTTTATTAATGTCGACAAAAAGGAAAACACAGGTGAAATTAAAATACCTTATCTGCTCAGCATTCTTTCCTACAATACTTTGGACGGCAGCGTAAAAGGGATGAATGAGCTTCAAGAAGAGTATACGCAAAAATACGGGGAAGGAGATTATATTCCTCCTGTTAAAACAACGTTTTGGAGCTTCCGCATCATGGTTGCTGCTGGAGTTGCCATGTTTGTGTTAGGCATTTACGGTGTTTACTTGGCCTGGAAAAAGAAACTTGTTTCTAAACCAAATAAGTGGTTCTACCGTTTTATGGTGGCAGGTATATCCTTGCCATTTATAGCCAATACTTCAGGATGGATTATGACAGAAATAGGAAGGCAGCCATGGACAGTTTTCGGTCTTATGCAAACAGCAGACAGTATAAGTCCAAGTGTCAGTGCAGGCCAAGTCTTATTTTCCATCATCACGTTCTGCACCGTCTATGCAATACTGGCTGTAATCATGATTTTCCTTTATGTGAAGGTAATCAAAAAAGGCCCGTACAAAATGGACGCAAAAGAGCAAAAAATCAACAATGACCCATTTGCAAAGGAGGGTTTCCATGTTTGATCTAGGTGTACTTTGGTTTATCTTAGTTGCTGTCTTATTCATCGGGTTCTTCTTTCTAGAAGGATTTGATTTCGGTGTCGGCATGTCCACACAGTTAATTGCCAGAAATGATATGGAAAGACGAATTCTCATTAACACAATCGGCCCATTCTGGGACGCAAATGAGGTTTGGCTGATA
Source organism: Niallia sp. Man26 (assembly GCF_022049065.2). Classification (NCBI taxonomy): domain Bacteria; kingdom Bacillati; phylum Bacillota; class Bacilli; order Caryophanales; family Bacillaceae; genus Niallia; species Niallia sp. Man26. The sequence goes on from NZ_CP095743.1 coordinate 3,689,868, forward strand.
ACAGCAGGAGGAGCGCTATTCGCTGCCTTCCCTCATTGGTATGCAACATTGTTCAGCGGATTTTATACACCGCTTGTCGTCGTGCTGCTTGCTTTAATTATTCGTGCAACAGGTTTTGAGTTCCGAGCAAAAGGAAATCACCCATTGTGGAAAAAGACATGGGACATCTGCATATTTTTAGGCAGTCTCCTTCCCCCACTCTTGTTTGGGGTTGTGTTTGCCTGCTTTATACAAGGACTTCCGATTGACAAAAACATGGAGCTTAATGCCGGCTTTTTCGATATTGTTAATGTTTACACACTAACAGGCGGCATTACTGTCCTTATGCTTTGTCTAGTTCACGGGCTTATGTTTACAACAATCCGGACTGTCGGCGATTTGCAGGACCGCGCCCGCAGCCTTGGCCAAAAACTACTGCCGCCATTAGGTATTTTATTAACAGCATTTACTGTAATGACATATATCAAAACGGATATCTTCGAAAGACAAGGCACCATCCTTTCCTTCCTGTTCGGAATCGGTGTTATTGCATTTGTTCTTAGCGGATATTTCATTTCTAGGAAAAAGGACGGCTGGGCATTTGGAATGACAGGTGCTGTCATTGCCCTCTCCTTTATATCCATTTTTATCGGCTTATTCCCAAGACTGATGATCAGCTCGATCAACAGCACATTTAGCTTAACGGTTTCCAATGCAGCCTCCGGCCATTATTCCTTAAAGGTAATGACCATTGTCGCACTTACCTTGCTGCCTTTTGTATTAGGGTATCAAATTTGGAGCTATATTGTATTCCGTAAACGCGTTACAGAAAAGTCCCATCTGGAGTACTGATGGATAAAAACTTAATGAAGTCAAAAGGAATCAAGCCGATTCTTGCATTGCTAGCTGTTTCAACAATCTTTCAAGGTGCCGCCATTATTCTGCAAGCCAAGTGGCTTGCAGAGGCGATCACCTCTTTATTTAATGGGGAAAAAATTCAAGAACAATATGAGACGATCATATTGTTCTTGTTGGCATTTCTGGTTCGCCATCTTCTCCAGCTCTTCCAGCAGAGCATCTCCTCTCGCTTTACTGAAAAAACGAGCAGGGAACTGCGCGCCCGTCTTATCAATAAATTGTTTCAGCTTGGACCGAAATATACGAAAAAACAAGGGAGCGGAAATATATCAACACTTGTACTTGAGGGAATATCCCAATACAAAGGTTATGTAGAGCTGATTTTGCCAAGGATGATCAGCACTGCCGTGATTCCGCCAATGATATTACTGTTTGTTTATTGGAAGGATTGGATTGCAGGCATCATTCTGACCATTACCATGCCAATTTTAATAGGTTTTCTTATCCTTGTTGGGCTAGCAGCAAAGGGGCAAATGAACAGACAGCTCGCAACATATCGAATTCTTTCCAATCATTTTCTCGATTCTTTGAGAGGATTGGAAACACTTAAGTTTCTTGGAAAAAGTAAAAAACACAGTGACAATATTGTTAAAGTCAGCGAACAATATCGGACTGCCACGATGAAAACACTGCGTGTCGCTTTCCTATCTTCTTTTGCACTAGACTTTTTCACTTCATTATCTGTTGCTTCTGTTGCCGTTAATTTAGGTGTCCGCCTTATCAATGAGAACTTGATGCTGCTGCCGGCACTGATGATTTTAATTTTAGCACCTGAATACTTTCTGCCAGTCAGAATGGTTGGAGCTGACTATCATGCTACATTAAATGGCAAAGAAGCAGGTGCATCCATCTTGGGAATTCTCGATGAGAAAAGTGATGATATTTCGAGTAGGCAAGATGCAGATATACAGGACATTTCTTCCATTTCATTTGAGCATGTTGGCTACCAGCATGCTCAAAGTGAACAGTTTACACTTAAAGATATTTCCTTCCATATTAATGGCAGTAGAAAGGTTGGAATTGTCGGTGAAAGTGGCGCAGGGAAATCAACACTTATCGACTTGCTCAGCGGTTTCTCTGCAAATACAGAGGGAACCATTTTGCTAAACAAGAAAGCTATCCCTAGCCTCATGCAAGAAAAATGGCGACAACAAACGGTTTATATCCCACAGTCGCCGTATATTTTCAGCATGACATTGCGAGATAATATTAAGTTTTACTGTCCAGAAGCGAAAGATGAGGACGTGGAAAATGCCTTACAAGCAACTGGATTGGAAGCATTGTACCGCTCCCTTCCAAATGGACTCGATGAAATGCTTGGTGATGGCGGCAGGACACTCAGCGGCGGACAAGAACAGCGGATTGCATTAGCGAGAGCCTTCCTTACCGATCGGAAAGTCATGCTGCTAGACGAACCTACGTCCCACTTAGATATTGAAACAGAGTACGAATTAAAGGAGACAATGCTTCCATTATTTGAAGATAAGCTTGTCTTTTTAGCAACACACCGCCTTCATTGGATGAAGGACATGGATCAGATTTTCGTAATGGAAGACGGTAAAATAGTTGAAAACGGCACACATGAAGAGCTTGTAACAGCAAAAGGAAGCTATTACAAGCTGCTGACACAGTAAGGAGCTGCTAATCATGAAAGAAGACAAATGGATATTTCCGTTTATGAGAGAAAACGCTGGACGAATCCTAATCATTCTCTTATTGGCCATCATGGCACTCGGTACAGGAGCAATGCTCACCTTTACGTCCGGCTTCTTGATCAGCAGATCTGCTATGCCGATTGAAAACATCCTGATGGTTTATATTCCCATCGTCGGTGTGAGGGCATTCGGAATCAGCCGAGCTGTGTTCAGCTACCTGGAAAGACTGGCAGGTCATGATGCGGTGCTGCGTATATTATCGAAAATGCGCATTAAGCTTTACCGTATTTTAGAGCCACAGGCACTTTTCATTAAAAGCCGCTTCAAGATGGGCGATATGCTCGGTGTGCTGGCTGAAGATATTGAACAGCTGCAATATATTTACTTGAGGACGATTTTCCCTACAATTGCCGCCTTTGTACTTTATATCATCGTCATCTGCTCTATCGGAATTCTTGATATTCCGTTTGCAATCTTAATGGCCATATATTTAGCATTGCTGCTTATTGTGTTTCCGATTTGCTCTCTCTTTTTAATGAGAAAAAAACAAACAGACTATAAACAGCGAAGGAACGGGCTATATCAAAGATTGACTGACAGTGTTTTAGGCATCACAGATTGGGTTATCAGCGGGCGCTCTGGCAGCTTTATTTCCTCTTATGAAGAAGATGAAGTCTCTGCTGCTCAGGTAAACAGCAGGCTAACAAGCTTTTCAAGATGGCGTAATTTTGCACAGCAGGCAGTTTCTGCATTAGTTATCACTTCTTTGCTTGTTTGGGCTGCTGAACAGTATGCACAAGGGCATATACCAGCTACATTGATTGCCGCAATAGTTTTAGTAGCATTACCTATACTGGACGCACTTCTCGTCGTTTCCGAGGCATTCGAAAGAATTCCAGGCTATCAGGATTCCTTGAACAGACTAAAAAAAATAGAAAACGGTGCTGAACAAAAAATTAGCGCACAGGAAACTGCTGCAAAAGAAGATTCTGTTCACATTAAGCTCGAGCAAGTTTCCTATTCCTACACAAAAGCTGATATTCCTTCCGTTCAAAATGTTTCTGTGGATATCCCACAAGGAAAAAGAATTGCAGTTATCGGCAGAAGCGGTGCTGGAAAATCAACATTATTAAAGCTAATCCAAGGAGCGATTCCTGCTCAAGTTGGAAGAGTATCCTATAATGGAAAGACTGCTTGCGTTCAGATGGACTCTTCAGCAATCATTTCTGTACTAAATCAAAATCCTCATCTTTTTGATACAACGCTAAGAAACAATGTGCTGTTAGGATCAGAAAATGCTGGTGACAAGGAATTAAATGAGGCAATTAACCTTGCCCAGCTCAGTGATTTAGTCCAAAAACTGCCAGAAGGACTGGACACATTTATGCAGGAAACAGGGCAGCGCTTTTCTGGAGGCGAAAGACAGCGTGTCGCACTTGCGAGAATTCTCTTAAAAGACACACCAGTAGTCATTTTAGATGAGCCAAATGCAAGCCTAGATCCTCGTACAGAAAAGGAGCTTCTGCAGACCATCTTTACCGCTCTAGAGGGAAAATCAGTCATCTGGATTACTCATCATTTAGTCGGCGTAGAGCATATGGATGAGATTCTCTTTATGGAAGCAGGCCAGATAGTAATGAGGGGCACCCATACGGAACTTCTGAAAGAGAAACGCTACAGACAGCTATATGAACTGGATCATCCAGATTTTCTCTTAAAAAAAGATGAGGCATGATTAACTGCCTCATCTTTTTGTTTATTATTTATGTCGTTACGACTTGCCCGCCGTTTATATGAATAACTTCCCCTGTCGTGTAGCTTGAATCATCAGACGCCAGGTATACATAAGCAGGCGCAAGCTCAAACGGCTGGCCGGCCCGTTTCATTGGTGTATCGGTCCCGAAAGTCATAACATTCTTTTCAGAAAAGCTTGCCGGAATCAATGGTGTCCAAATTGGACCAGGCGCAACAGCATTCACCCTGATTTTCTTTTTAGCCAACGACTTAGATAACGACCTTGTCAATGTAAGAATTGCACCCTTTGTAGCTGAGTAATCAATTAAATCCTTATTTCCCTCATATGCAGTGACAGAAGTTGTATTAATGATGGAACTTCCCGCCTTTAAATGAGGAAGCACAACCTTTATTAAGTAAAAGAATGAAAATATATTCGTCTCAAAGGTATTCAGCAATTGTTCCTTTGTAATGTTAAGAATGCTCTTTTGTACAAATTGTACGGCATGGTTATTGACTAATATATCAATTTTTCCAAAACGCTGGATTGCCCTTTGTGCAACAACCGCTGCGTTTTCTTCGACTCTGAGGTCTGCTGCAATAAATAAACTTTCTCCGCCCAGCTGTTTAATTCGCTGCTCTGTCTCTTGGGCATCTCTGTGTTCATTTAAGTAAACGATAACGACCTTTGCCCCTTCCTTTACAAAGGCATATGCTGCTGCCCTGCCAATACCGCTGTCGCCGCCTGTAATAATTGCCACTTTCCCCTTGAGCTTGCCGCTGCCTTGATAGTTGGGATTTTCTGAAATAGGCAGTGGGTTCATCTCATATTCAAAGCCTGGCATTCTGTTCTGATGCTGCGGGGGAAAGGCTATGGGGATCGTTTTCACTTCTTGCTTTTGATCATAATATGGATATTCGGGATACATTATATTCGCACTCCTTTGGGCCTTTGTCTTTACATATGGTATGCCCAGTAAGAAGAAGTGGTGCATTATGACAGAATATCAGCGAGCACTGCGTCTGTCGCAGACATTAAATCCTTAACTTCCAGTTCAATCTGCAGACCTATTTTTCCTCCGCTGACAACAATGGACGGCAGCCCATCTGCACCTTTATCAAGCACTGTTGTATATTTTTTCTTCATGCCCACAGGTGAGCAACCGCCTCTAATATAACCTGTAAGCTTTTGAATATCTTTTACTGCTGCCATTTCAACCTTTTTAGCATGAACTGCTTTTGCTGCTTTTTTTAAATCTAGCTCCTCGGCAACTGGAATAACAAAAACATAAACCTCCTTCCCCCCATCTTGGACAACAAGTGTTTTATACACAATCTTATTATCAACACCAATCTTGTCCGCTACAGAAACACCGTCAATTTTTCCATCTTTATTTTCATACGAGTGAATTTTATAACTGACGTTTAATCCATCCAGAATTCGCATTGCATTTGTTTTTCCTTTGGCCATCTAATCACTTCCCACTCTCTACTCTCTTTTTTTCATTATAGCTCATCCCTTTCTCTAAATCCCGCCCATTACCAGAACCTATTTTTAAGATGTGCCATATAGTATTGGAAAGCTTCCTTATTTCAGCAGGAAGCAAAATGCTTTCGGACTATTGGAGGAATAATGATGAAACCATCCTATCAAGATGCACTAGCTTACTACGGGGTAAACGGTGCCCATCCTGGCGGACTTTCCTTGACCAAATACTTGCTGCAGCAAGAAAGAATAACATCAACAACACAACTTTTAGACGCAGGCTGCGGCACAGGACAAACCTCCGCCTTTATAAAAAAACATTATCCATGCTCTGTCACAAGCATCGATCTTCATCCAACAATGATAAAAAGAGCAGCAATCCGTTTCCAAAGGGAGAACTTACCTATCAGACTGCTTGAAGGCAGCGTTGAAAAGCTTCCTTTTCCTGATGGAAGCTTCGATATTATTCTTGTAGAATCTGTCCTTATCTTTACAGATATCCGCAGCTCTTTGAGTGAGCTAAAGCGAGTGCTGAAGCCAAATGGTGTCGTCCTTGCATTGGAAATGACATCTGAAAGGGATTTGACACCAGCAGAACAAGGCAATATGCGGGCTGTGTATGGTATTGACAGGGTATATACAGAAGGAGAATGGGTGCGCAGCTTAGTGAACGCAGGATTTACAAATGTAGACATAAAGCTGTCTCATACTGTTTTCTCCCATATGTATGCCAATATGGAAGCCGAAGAAGAGGAAATGGATTTTACTGTTTCAAGAAATATGGAAATGGAAAATAAGCTATCAGAGCATGCGCAAATCTTATACACATATGGAAATTTCATTGGTTATCGTGTTTACAGGGCCTCTTTGTAAACGAAGGAAACCTCCTGAAAAATCAGGAGGTTATTTTTCATTTAATAAAGATTTGTGTATCCAAATAGCAGCCTGAGAGCCATCCCCCATCGCAATCGTCACTTGTTCGGAATGAGCAACAACATCTCCAGCAGCCCAAACATTCTCGACATTTGTCATCTTTGTTCTGCCATCAACCGTTATATGGTTGTTATCCATGACTTGAACGCCAAGCTGTCTGGCCAGTTCTGACTTAACAATATTGCCGCCAAATGCAATAAAGCTGTGTTCTCCTTCAAGAAATTCTCCATCTTCTAATGTATAACCTTTCAAGTTGGATCCTTCTGCTTCTACCTTTTTAATCTGCTTATTTATGACAGGAATATGATGCTCGTCCAGCTTCTTCTGCACTTCCTCATCAATTGCTTCACCGCCGTGATTAATGTAAACTAGCTCCTGCGTCCAATAAGTCAATGTTAATGCCATATTAGCACCGACTTTGCCATTGCCGATAACAATCGTCTTCTTGTTCTTAACCTCATATCCGTCACAATCTGGACAAAGATAAACACTGATACCTAAACAAGGATATAGCTCAGGAAATGGCGGAATATTATCAATGATACCAGTTGCGAGCAATAGTCTTTTCGCCTCAAACTCCCCTGCTTCTGTATAAATATGAAAAGAGTCACTCTGCTTCTCTACTTTAGTAGCGGCAGCAGCAAGAAACTCGACACCAAGGCTTTCTGCATGCTGCTTTCCCTTCTGACGCAGCTCGATACCGCTGATACCGTCCGGATAGCCAAGGATATTATGATAACTCCTGCAAAGAGTAGACCTGCCCTTTTCTGAATCAATCACCAATACATTATGTTTATACCTGCCAAGCTGAATAGCCGCCTGCAAGCCAGCGATACCTCCGCCAATAATTGCACAATCCAATGTTTTCTTCATTATGAACTCCTCTTATTAAAGTTTATCGGTTTTATTAGATTTCCTGAATCGAATGATGTTTATACAAGGCGAAATGGTGAACATCTTTTTTACTGTTTTTCCCAAAATAGACATGAATACTTTTCAAGTTGGCTATAATAAGTCATAATAGATTCAGCAACCCCAAATTAAGGAAGTGGTTTTGTTTGCAGCTGGTAAAAAGGGAGCTTGCGCGCTTATTAGACGATCACAGCAGATGCCCTGATTTTCTTATAAAAAGGGAAATCGAAATAGACATACAATTATTAAAGGAAGCCATTTCCATCTTCGAAGAACAGCAGAACAGCTTCCACCAGAAAGAAACCTGAATATATGAATATCTTGCAAAGGCAAATTTTACGAAAGTAAAAGACGCAAAGCCACGGACCTAAGATAGACAACCTATTATGGCCGCCGGGCTGCCAGGATCCTTTATAGTTCCATTAATACCCCAATAGAAAAAAGCATAACTTCTAATGAAATTATGCTTAAAAGTATCTCTTATAAACTTTAGTCCTTCATTACTCATATCCATTTACTCTAATATTATATCTTTGCGATTCTCTGTTAAGATAACCTCTTCTAGAGGAAACCATTTCTCATAATAATATTTGTCTGTCCTATCAAACTGATATTTCATAGCTAATTTAGCATCACCTGTGCCGAGAAATACCTTTCCGTCTACTATGCGTGGACTGACATTAAATGTTTTTCCCTTATATTCTGCTAGATCATTTTGGTTTATTCTTTTCTTATAAATCCCTCTACCATATGTATCAACAAAATCACTGTCTATCTTAGAAATATCCTCAATGCATATTATTATCCATATCTTTTGTAACTTTATATTCTTCACCTTTATAGATTCCATAATAACCTTTTTTTATCACAACTGTATTCCTCCATTAATATATTATCGGAATTAAACATTTATGGTATTAGAGCTCGGTTATCTCTCTTATTAAATATATCTCATCCAGGGTCACTCTCTTTTGATAGTAGAATGTATCCATTCTTTCAAGAGCGTTTGCAAATACAAACTTTGCATCTCCTGTACCAAAGCAGACTTCATTTAAAATTAAGCCAGAAAAATATTGAGATCTTCTTCAGAGTTTCCAGCACTTACTCCTTCTAACTGCAGTATTCTGCTTATATTTTGTTCAAATAGATATAGCAAAAAAACTTTTTAAAGGTAATAAATAGTGCTCTTTAATAATCAATTGGTATACTGGAACTCACTGTATTTCCTTTACTGCCAACATATGTTACAGACGATTGCGCTTCGTCTAGCTGTTTTAGCTTAACAGCATTATTTTCACGTATAAGCATATCGCTAGGTATTCCAGCCAAAGACATCGCAATCCATAATTTATTTTCATTAACAGTTGGCCTGCCGATATTAAATTGTGGATGCTCTTTCATAAACGGACTGATATACCTCGCAAAATAGTAGTCCAACAATCTATTAAGTAAGAAGTATTTTTGCCGCATCTGTTTCTGATTTGAATTGTTTTTTCTGTTTTAGATAAGGCTCATTCTGCCTCTCTACAATAACTAAATCAAACTCCCATATTTCCCTTTTCTTTTCTAACACATAGTAATTCTTATATGGAGGAACAATTTCCTTTATATAGTTTCCCTTAACCTCTGTTATTTTCCTATACCTGACTAATATCATTAATATCGCTCACCTCGTTTGTTATTCCTCAAGTTCTAAAAGGCAACATATAAATAAAAAGCATTATTTTAAAGGAAACACCTTTTAAAATAATGCTTTAGCATTGTTACTTTTTAAAGTAAATTCTCTTAAGATTTTCTATATCTTTAGCAGCAGTAGTACCTTCCTTTCGAGCTAAAGGAAGGCTATTTTTATTAACTTGCTTTAAATAGAAACTATAATTGTACATGACAACAAAAGCTGGCGATTTTTAACTATCGATATCTTTTTACCATTTGTAATATGATAGTAAATCTCATAATTCTCCTAATTCCTTAAAATAGTTCGTTATCTATAAACTCCTTTATTTGAGTACTAGGAATTATCTTTCTTTCTACAGGTAAATTGTTGAATTCCATAATTGGCTCTAAAATTTCTACTAATGCATCAATGTCTTCTATTCTAACGTTTTTCGTAAACACAAATTGCTCCTGTTTCTCGAACCCTTTATTATGATAATCCTCGGAATCACTGCTCACTAATTTAATTTTTCCATCATTTATCACTAATTCCCCTATTGCAAAAGTATCATATTCTTTTCCTTTATATATCACCTTATATTTTCGTTCAAATATTAACTCAATCTCATCAATGTCTACTTCTTTAATAAATATATTATCATGAACATTGCCACCTAAATCCACTAATACCTTAAATCCACTTTCCTTTTTATTACTCTTTAATCTATACGTATTATTACGTATATTTAGAGGATAATTTGCACTTTTATATCTAGCGTATCTCGCCATATATGTAACACCACCCTAATTATCTTTAACCCATCCAACTTCTTCATCAAAAATAAATTTGAAAACAGGTTCCCCTGTTTTGCTATCTCTAATAATCAACAAATCTCCATCAACAAACTTTCTTGCTTGTTGGTAGTATTCTGGAAGAACAACTTCTCTGCTTCCTGTAAAACCTCTACCTGTGTACGGATAGGAATCAGGTTTAGGCTCCCATCTTGGGATAGATAACTGTTCAGGCTCTAGTATCTTATATTCTATTGTTCCAAAAAAATTATCTGGACTTCCAACAGACTCTGATATACCGTCAATACCGTTTGTTATTTTAAATGCTGTATTATTATAATCTAGACGAGCCCCCTCAAATTTCTCTTCTAAAGTTATCAACTTTTCTGTATGCTCCTTCACAGCAGTAAACCCTCTTACTCCACTATATTCTTCATTATAAAGATAATTGTATAGATCACTTTGTGGAATTACTTTTGCCATTGGAGTATTTTTTGGCGGTAAGCCTATTTCATCTCTAATTAAATTAACTTTCTGAAAATCTTCTTCACTTAATAATTTATCTGGATGTAATAAAACCAAAAATTCATCAACTGAATAACCATACTTCTCTAAAATAATTTGTATAGATTCACTAGTTTTAGTTTTTATTGGCCCATTTTTAAGTTGTGGTCTTTGTTGCCCAGACAACAAACTCAAAGCCTTATCCTTTTCCCCGCTAACAGACTCCACTGCCTTACTTTCTGCTTTTACAGTATCATCGATGTGGACAATTCCGGTTTCTGTCACAAGTTTAGGTGAGCTGCTGATACGCTGTGTGACGTCATCAATCCAGCCTTTCCCCATACTTGTCGCTTCCCGCGCCATAGTTGGCACAAAGGGCAGCCCTGCAAAAATGCCTTGGGCAAGGCTTGCTTGCCTTTGCTCGTCTGTTAGTTCGTTGCCGAACATGTCATTGCCTGTCATGTATTCGGACAGGCCGTTTGCTGCGATTAGACCGTAAAGGCCCATTTCTGTTTTCTCTAAGGCGGAGAAGGTGCTGGCACTTCTGTATGCATCGAGAGCGTGATCGGCTGCTGTGATGGCTTTCGTTGCGGAGTAAATGCCTTTGCCGCCTTTGATGGCCCGTCCTGCCCAGCCGACTATTGGTATAAATCCTGCTGCGGCCATGGCTCCTGCTGTGACGCGCTGACCGGCTGAAAGCTTTTCTCCTGTTACGGGGTCGACGCCGTCTTTTGCCCTAAGATAATCATAATAGCCGGAGAATTCTCCTGCAAATGTTTTGGTCCCTTCCCATAGATCTTCGTACCATGGCCGGTTTGCTATTTCTCTCGCTTCTTTTTCCTCTTTTTTGAAGCTGAGATATGCATCTGTTTGTGCTTCTGCTTCAGATTTGAGCTGATACACTTCGCTTGTTAGGTAAGCGTCTGCGTTAAAATGAATTGGTGATATATCGCTGCCCTGTTTTGTAGCTTCAAGGAGGGCGCGGAAAAGGGCTGCCACGTAGAATTCTTCTCCTTCTGAGGAGAGGTATTCTTCTAATAACTCCTGGTCGGTTTGCCCGACGGCATCTAGTGTATCGGTCCTTTTCTTTCTAGCTTCTACCATTTCGTTGTCGAACCGCTCTCTAGAAAAAGGATCGAGGGATATCAGATCCTCGATCTCTGCGAAAATATTTTGGAGAGCTTTGCGCTGCTCACTGACCATTTCATCTGCCTGTCGTTCTTTATAAAGCAGCGCTTCTTCAAGAAAGCCAGTTTCCACTCTAGTATTGCTGCCTAAGTTCTTATCCTCCAGCTTGCCTTGCACACCTTCAAAAAAGGCAATTTGCCTGTCTATCAGGCGCTGCCATGCTTCTGTTACTTCTATTTGACCTCTGTAAAATCCTTTAATTGCCTCTGCGCCTCGCCCCTCAAATTCATTTAGTTCAACTATGTCTTGAAAGGCTTTGCGCAGCTGTGCAAACTGTTCCCGTATGGATGAATAGTGTTTAGCTCTTGCTTCCATTGTTTCACGTAAGCTATTTCCATCTAATACCTTCACTGACATCACCCTTTACCTGGTTATCGCTTCATCTTGTTCCTTCAATGCATCAATATTATCCTTCGTATCGGCCACATTCTTTAGAACAATCTTTTTGTATTCCTCTATCAAGTTCTCGATTCGTTCTTCTCTTTCTTTCCATTCTGAAGTGAAATCAAGCTTGTTATCCTTCAGCTTGCTTGTCGGTGCACTGCTCATATCAAGATTGTGCACCGCCTGTTCTGCATTGCTTAGTTTGCTGATTGCATTTGCATGGTTTAGTTTAATCGTAGCCATATCACAACATCCTTCTAATTTCAGATATTTTGCCTTTGACATCCTCAACCATTTCTTCTCCGCGGTCCAATAGTTTGTTTGCTTCAGAAACAAGGACCCCGATACCATGGAGACTGGCTTTTTCTATTTCCAGGAAGTTGATTTTATTTTCGATTGAGCTTTGGTAATATTCATATTCCCTGTTCCCAATATCACTCATCGTCTGATACACATCTTCCCGCTTTCCGTCAAACTCATCTGCTCTTTTGCCAACCCAGTTTTTGTCTAAATCAGGCTTTTTCAGCTGTCTGATTTCTTCGAGCATTGCATCCTGCTCATTCGCCACTTTATTTTTAGCTGATCTTAACCTTTTAATTTTTCGTTCAATATTATCTATTTTGCCGCTTACATCGCCGCCTAGGTTTGCGAGTATACTAGAAAGACTCATAATTATTGCCCCTTTCTTTCCCATTGTTTTGCTGTCCGATAGAAAACAGTTAAAACGATGCCAAGCAAAGTGATGCAGACAGCAATCAAAATGCCTAAAAATAAGGATAAAGAGGAGGTGGTATCAGGCAATGTTTCTTCTGATACTCCCGCTTGCCTTATTTCATCATCACCTGCAAACAATCCAAGCTGTTCTGCATTCTGTTCAATCTTATTTGTGGCTGCTTTTTGGAATAGCTTCTCTTTGACATCATCAGCAGAAAAGGTCTTTTTGCCGTCAAATATGAGCTGCTTTTGTTCTTCTGGAATTTCAGACTTACTTGATGAGGAAGCATCCTCATCAAGCAAGTCTGTATTTTTGTCAGTTGATTTACCTTCATAATCATTTGGTGCCAATTCATCAATATTTGTATTTGTCTCTGCATATGCTTTTTTCACAGCTTCATTGTAAAAATAAACATTTATTCCCATAAAACAAATAACCAGATATATAATCCATTTACATCGTTTCATTAGCTCCCACCTCATGCTCTAAGCTGCTGGAGGAACCTTTAAATCGTTCAATCAGCACCTGCAGAACGATAAGAAGAAGCAGTGCAAACACCAGGATGATAGCAGCCGGAGCAAATAATGATTCAGTGCTGTACTGAATGGAAATATATACATTGCTCATCGGATCAGTAAATTTAAAGTTAGGTGTGCTCAATGCCAGCAATGGTGTGACATACAAAGCAACCATACCTGCTGTTACAAACAGACCGGCAAGGCGGTGCAGTGAAAATGCTACAGTAATTATGCCTGAGCTTACCATTAGCAATAAGATAGTGAACACCGTCCATTCCATTGTGGCCTGCTCTGCCAGCTGATATATTTTCAGACCGTAAAGGCTGATGATAAAGCCGACAAGGGTGTTGACGAGCAGGAATAGTGCTGCTCTTACCCAATATGGCAGGCTGTTGAAATAGTAGGTTGTATAACCGATTAACAGACTGCTTAATAAAACGATAAACAGCACAACTACCGGCGGCACTGTGTTTGTTTCAACCTTTTCAGAAGTTCCTGCAGTCAGCTGCAGCGGACTTGAAAGGAAGTCATAAACAACACCATTCGATTGATCGTCAACAAAAGCATTGCCAAGCACGGAGAAGACGTCATCTCTTATTAGCTGTGTTGACTTAACATTTGTTGACCATTTATTGTTCAGCACATCTGCATCTGTCTGAACAGCAGAAACCTCTTGATGTAAATCATTGGTGTAATCAATAATGGTATCCTGACTTTCGCTTGCTTCCTTGAGCCCATTGTGGAAGGAGCTCATTTGCTCTTGAATAAGCTTGTAGCTCGTTGCAACTCCAGTTCCCTTTGCTTCGGCACTTAAATTGCCAGCCTCGTTTTGAACCGGCTGCTGAATTTGCTCCATTAGTTTGCTCGCATCCTCTTGCATGGAAGTAAAGCTGTCTAAAAGAATGCTTTGATTTTCATCCATTGTTTTCTTGTAATCTGCCATAAACAAAGTAAATCTATCGTTTAATGCAGTTAAACCGTCACGCATTGTTGGTGTTTCCTGCTCCAGCTGATTCCAATAGCTGGCTTCTTCATCTGTTACTTGGAAGATAGCTTGAATTTGTTTAAGGAAATCTTCATTTGCCATAACTTCTTCTTTTGCTGGATTCTGACCGAGCATGCTTGACAATGTGCCTTCATACTCGTTTAAGAACGCATAGTAATAAAGGAGATCTACCACTTTGCCTGTCTCCATATCTTTATCAAACCAGCTCTCAAGCTCCTGTTTACGCTCTCCGGAAAGAGCTTCAGATGATAATATAGACTGTTCCTTTTCTTCAATCACATCCAATATTGCGGTCATATTATCAGCGTATTGGGAAAGCTGGTCTCTCAGCTCGTCATTTACCTCTGTTAAATCCTCTGCGTACTCTATTAATCTTTCTTTTTGCTTCGTCAGCTCTTCGAGTTGTTTATTTAAGTCTTCATTCTTCGTTTCCAGCTCTGTTAAGCTTGTTGCGTTATTGGTGAGCTGATTTGTTAGTTCGGCAATTTGTGAAAGCAGTCCTTTAACATAACCTTGCTGGTTATCACCGCTTGTCTTTAGACTTTCGCTCACTTTCAGCACACGCTCATTAATAGCCTTCAGCTGTTCAACAGCCTTTGCCACTTCTTCGCTAGAGGTGCTGCCTGCCATGCTTGCCAATTGTTCCTCAAGGCTTTGCAAAGCAGCATGGATATCTCCTAATTCCTTTTGTTCACTACCTGCTTCATTCGAACCTCCAGGCTGTTGTTCCTGTTCTTCACCTGTTTGCTCGTTTCCGTTCGTTCCGTCTTGCTCAATTGTGGCAGATGAGTTTTCACCGCTGTCATCAGCTGGCTTATCACTAGCTGCTCCCTCTTCTTCTGTGCCTTCATCAGGCTCTGTTCCTGGATCTTCTGTAACATCATCGTCCGTCATTTCCTCTGGCACTTCCGGGTTTTCCGGCGGAGCCTCTGGCAGCAGCACTTCTTCTCCATCTGATAAACCTTGTTTTGCAGCTACTATTTTAGTCTGCAAGGAGTTAAGTGTTTTCGTATCAACTAACTGCTGATAATAGTCTAAAAGATTGCTTTGATATTGATTATAGGAAAGCAGCTGGCTTCCGACTGTATCAACTCGCTCTTGCTTTGTTTCTAGAAGCAGGCTTTCATTTGTCTGCAGAGAAGTGTTCAAGTCGGCCATTTGCTGCAAAACTGTTTGTTCATTCTCATTTAACAAGTTTTGTGTCTGCAAATACGGCGACTTTTGGTTTTCTGTCGCTGTGCTAATATTGGCAACCGCATCCTCTTGAATGCTTGCAAGAAGCTTTTGTTGCTCCTGTTGATATTGTTCATATGCTTTCACATTATCAACAAAACCTGTTAAGTCCTCTGAAAAGGAATCAGCTGAAGCTGCCTGATCTGTCCCTTGATCAGCAACTTGCCCGAAGGAGTTCTTAATATTGTTTAGCATAGTTTGCTGTTCTTTTATCTGATCTGTTAAATCCTTTGAGCTCGGCTTATAAAAGGCAAGCATCGTAGTTTGGAAATCAAGCTCCTTTTGCAGGATTTGGTCGAATTCCTTCTTAACAGAATTCATGTCTGTCGCGACATAGCTCCAATATAAAGAAGATACGCGCTGATTTGTCCGCTTTGTTGCTTTTTCAATTTCCAGCTTTACCTTCTCTGTATTGACAGCATTTAATTGTGCTTGCAACTTATAATCAAATGTCACCTTGGCTGGGTTCTCACTCTCATAATCCATTACTTTCTTCGAAAAGTCTGATGGAATATAAATGACAGCATCATATTTATTGTTGCGCAGCCCGCTTTCGCCGGCGCTTCTGCCAACAACACTCCAGTTATATGCAGAGTCTTTTGCCAAAATACTTGCAGCACTTTCGCCTAAACGAATTTCTTGCTCCCCTTGTACACCAACATCTTCGTTTACAATAGCAATTGATTTTGTTGCGTTCTCCTTCTCTTTAAGGGGATTTTCCCCAATTGCCTTAAAAAACAGCAATGGGGAACCAATAATGACAACTAATGCGATAATTATCTTCCATATAGGAAAGCCCTTCACTATAGGCTCACCTTCCTTTCCACTAACATCAACGGAATCTGGATTCTCTTTTCTTTACCATTTTCCACATAATAGCCGAACCCTGGCTGCACTTCCTGCTCTTGTCTGTCATAAGCGAGGGTAAATAAGGTCTGCTCTGACTTCTTCATTAAGACAAGTGCCTGGCGGACTTGCTTCAACTCTAATGTCAGCGGGTCATAGCCTTTGGTCAGCTCATTGTTTGTTCCAGATACAACGATATGGAAACCAAGATGGCTGTAATTCTTCATAAGTCGAACAATATTTTCTTGAATGCGGTTATCGACTTGCTGTAAAAACCTTCCGTATCCATCAATAAACATATAGATATGCGGGTGCTTCTCTGGCATCCTGCCGCTTTGCACAGCCTCTGCATAATCTGATTCCCTCTGTTTTAAAATGTTCTCAACATTGTCTATCCAAGCAGCAATCATTTCCTTGTTATCGATAAAGCTGACCTCATCCTTATCTCCAACTTGTGACAGGCTTCTGTCAATAGAATCAAAGATGGCAGGCTTTTCGGTCGTCTGATTAAGCGCCTCATTTAAAATAAGCTGCATGGCATTTGTTTTGCCTTTTTGCGCTTGACCTAAAATTAAGCAATGATTGGTCTTGGCAAAGTTTATGCTGACAGGCTCGACAAGCTCCTCTTCCAATCCAATTGGAATTAAGCCTTGCTGCTGCTCCTTTACATACAAGTAGAACTGTTTATTATTCAGTTCAGAAGGCAGCATTGGCACTGCTTTCGGCTTATCACATTCCATATACTTCTGTTTTAAAGCATCAATGTCTTCTTTCAGCAATCGCAGCTGCTCATATTCATCCATTCCGATGTTTGGCAGAACAACTTGAGAGAAAAAGGCAGAATCCTTTTTAATAATTGCTCGGCCTGGAATCGGTTCAGGCTCAAACGGCACCCTGCCTAATATGGAATAAGCTTCCGTGTTGTCCATCAAATAATGGACAATTTTCGTTCTAAGATTGTTCATTAATGTCTGACGAATAGAATTAACTCTCGTTGCACTGAAAATCATATAGATGCCCAGCGATTGTCCATCCCTTGCAAATTGATTCATCTGGGTCTCAAAGTCATGCATTTCATCTTTCACAACATCATAGTTATCAATGACAATAAACCATAATGGCAGCGGATCTGCCGAAAGAGTGTTGTACATCTTAATGGAGCTTACCTCCATTTGTTGGAACAGTCTCTTTCGCTTCGCCATCTCACTTTTAATAATGGCAACGAATTTATTCGTTTTGCGCTGCTCATCCATCAAGAAATAATCTGCCGAATGCGGGAGCTGCCTTAATGGCAGCAAACCGCCGTTACCGAAATCAAGCAAATAGAAATGGGCTTCTTCCGGGCTTGCATCGGCAGCAATTCCCATCAGCAAGGTAATCATTGTCTGTGTTTTTCCATAGCCTGAAGATCCGAAGACTCCGACATTGCCATCCTCCATCCATTCATATGTATATGAAGACTGACTTTGTTTCTCAGGCTCATCAACCATTGCCAACAAGACCTTCTTCGCTTCTTTCTCTTGGGCGATATCTGGTCTGTAGATGCGCGGTGATAAAGGCGGCAGCCATGGACTAGCGATTTTGATAAGACCTAATTTTTGATGAACTGCTTCAATCTCTTCAACAATTGCTTCCATCTCTGTTACCGAATCTTTTCCTGTTGTATCCTGTGAGGAAAGCTCCGATAAAGGCACTAGTCCTAAATCTGTAACAAGAGCAACCTCATCCTCATTAAGTGAGGCTTCATCGTTATAGGCTGCTCCGCTCCATGCAGATTGGAACAGCTCGTATACCTCGTTATTGCCAACCTGCAAATAGCCTCTTCCTGTCACTGTAATACCGGCAGCATCTCCGTTTTTCAAGATTTCTCTGCTGTCCTCAGCATTTTGCACTTTTAAGGCAATGCGGAAGCGGGCATTACTCCAGATTTGCGCGTCAATAATGCCGCCTGGCTTTTGTGTTGCGAGAATAAGATGGACACCAAGGCTTCGTCCAATTCTGGCAGCACTGACCAGTTCTTGAATGAATTCAGGCTGTTCGCTCTTTAATTCTGCAAACTCGTCAGAAATAAGGAAGAGATGCGGCAGCGGTTCAGCAATCTTATTTTGTTTATGCAGACGAGTATAATCATTAATATGATTCACCTCATATTGGTCAAACAGACGCTGGCGCCGCTTGAGCTCACTCTTGATAGAAGCAAGTGCGCGCTGGCTGAAGTTTTTGCTTCCTTCAATATTGGTGATAGTGCCAAGCAGATGGGGCATAT
The DNA here is from genome assembly GCF_022049065.2 of Niallia sp. Man26. NCBI lineage: Bacteria > Bacillati > Bacillota > Bacilli > Caryophanales > Bacillaceae > Niallia > Niallia sp. Man26. The sequence continues at coordinate 3,708,593 of NZ_CP095743.1, forward strand.
TCTTAAATGGCTGAGCCATTCCCCCACCTTTATAGTCAATCAGCAGGAAGGCAACCTCATGGGGATGGAAGTGCACAGCTAATGACAAGATGTATGTCTGCAAGAATTCACTTTTACCAGACCCAGTAGTTCCTGCTAATAATCCATGCGGACCGTGTGCTTTTTCATGAAGGTTCAATCTGACAAGATCTGTTTTCCCTTTAAGACCGATTGGTACTGCTAGCGATTTTGCTGATTGGTTATTATGCCAGTACTCCTCGATTGGTATATCTTTAACATCTTTAAATTGAAGCATTTCTAAGAAGGATACACTCTCTGGAATAGAGTTTGTCACACCGACCTGATGGTTCAGCGTCCTTAGCATCCTCGCAAAATACTCATTATTTTCATACTGATGGGTATCAAGGCTGAACGGAATTTCGACTGCCTTTTTATCCTGCATCAGGATATCTCCTTGAGAGGTGTTAATATAGCGGACAAGCGTATGGATATTATCAGAAAAGCTTTCCTTTGCTTCTGAAGCAAAGATGACAGAGATGCCAAGCTGCTTGTGCTCACCCTCTAAATATTCTAGGATGACATGCTCTGATATAAGCTGCTGGTTAGCAATGATAAAAATATAGTGCGGGGAGAATAACAGCTTTTCTTTATCCTCCTCTAAGTCTCTTTCCCGAATCATTTCATATATCGAGCTCAGAAGCTGGTCTCTCGTGCTTTCGTTATAAATCATGCCCTTTGCATGGGAATTAGGCAGCTGAAAATGAGGCAGCCATTTCATCCACTCCCATGTGCTGTATTCCTTTTCATCAAAAATAAAGATGAAGCGGACATCATGATAGCTGTGGAAGAATGCCAGTTGACCAATCAGTTGGTGAAGCTCCCTTTTAAGTACTGCTTCCTTTCCGATTAATCCAATTGCACCCTTTGACAGATCGACAGTGATTGGTAGCGGCTCAAGCTCCTGATAGGTTTTCTCAAGACGCTTTGACGCTTCCATGAGCTCATCCATTTCCCTGTTGGACATATCCTGTGAGCTTACATCGATTTTGTAGCTGGCCGGCACTTTACCTGTTCCAATGCGGAACTGCAGGAAATCCTGACTTGTTAATGTTCGCTCCCATATTCTGTCTGATACTTCTGAGACCATATATTTCATTCGTTCAAAGGATGGAAAATGATAGTGAAGCACTTCACGCTGCTTTTCAGACAGCAGATGAAGCTCTTCCCGTTTCTCTTCCAAATAATTAGAATAAATACGCCGTCTTCTTAGCTCCCATTCCTTGCGGTTTGCTTTATCTTTAAAATACTGGAAGGTAGATGTAAATAAAGTAGTTGCAAACATCACAAGAGAAACGACGATAAATATTCCTCTAGGAATGAACAGCGCTACAATTCCCATTACGATAAGCATCATTAATGGCGGCAGGATAATCAGCCATAGTGGGCGCTTCGTATGCTGTGCCTCTTGTCCTGGAAATGTGAGTTGAACTTTCTCCTTTGGAAGCTCATATACCATCCTCGGTGTTCGTCTGTATAAAGGATAACGTTTTTTCATTTCAGACTGATGAGGTTTAATTGCCTCCAACTCTGTGCCAAATTCCTTTGCACTCGTAACAGCAAGTAGGTCTTCCTCCAAATATGTAATTTCCATACCATTCCAGAAGAGGATATCGCCTAATTCCAATTCACTGTCTGCAGCCAGCAAATGGCCATTAAGATATAAGTTGGCTTCCCCTTTCTTTACAGACGGTTTGTCATATAAATCGAGCATAAAGCCTGCTGACAACTCGTCCTGTTTCTCTAGCAGCCAGTATTCCGACGCGCTCTTTCCTTCATCTCCATTCGCTGCAAAACGGATTTCCTTACGATTACCAATATAATAGGTGGTTTCAGGTAGATTCCTTGTTAGAAACAACTTAATAAATAAAGTCCCTGTATTTACAGAATGCTGCATTTGTTCCTCTAACTGGACTGTTTCCTTGCCAACCTGACAGAAGGCATTCCCATTTTTGTCGACTGTTACTGTTAACTGGCTTATTATGTTTGCTGCGGTTAAAGTAATATCATCATCAACTGCTGTTCCGATGGTTAGCTCGTCATCCTTTTTCAGATGAGCCTTTTCGTATGTATCATCATGAAATACAAATAATGTGTACATCTTGTTATCTCCTCTTTAATCGCTGACGTAATGACGATAAACGATTAAGTTTCACTGTCTTCTTTTTGCTGGTATTCCTTAATCTCCCGATCAATTTCATCGATTTTTTGCTGACGTTCCTCGCTGTCCATCGATTCATCTGCAGAAATATTTTCCCGGTAATTAATAAGGGCAAAGACAATAAGATCTGTCTCCTCTAGAAATCTTGCCGTTTTCAGTGCTTCTTCCCCTTCTCCTCTGCCAATCTGGATCCAATAATCTAAATACTTAGTATCAGATTGCAGGGTGACGGTATTGCGGACAAATTGTTTTTGCTCATCTGTCAGGTTTTCATTTGAAATATAAGCTGTTGCCAGTTCATATTTAGCAACCTTAGGCAAGTCATCGATTTTATAAGGCTGAAGTGTATTAATTACGTCACTGTAGGAACTGGTTAGAAATTGTTCTTGTGCAAGTATAATCTTGGACTGCTTCGGCTGCAGAAAAAAGATAGAATAAAAGGAATATATAATGGCTGGTACAAGCAGAACACTCACAGCAATCAAACTATTACGGAACCATTTCCATTTCTTTTTTGTCACTTCTATATACAGAGATGCAGACTCCCTATCCTTCCTTATAAACTCGTCGATTACTGTTAACAGCTCTTCAACAGACTCGGCCTCAAGCACCCTTTTGCTGTCTTCACTCAGCTCCAAAGTCTTCTCATATTGCAGGTATTGCTCAAATGAACGGGAGACATCGACCCAAGAAGCAGCCAGCGCCTTCAGCTCTTGCCACAGCTCAACCTCATCTCTTTCGTAAGGAGGCAGACTTTCTTTCACTCCATAATGCAGGAAATAAGGGGTCAAGCCTTGATCCACCACAATGTTCTCGGGACTGATGAAAAGATGCAGCCTTGAGATGCGATGATCTTTTACTTTATGAATCAATTGATAGATTATTTTTAATCTGTCCTTGTGCGAAAGCCCTTGAATAGAGGTACCATATTGATAGGAGCTGGGAATATCAATATGTATTTGAAGAGCATCCTCCTCTACATTAATTTCTTTAGGAAGCTGACTTTCTATATCCTTAAGAATTAACACTTCACTCTTATCATCCATCTTTATCTTTTCAATTTGAAAGATAAACGTAATACGATTTTTGTCTTTTTTGATTATCGCATCCAACTTTTTTTCTAAGTATGTACGTTCAGCTTGAGGCATCTTCTATACCACCCTCATAAAATTTCAATAATATCTCCCGTAGTAATTCCTGCATCTGTTAGCCGTTGATTTCCCGGGAATACCTTTTGTTTATTTTTCACACGCACCCAATAACCTGATCGTGGAAGAGTTTCTATATCAGAAACCTGCCATGATAAATCAATTAGCTTTTTTATTGTGTAATAGTCAGATAAGCGTAAGTCGATTTTGTTTCGATTGTATTTCTGCAAATCGACCGTTACTTCTATATACATTATTTTCCACCTCAAAACGTAAAGGAGCGCTCCATAAAAAAAGCGCTCCTCCTAGGGTTTAGTTCATTTATTAAAATACACACGGCTTTTAAAAAGCCACATCCGCTATTTCGTCACCCATCATGATGCAAATCATGAAGAAGCTCTAACGATATTAAGTTCAGACACTTAGCCGCGAATTTGGTTAGCGATTTGAGCATCAGCATCCTCAAGCGCTTTAGCTGTGCTGTTCAATTGTGAGGAGATATCCTCTAGCAACTGCTGCATTTTAAGGAATGAAGGGCGAAGTGATTGGTATTGCTCACTGAACGCTTGGCTTGATTGACCTTCCCAAATGCTTTCCAATTCTTGGATCATTTGATCCAAACGAGTGACTTGTTCACCAACTTGACTTCCCTCGTTTGCATAACGGTTTGACATGCTAATAAGCTCTTCAGGGGTTACTCGAATGATTCCTGCCATGTTTCCTCTCTCCTTTTTCAAAAAAATTTTAGCTATCATTCTTTATAACTATGTAGCTAATGGAAAACAAACATCTATATATTAATTACCACATTTTAATATCCAAATAAAGGATAAAACGAACTTTTGACCATAAATGCATTTATTTTCCTATGAATATTATAGTAAATAGGACATATTCTCCCTTTTTTCAACACTAAAATCTAGTAATATAGTTCTTTTTTGTTTTTCTACAAAAAGAGGAGTGTCAACAATGACACTCCTCTCACATTCGTTGTTCCTGATTATGATAAAACTTTATCTTCTTTAAAGAATTGCGGCAAATGCTCTTTATGTGCTTCAAGCATTTCATTCAGAATTTCTTTCGCCACTTTATCAGAAGGCAATAACGGGTTGATTGTCATCGCAAGCAATGCTGTATTGTAGTCGCCTGTTACCGCTGCTTCTGCTGCCACTCTTTCAAAGGACTTAATTTGCTGTACTAAGCCTCTGACAGGTACAGGAAGGTCACCAATAGAGATTGGTTTAGGGCCGTCTTTTGTGATAACACTGCTGATTTCTACAGCTGATTCATCAGGAATGCTGGCAATTGCACCGTTATTAATTGTATTAACAGGCTGGATATCGCGCTTATCGTTGTACATGGAGTCGATCAAGCTGCAGGCTGCATCGCTGTAGTATGCACCTCCGCGTTTTTCAAGCTGTGGCGGTTTAATAGAAAGATTTTCATCTTTGTATAATTCAAACAGCTCTTTTTCCAGCTTTTGTACAACTTCTGCTCTTGTTCCTTGCTCTGCTGCTTCCTCATGCTCATGCTCAAGCATTTGTGCTTGCTTGTAGTAGTAACGGTGGTAGCCGCATGGGATTGCTCCCAACGCTTTAATGAAGTCTGGATCCCAGTCAATTGCTGCAATATTACGCATTGTCGCACTTGCATGCTTGCCTGAAGTCATTTCTTCCAGCACTTCTTTTGTAACTTCTTTTCCGTCAAGATACACATGCAGGCCGTATACCATGTGGTTAAGTCCTGCAAAATCAACGCGAACTCGCTCAGGTTCTACTTCCAACAGCTTGGCTACACTCATTTGGATAGAAATCGGCACGTTACAAAGACCGACGATTTTTCTCCAATTGCTGTGACGAAGCACTGCTTCTGTTACCATTCCTGCAGGGTTCGTGAAGTTGATCAGCCAAGCATTTGGACAAAGCTCTTCCATATCTTTAACAATGTCAAGGATGACAGGGATTGTGCGTAAGCCTTTGAAAAGGCCGCCAGGACCGTTTGTCTCTTGTCCAATTACATTGTATTTCAAAGGAATTCTTTCGTCCTTCGCTCTTGCTGCAAGCAAGCCGACACGAAATTGAGTTGTAACGAAATCGGCATCTTTTAAGGCTTCTCTGCGGTCAAGAGTCAAATGAACCTCTATTGGTAAACCAGCCTTTTTCACCATACGCTTCGCTAAATTACCTACGATTTCTAATTTTTCTTGTCCTTCAGGAATATCAACAAGCCATAGCTCACGAACCGGCAGTGAATCATATCTTTTAATGAATCCTTCAACAAGCTCAGGTGTGTAGCTGGAACCTCCGCCAATCGTTACAATTTTAATTCCGTTGCTCATATAGAAACGCCCCTTTTCTTATTTTTAGGTGTGTAACCCTTTTCAATTTTAGTTGATGTTATAATAAGATTATCTAAGTTGGAGTAAATCTATTTAATGGATGTGTTTAACATGTTTACAAATGAGCAGATTCAATCTTTTTCCGATCTTGAATATGAGCTTTACAATTACATTATGAAGAATTCTCGGGAAGTAACCTATATGAGAATACGAGAACTCGCAAATGAAACGCATGTCTCCACAACCACCATACTTCGTTTTTGCAAAAAGCTTGGTTTTGACGGCTTTACTGAATTCAAGGTGCAGCTGAAAAATCATCTTGCAGAGGAAGAAACATATCGGCTTAACAATACATATACAACTGTTTCCGATTTCGTAGAAAGAACGCTTTCAGCAAACTATGAATCTAAAATTAAAGAAATAGCCGAAGTTATCGCTAAAGCAAAAATCGTTATTTTTATCGGTGCAGGAACCTCTGGCGTCATTGCAGAATATGGTGCAAGGTTCTTCTCCGGTCTCAAGAAATTTTCTCTTCATATTAAAGATCCGTATTTCCCAATTTACAGTCACTACATAACTGACAGTGTCACAATCGTGCTGTCTGTGTCAGGCGAATCTAAGTCAACAATGGAAAAGCTGGACCGCCTTAAGCAGGACGGCAGCATCATTGTAAGTTTGACAAATCATTCTGACAGCTCACTGGCCAAAATGTCTGATTACAACCTGGCGTATTATATAACGACAGAATATTTGGGAAATGTCAATTTAACGACTCAAATACCAGTCATGTTTTTAATTGAACGGTTAGGAAAAGAGACTTTCGACTATATGCAATCCTCCTTAATCAACAGGGATGAAGGGAAATAGCATTGCTCCCTTTTGCTTTACATCTATAAGTTACAATGCACGCTCATGATAGTAAATACATCTTCCAGATTTAGTACTTAGTCACACCGAATGGAACTTGTTACTTTATAGGAACAACCTGTTACATAAAAAAAGCAATGATAAGCACTCATTTATATGCTTCCATTGCTTTTTCTTGTTTTTCTTTTATATAACAACTGATTTATCACTTCTGAGAACATCAATCCGATTGCAATCGACCCTGATAAGAGAAACGCTTTGGCAGCAAGGCTGACTGCGTTATAATAGTCATTCTCCACAAAGTGTCGCATGGCATTATAAGCCATTCCACCAGGTACAAGGGGAATGATCCCAGCTACTGTAAAAATAATAACCGGTGTTTTATACCATCTTGCAAATACTTGACTCATCACTGCAACAAGAAATGCACCAATGATTGTCGCAGGAACTTCATCTATATTTACATAGACCGCGCCCCAATATGCGACCCAGCCACACATGCCGACAAACCCGCATCTCACAAGCAAATGTTGTGGTGTGTGAAAAATCATCGCAAAGGCAAATGATGCAATAAAGCTTGTAACTGCTTGTTCTAATAATTCCCACATAATATAAATTTCTCCTTAAAATACTACAAACACAACAGCAATTCCAGATCCAATCGCAAAAGCTGTCAAAAAGGCCTCAGCTCCTTTAGAGATGCCTGAAACTAAATGACCTGCCATTAAATCTCTGACTGCATTAGTTATCAGCAACCCTGGAACAAGGGGCATAACCGAACCGATAATGATTTTGTCTGTTTCTGCACCAAACCCTATATAAACAGCTCCAAAAGCAATCAATCCAACGAGCACCGATGCCAGGAATTCTGCAAAAAACTTAATTTGCACCACTCGATGGAAATAAACAGAACATAAAAACCCTGCTCCGCCTGCAATCACAGCCGCTAAGAAATCCTTCCAGATTCCTTGGAACATTATTAAGAAACAGCCGCTTGCTATTGCCGCAGCAACAAACTGCACCCAAACTGTATAGGTTGGACCTTCTTTATCAATCTCTTTCAATAGATGATATGCCTCTTGCAAAGAGATATAGCCGGAGCTGATTTTTCGCGATATATCATTTACCTTCAGAACCTTTTCCAGATTTGTTGTTCTGTCAATAATCCGAATCAGCTTTGTCTTTGTCGGCTCACGCCCTTCTAAAGAAAAGATAATACCAGTAGGTGTAACAAAGCTGTCTGAATCCTCCACTCCATACGCTTTGGCTATGCGGGTCATCGTGTCTTCCACCCGATATGTTTCTGCTCCATTTTTGAGCATAATTCTTCCAGCAAGCAAGCAAACCTCAATTATTTCATACGTTTTTTCTTTGGATATATAGTCCATGCCAACTCTCCAATATATAAACATTCTTAGCTGTTAAAAGAAATTACCATTATCAGTTTAAAGGACATGTTCACCTATAATCAATAGAAGAAGTACAACTCCTGTTTGCAAACATAACAAAAAGTCCTTTAAAAAAGGACTTTCACTTGGGAATGTAAATATTATGAAGGGGACAATTTTCGAAGTGGATGAATTTTCTCGTTTTGTTTTCAGTCTTTTTGAATGCCAAACCGCGCATTGATTTGGCCGCGTAACATTTGTTTTTTTATTTTGCGCTCTTCTTCTTCACGGGTTTTTTTAATTATTTCCTGACGTATTTCATGGGTTCTTACTCCTTCTTCCCGCTTGTTGGCAATTTCAATTAAGCGCTCTACATCTGAAAATGAATACTTCCGGTTCCCCCGTTCAGGTCTTTCCGGGAAAATAAGCTTTCGTTGTTCATAATAGCGAATTTGCCTTTCTGTTAACCCAGTCAGCTCACTAACAACACCAATCGTGATAACTTTCCTTTTTTTGTAGGATGGCTCATGATCCATATTATCATCTCACCTCATGAAGTAATAATTTCTCTCATTAACTGTAATTATAATACGAGTATTCAGATTTTTATCGTATCCTGTTATAAAATCTAACGCAAAATTCAAAAAATAGGTAAGAATACCTGACAATATAGCTGTTTTTTGCATAAAATTCTTTTAAAATATTTATGTATAGTTGGTCATCAGGAGAGAACGTAAAATTTTTTACTGAAAGGAGCTATTTGCAATGATCAGCAAAGAAGCAATCGAATTAGCAAAAAAAATTGTCGAGATTGACCTTCTTCGTGATGAGGTATGGGAAGACTTCGCAGCAGTTGCTGGCGATAACGCCCATGATATTCTTCGTATTATCCAAAATAGTTAAAATAGATACAATCCATCGCAAGCAGCTTCCTTATACTTTTAGCTTGTGGTGGATTTTTGCATTTTTGCCATTAACCTACCCTTTTAATGTTAGGAAATCTAACGTTATTTTAATGGATGGAAGCAACAACTGCAAGTAAATGTCAAAATTTTTTTAATTTTTTTTATTTTTGAGAGGAGGATTATAGATGAGCAACTTATTTTGGATTACAGAATACTTAGAGGAAACAAAGGCCAAGTGGAGCACAATAAGCGATTATATCTGGGATCATCCTGAAACAAGGTTTGAGGAGTTCGCCTCCGCTTCTTATTTGAAGACAGCTATTCAAGGGGAAGGATTTACAATTCACGAAAAGATCGGCGGCATGGAGACCGCCTTTATGGCCGAATTTGGTTCAGGCACGCCAGTTTTCGCTTTCCTTGGTGAATTTGATGCTTTATCAGGCTTAAGTCAGGCAGATGGAACCGCGAGGGAATGTCCTCTTATTCCAAACGGCAATGGCCACGGCTGCGGTCATAACCTTCTAGGCACAGGAGCCATGGCTGCTGCTGTTGGATTGAAAAATTATGTGGCCGAAAACAATATTCCTTGCACCATTCGTTATTATGGCTGCCCTGGAGAAGAAGGCGGTTCAGGCAAAACATTCATGGTCAGATCGGGAGCATTTGATGATGTTGATTGTGCATTAACATGGCATCCAAATGACATTACCTTTGTAATGAACACCAGCTCCTTAGCGAATATTCAAGTTTACTTCCGTTTCAAAGGCAAAAGCGCACATGCTGCTGGCTCTCCTCACTTAGGAAGAAGTGCGCTTGACGCAGTAGAGCTGATGAATATTGGATCTAATTATATGAGAGAACATATAATTGACCAGGCTCGTATTCATTATGCCATCACTAACTCAGGCGGTTTGTCCCCAAATGTTGTACAAGGCTTTGCAGAGGTCCTCTATTTAATCCGCGCTCCTAAAACAGATACGGTGATAGATTTATTTGAACGAGTGAAAGATGTCGCAAAGGGAGCTGCCTTAATGACTGGCACAGAAATGGAGGTTGTTATAGATAAGGCCTGCTCCAACTATATCCCGAACAACACGCTTAATTTAGTGATGCAAGAAGCAATGCTTGAAGTCGGGCCGACAAAATTCACTGCTGCCGAAAAGCAGTTTGCGACAGAGATTCAAGCCACCCTTACTGATGAGATGCTAACAGAAGCATATAAACCTTTAAGTATGAACAGAGAGGATAATCCCTTGTTCGAGGATGTCCTTGCTTACGAACAATCAATGTCACTCATGCCAGGCTCTACTGATGTTTCCGATGTCAGCTGGGTTACACCAACAGCTCAATGCAATGTTACAACTTGCGCAATCGGAACTCCCTTTCATACTTGGCAGTTAACAGCACAAGGAAAATCAAGCAGCGCTCATAAAGGAACCTTACAGGTTGCAAAAATCCTTTTCCTTACTGCAGCTAAACTGCTTAAAGATCCGGAACTACTTATAGAAGCGAAAAAGGAGCTGCAGCAAACAGTTGGAGAAAAAGGCTATGTCTGCCCTATCCCTGATGAGGTACAGCCAGCTGCTGCGAGATAGTTACAAATATTGCCTGAGCCTCTTTCGTAGGTTTTAGGCAATATCTTTTTAAAACTGTAGCTGCAACAGTACTTTTTCGCCGGCAGTCGACTTATAATAAAGAGGACTAGCTAGTACCTTTCTTAACAAAGTCTGGAGCTGAAAAAATTTGAATATCCTCTTAAAGCGCCTTGCCCAATCTAAAGGCGAACTCAGCGAATTAGAAAAACAAGTATTGGACTATATAATTGCAAACCCAGCGCTTGTAGCTGAATCGAGCTTGGACCATTTATCAAAAGCTTTATTCATATCAACTGCTACAATAAGCAGAACATGTAAACGCTTAGGATTCAGCGGATTTCAAGACTTAAAATACAGCTTAAACAAAGATAGCGAACAAGAATTATATAAAGAAGCTGTACATCCGCCGAGCTTTTTGACAGCACATATGGACAGAGTCAAACAGGAAATGGAATGGACTTTGGAACATATTAATGAGCTTGATATTCATAAGGCAGCAAGCTTCATTCATGAAAGTAATTTTATTGAGTTCTTTGGAGTCGGAGCATCCTTGCCAACTTGCATTGATGCGGCCAGAAAACTAACCTTTGCAGGGATAATCTGCAACGCAAGAGAAGACTGGGATGAGTTAAGATGTGTCGCTAACGGGTTGTCCAATAAGGATTTAGCTATATTGGTTTCATACAGCGGAGAAACCGCTCATATTCTTGATTATGCTGCAATTCTAAAGGAAAGAGCAGTAAAAACAATTGCTATTGTCGGAAGGAAAAGCAGCCGGCTGAAGGATTTAGCAGATATTACTTTTCAAGCCCGAATTCAAAACTGTTATCTCGGAGATCTTGATATGAGTTCAAGATTTCCATTAAGTATTTTATTAGATTTTATTATCCTGACTGCATTAGAATCAGGTAAAACAGGACAGAAGGCTTCTAGGGCGTGAACCTAGCGGCTTTTTTTATGGAAAACCCGCTGTACAAAAATTGTATACCCTTACATTTCTCCCAAAACCAATTGTTCTTCTTGTCATAGACAGTTACTCTAGACACAAACATCCATGTTTTAGAAAGGAGTAAGTGATTATGAATAATGCAAAATCACGCTTTTGGGAGTTTTTCCAAGGGCTCGGAAAGACATTCATGCTTCCAGTAGCTCTGCTTGCCTTTATGGGTCTTATGCTAGGAATCGGCAGCTCCTTCACAAGCCCGTCTACAATTGAAGCTCTGCCTTTTTTAGACAACCGCTTCCTGCAAACGATATTTAGGTTTATGTCTACCATCGGAGGCTTCGCTTTCACCTATCTGCCTGTACTCTTTGCAATTGCAATCCCACTCGGATTGGCACGTTATGAAAAAGGAGTTGCTGCTTTTTCAGGATTTGTAGGCTTTGTCATTATGCATTTATCTATCAATTTTTATTTAACAGAAACAAGCCAGCTTGCAGCAGCGGAAAAACTTCGCGAAGCAGGTCAAGGCATGGTAATGGGTATTCAAACAATTGAGATGGGCGTTCTCGGCGGAATTATTGTCGGTGTAATTGTCCATTTACTGCATAGCCGTTTCTATAATATTCAGCTTCCAGATGCTTTTGCCTTCTTCGGGGGAGCAAGATTTGTGCCCATCATCACCTCTCTTACGTTAGCTGTTGTCGGCATACTTATTCCAATCATTTGGCCAATACGCCATTGCTATCACTGGAATTGGCCAGCTAATTCAAAAATCTGGAGCATTTGGTCCGTTCATATTCGGAGCAGGAGAACGTTTATTGCTCCCATTCGGACTGCATCATATTCTTGTCGCCATGATTCGATTTACAGAAGCAGGGGGCATCCAAGTTGTTGATGGGCAAACAGTAGCTGGAGCATTAAACATATTCTATGCTCAGCTGCAAAGCGGCTCTCCAATCAGTCCTTCCGCTACTGCTTTTTTGTCTCAAGGAAAAATGCCAACCTTCATGTTTGGTTTACCGGCAGTCGCACTGGCAATTTATCATACAGCCCTTCCTGATAGACGAAGCAAGATTAAAGGTTTATTGATATCTGGTGTCATTGCTACATTTGTAACTGGTATAACAGAACCGATTGAGTTCCTGTTTCTATTTCTTGCACCTGCCCTTTACGGCATTCATGTTCTATTAACAGGGTTAGGGTTTATGACGATGCATTTGCTTGGTGTCGTAATCGGGAATACAGACGGCGGTATCCTTGACTTCATTATTTTTGGAGTTCTGCAAGGAACGTATACGAAATGGTATCTCGTTCTAATAGTTGGCGCTGTTTGGTTTGCTGTTTACTATTTCATCTTCCGATATGCCATTATTAAGTTCAATTTAAAAACACCTGGCCGTGAGGATGAAGCAGTGACGACTGGGAATGAGGAGTTAACTTATCAGAAAAAAGGCAAGTATGATGCGAAAAGAATACTGTCAGCATTAGGCGGAAAAGAAAATCTTCAGTCACTCGACAATTGTATTACTAGACTGCGCCTTGTAATCAATGATATGAGCAAAATTGATGAGAAGGAATTAAAGGACTGCGGAGCACTCGGCGTGGTAAAGCTCGATAATCATAATTTACAGGTTATTATCGGCACACAAGTAGCATCTTTAAAAAATGCATTAGAAATAGAAATGGAGTAGTACCGTTTATGACATATTCCTTTGATCGGATAACAAAAAGAACTGGTACGTACTGTACACAGTGGGATTATATTGAAGACAGATTCGGAGAAGCAGACCTGTTGCCCTTCTCCATCTCTGATACAGACTTCCAAACACCGCAGGAAGTAAGCAAAGCTTTAAGCAGACGGCTGGAGCACGGCATTTTCGGCTACACAAGATGGAATCACCAGGAATTTAAAGAAGCTGTTCAAAAATGGTATCGAGAACGCTTTTCTGCAGAGCCGCAACAAGATTGGATTGTTTACAGCCCAAGTGTTATTTATACAATCGCGAAACTAATTCATGTTTTAACAGATGATGAAGATCATGTTGTTATACAGACTCCAGCATATGATGCTTTTTTTAAGATGATTACAGATAATAACAGGCGGATTTCTGCAAATCCACTAGTTGTAAAAGACGGGAAATATCACATTGATTTTGCTGACTTAGAAAACAGGCTTGCCCACAATAAAGCGAAAGTGCTTTTGCTGTGCAGCCCACATAACCCGACAGGCAGAGTTTGGACAGAAAATGAGCTTGAACAAATCATTAATCTTTGCAGGAAATATCATGTTTTTATTATCAGCGATGAAATTCATATGGATATTGTGCTGCAGCCTAATAAGCATACTCCCATCATCAGCAAAGCAACAGCGCTTGAAAATGTATGCATATGTACCTCTGCCAGCAAAACATTCAATATTCCAGGACTTATTGGTTCGTATGCCATTATCCCAAGTGAGCATATAAGAGATGAATTTTTGCTAACATTAAAAAATCGTGATGGCCTTTCCTCCACAAGCATATTAGGATTGACTGCAACGATAGAGGCCTATCAGTCTTGCGGCAGTTGGGTGGATCAACTGAATGACTATATTAAAAATAACATGCTGTTTATACAGGCATATTTAGAAAAGCAGCAATTAGGAGCGACGCTGCAAATTCCAGAAGCAACTTACTTAGCATGGATTAATATCGAAAACATGCCATATACCCCAAAACAAGTTCAGCACGCCCTTATCCATGAAGGTAAAGTGGCTATCATGGCCGGAGATACCTACGGAGCTGAAGGAAGGAGCTTCTTGAGGCTGAATGCTGGCTGTCCGCAATCAAAGCTTGCAGATGGCTTAGCACGTTTCACACAAGCTATTAACTTTTTAAAGAAAAGCTAAAAAAACCGGAGAGCAGCCCTCTCCGGTTTTTTCATTAAATGCTGATATCTCTTTTTTGGAAAAAGAAAAATGTGATAAACATAAAGATAAGGTAGTAAATTCCAAGAATTCCTAATGACATCGGCATCGTGATATTTTCTAAGATTTTATCCTGCACTACGAATACAGTCTGATCTAAGTGCGGGAAAATTAACGCTTTTGTCCATGTGTACTTTTCTGAAAAACCAACAATTAATGCTCCTGCAGTCGAAGAAAAGAATAGTACAAATACACCAATTCCAACTGCAATTGCTTGGTTCTTAAACAATGTAGACAGCATAAATGCCAGCGTAAGGACCATGATAAGCCCTGGCAAATAGTATAGAAGGCTTTGGAAGAAATATGCTCCACCAGCTACAGCTTCCATTTCAAAAGTAGTAGGATTTTGCACCGACAATTTTCCACTAAAGTCATCAATACCAAAGAAGGCAATGCTCACTAAATAGCCTATTCCAATTAGTACCGCAATCAAAAACGCAGAATAAATAAGAAGCGCAATATATTTTGACAGCAGGATTGCCCATCTTCTATGAGGCCGAATCAGCAGCTGCTTAATTGTGCCATCGGAAAACTCAGACGATATATTCCCTGCACAAACAATTACTACAAAAAGAGTAATAAGAGACTTCAATGCAATTCCATAATAATCCAAATATGACCAGCTTGTCGTATAGGGATTCACATTGTCATTTAAATTGCCATTAAAACTGTCGATTTCGGCTTGGATATCCTCCTTTGCCTTTGTCGTATAATCATCTTCTGGAATATCCTCATAGCTTGGAGCTTTTTCCATTTCCTTCTCCAGCTGGTCTATTTCCGTTTGAACCTGCACCTTCCAATCATCTTCTGTTTGCTGTGTGCTAGTTTTCAACTCAAGTACAGCAGTTCCAACTAATGCAATAATAAGTATAATGGCAAAAATCCAGCTCATCTTCTTTTCAAATATCTTTATCAGTTCATTCTGGACTAACCCAATCATCGTACTGCTTCCTCTCCTTTTTTATTCGTGATTTCTAGGAATCTGTCTTCTAATGTCGCTTTCGCCGCATTTATTCCGTACACAGAAATTCCCTTTTCCACAAATAGTTTGTTCACAGCCGGAATGGAAGACCTCGACAGTTTTACTGTTAACAGTTCCTTTTTAAGCGAAACCTCCTCAAAAGCTACTGCGCTGCTTTTCAGCAGTTCTAGTGCATTATTAGCCTCATCTATTTCAAAGGTCACTTCTCTTAGCTCATCTACTCCCTCAGCGACTGTTTCATCCATAGAGGAGATGTGGATAAGCTTACCTTTTTCAATGATTGCAAAGCGATGACACATGAGCTGCATTTCCGAAAGCAAATGTGATGATACGAGCACAGATATCCCTGTTGCTGCCAGTTCATGAAGATAGTCACGGAACTCTCTTATTCCTTGTGGATCAAGACCGTTTGTTGGTTCATCCAGAATTAGGATCGCAGGATTATGCAGAAGGGCTTGTGCAACGCCAAGACGCTGTCTCATTCCTAAGGAATATGTTTTTACCTTTTGGTGGATAGCATTATCCAGTCCTACAAGCTTAACGACTTCTGTAATTCTGCTTTCCGAAATTTCTTCTTTTGCCATTCTGGCATAATGGCGCAAATTCTTATAGCCGCTCATATATTTATAGAATTCAGGGTTTTCAACAATGGCCCCTAAGCTGCTCATCGCCTCAGCGAAGGAAGCGTCTAGATTATGTCCGTTAATGACAACCTCGCCTTCTGTTCTGTTAATCAAGCTGACTATCATTCTAATAATAGTTGTTTTTCCCGCACCATTCGGGCCAAGCAGTCCGAAAATCTCTCCCTTTTCCACCGCAAAACTGACCTTATCTACAATCGTTTTGCTTCTGATTTTCTTTGTGAGATTTTTTACCTCTAATGCATATTGAGACATGTTAAACTCCTCTCTTTTTTTAAGATCCTATGTGTACCCCACCTTATCTGTCATATACTATTACGAGTTTGCCTTTTAATAAGTTTCATTTATTTGGAAAAAATTTATATACTTGTAAGCAAACTCCATAAAAAAACCAGGTTCCAGTAAAACGGAAACCTGGCTGTTAATCTATTGTTAAACTGCAGTAGTGGGAATGGAATTGATGACTTCTTGAACAGGCACATACTCCAGCCCAAGATCCTTCGCTACAGGAGCATATGTTATATGTCCATTAAAGGTATTAACACCTTGCTTGATTGCGTAGTTGTTCTGGATTGCATTGACAGCTCCTTGATTGGCAATTTGCAGCGCATATGGGACCGTGACGTTAGTTAGAGCAATTGTTGATGTTCTCGGCACCGCACCTGGCATATTAGCAACAGCATAGTGAACGACACCATGCTTTACATATGTCGGATTATCATGTGTGGTAATATGGTCTACTGTCTCAAAGATTCCGCCTTGATCGATTGCCACATCGACAATCACAGAGCCTGGAGCCATCTTCTTAACCATTTCTTCCGTCACAAGCTTCGGCGCTTTAGCACCAGGGATAAGAACAGCCCCGATTACTAAATCGGACTCTGCTACAGCTGCTTCAATATTTGCCGGGTTAGACATAACTGTGTTTAGGCTTGACCCAAATTGATTATCCAATTCTCTTAATCTTTCCGGATTCAAGTCCAACAACGTTACATTTGCCCCAAGACCAACTGCAACTTTCACAGCGTTCGCGCCGACAATACCACCTCCGATGATTGTCACATTACCGCGCTTCACACCAGGCACCCCTGCAAGCAGGATCCCTTTGCCGCCATGGGGCTGCTCAAGAAACTGGGCACCAATCTGAACAGCCATTCTGCCTGCAACCTCACTCATCGGTGTAAGCAGCGGCAGTTTGCCATTCACTTCAATTGTTTCATAAGCAATGCCTGTTACTCCCTTTTCTGTCAAGGCTGCAGCCAATTCCTTTTCTGCAGCTAAGTGCAGGTACGTAAACAAGATGAGCCCTTTGCGGAAGTAGCCATACTCTGATTGCAGCGGTTCCTTTACTTTCATGATCATCTCTGCAGAATTCCATACCTCTTTTGCATTTTCAGCAACCTTCGCCCCAGCCGCTGCATACTCAGCATCTGTAAAACCGCTGCCTGCACCAGCATTTGTCTCGACTAAGATTTCATGATTGCTATTTTTTAAGTAAGCAACTCCAGATGGAGTAATTGCAACCCTGTTTTCGTTGTTTTTTATCTCTTTCGGAATACCAATAATCAATCCAATCCACCCCTTGTCAGTTTTCCTTACTTTAATTGTTAGTTATCTTATAATTATAATAGGACGGATTGTGAAATTAATCATTGGTAAAAAGGATAAAAGTAAAGATGAGCCTTTGTGAAAATTCACAAAACTTAAAAACAAGGGTTTAATTCTGTCGCCAGCGCAGCAGCTTCAAATCGAGATACAGCATGAATTTTTGAGAAGGGACGGACAGGTCAACTTCCATTATTTCAGTAATCCGCTTTAATCGATAGGTTAATGTATTAGTATGTATATGAAGCCGTGCTGCTGTTTTTTGCATGCTTTCACTCTCATCCAAAAAGGCTTCCAAGGTAACTAAAAGCTCTGTATTATGACTCTTATCATATTCTCTTAATCTTTTAATCGCTATATTGTCGAACCCATCCTGAACTCGTTTTTCCAACAGGACGTCCATAAATTGATAAATTCCTAATTCCTGATAAGCAGAAAAAGACTCTGCCTCTTCTGGGAACTTCTCCTTAACCTCCACGACTTTTTTCGCTTCCTTAAAGCATTTCTTTACATGGTTCCATTCAGAATATATGCTGCCATATCCGCCGTACACGCCTTCTATATGAAATTTTTCCGCTAAGCTTTTGGGGAAATTTTCAATGAACTGCTTAAATACTGCAGCAGGGCTGATTTGTCTGTCTACTGTGCTTGCTAGCAAAATCAGCTCATGATCATCCATCGTATAGAGAATGATTTTTATATCATCCATTACTTTAAGCAAATATATGATTTGCTTTTCCATATCCTTGCTGATAATTTCTTTAAAGTTAAAAACCATAATCGTAAATTTATTGCTTGTGTAATTTAGCTCTAACAGCTTTTGATTAGCCTCATGGTCGCTCACATGACCAGTAAGAAGCTTCCAAAAGAATTCCTGATCATCATGGGTTGACGGTCTTTTGCTTTTCCCAAACCGCGATAACAGATGCTTCGCGACGGCAGCAGCGTTCTGTAATATTTCCATTTGACTGTCTGTAAGAGGCTGATCCCATTCAATAGCCCAAATATACCCAATGACTTCATCCCCTCGCCATATAGAAACAGCCACTCTGCTTCCAAGACCAATCTCTTTTTTTCCTTCGATTCTGATTGGCTTTTTGCTTTGGAGGAGACTTGGGATAACTCCGTCTTTCCATAAGCGGTTTATTACTTTCTCAGGAACCCGTCTGCTTATAATGGTAGAAATTCTGACAGTATCGGTTTCCTCCCCATGACTGCTGTATACAAGCACACGATGATGTGTATCTTCAAGCGTTATCGAGCATCCGAGCAATTCACTGACATGGTCTACAAAACTTTCAAGAGAATCGTACATCTCCCGCCGGAAAGGATTTATTGGCTGATTAGGCATTGATTTGCTCCCTTCTTCCTTTGGAATGGTTATTTAGCTTTTCTACTATTCTATATGGATTAGGTTATGTACAACAACACTATAATTATAGTTAGCTTCAAATCGAGCGTACCAACTGGAGCCTGCTGCATGAAAAAATGAGCCGAGATCCTGGCTCATTTTCTGTATACTATCTCAAAGCAACTCCATATTTTCTGGCAATTTTACTTCAGACAGAATTCTCGTCTCCTCCTGTCTTTCCTCATAATAGGAGCTGCCGTTTTTCAGTCTAGAGTCTAAATAGGCAGGATGTGTCATCACTTCCACTGTTTTGCCATCTTCCACTCTATCTTGGAGCTTTTCAAAATAATCCTCTGTAACTCCCTCACCGTAAAAATCAGCAATTAAAATATCTGTAACTGTTTTTATATCTGTAAAATGGGGACCAGCAATCCGGACTGGAACATCATACTTTTCTGACAGCCTTTTAATAACAGGATAAAACTCTTTGATACCATGGACATGATGATGGCTGTCAAAATGCGACGGTTTCAGGTCTGCAGCCAAAAACTTTTCTATTTGCGCCGTCCATTCCCGCTCCAAGTCCTCATGTGAAATTTCCTCTGGATGCTCATATACCTCCTTTTGCTTCTTAAAAAAACCATCATCACCAATAAGGCTTGAAGCACTAGTCAGCGGTTTTCCCAATGTGAGGACAAGATGGACTCCCACCTTTAAAGAAGGTGTAGCTTTAGCAATCTCAAGGGCATGCTCCGTTCCTGCTGCATTCATCATCATTGTTGCGGAATTGACAATCCCGTTTAAGTGAGTATCAAGAATCCCGTAGTTAACACCTCTGGAAAAACCGAAATCATCCGCATTTACAAGCAATTTAATCATGCTAGTTCCCCTTTGCTCTCATTTATTTTTTAATCATCTACTTTATATATTTTGGCATAAAACCCACTGGAATGAAAGCGCTTTTATTCGGTAACTTACTCACATAATAAGCCAGGCCCATTACAGACCTGGCTTTGCTTATTAATACTACTTTGACAACTTCTCCACAAATTGCATATCAATTAGCTCTTCGTATTTATAGCCTTCTTTATATACACCGGTTTTCTCCACAACATCCATCGGCTTTGCCAATGCTTCTTCAGAAATGAAGCCATCCTTGCTCCATAGCTGATCTGCATAGGCCCGGTCAAGAGAAGCCTTTAAGCTTTCGTCAGATGTAGTCGGAAATTCTTTTTTCAAAGCTTCCATAGCCAAATCATGGTCTTCATCAACCGTCTTCAGTCCTTTAAGCATTGCTTTGACAAAGCTTTCGACCACTTCCGGCTCATTCTCAATCGTTGATTTTTTGACACTGATTACAGAATAAGGATAGTCTCCTAAACTAGGAAAGCTATAGAACGGTTCATTCCAGACTCCTTTATTAATGCCTTCTGTTATTTGCGGTTCTCCGCCATTGGCAATATCGGCCTGCCCAGATTCAACAAGGGAGACAACTGCGCTTGCATCAGCAGGCTCCTCAAGCTTCACATCTTTATCCGGGTCTAAACCAAGCTCGAGCAGCAGCCATCTTGTCAAAAGATTTGGGCTGCCGCCATACCGGCCGGCGGCAATTGTTTTTCCTTCCAAATAACTTGCCAGTTCCGCTTCATTTGTACTGTCTATTGGTTCATCAGAGCTGCCCATTAAATACACATTAGCTCGATTGACGACATTCACGACTCCTTGAATCGGATCAGAGCTGCCTGGATTCGCCATTTGGTTTGAATCAGGTCCGGCAATATTGCCCCAAGCATCTCCACTCACAAGGGATGTGACGTGGGCTCCTCCTGTAGCAGTAATGACTTCCACTTCCAGTCCCTCTTCCTCAAAATACCCCTCCTGTATGGCTAAATAAAGAGGCAGATAACCAATTAAATGAACAGGTTCGGCTATGACAATCTTCTTCAAGCCTTCCTCTGTCCCGCCACCAGAATCTTTTGAAGCACAGCCTGCAAGCAGCATCATAAGGCCTAATAAAGCAATCAGCAGCAGTTTGCCTTTCCGCACCATAAATCCCCCTTTTTTCTAAGTTGCGATTAGCCATCTCCCGGGAAAACACATCTTATTAAAGTTGCTGATACTTGTTCTAATAAAGGATGGTCATCGGTAAAATATATGGGAGGCAGCATTGTCTATATTCATGAATCTTACCTCCTGGCTCCAATTATTACGGAGCATTCCTGCCCTTTAACAGTATTTTCTCCACCCAGACCGTCGCGAAATACATTAGAATCGACAGTAAGGACAAGACAACAACTCCTACCCAGACGAGATTGATATTCATAATTTGTCCTGCATAAAGAATCATTCTGCCAATTCCTTGTCTGGAGCTGATAAATTCTCCGACAATTGTTCCTGCCAAGGCAAGGGCAATATTTATTTTTAATGAGCTCACAATCCATGGCATGCTTGTTGGAATAACAACCTTTGTGAATACGTGCCAGCGCTTTGCGCCAAGCGAATACATGAGCTTCTCTAAATCCTTATCAACTGCTTTCACACCGCTGTATGCAGCTAGTGCTGTGACGATAACCGTCATCATGAAGGCAAGCACCACTTTAGAGCTGAAGCCAATCCCAAAGAGAATAACTAGCACTGGTGCAAGAGCAAGCTTTGGAACCGCGTTAAATGCAATTAAATATGGCTCTGAAATGCGCGAGTAATAGTAGGACCACCAAAAGGATAAACCAAGCAGTGCACCAATAAAGGTTCCAAGAATAAAGCCGAGTACAGTCGATCCGCTTGTATAAATTAAATCATCGAGCAATGTTCCTTCTGTAAATGCTGTATATGCCGTACTCCATATAGTTGACGGACTGCTCCAATAATAAGAGTCAATAATCTGCCATCTAGCAAACAGTTCCCAAAACACAATCAGTAAAACTCCTAAAGCCCATTGTCCGTATAAGGTAATGCGTGATCTTCTTTTTGCTGCTTTCTCTTCATCTTCTATATACGGAAGGGGATTTTGATTCTGCTGCGCCAACGAAGACTCCTCCTTTCCTTTATTTTTCTGTTTTCAGCGTTTGCAGTACATGCTCTTTTAAATCAATAAATTCAGTGCTTAATAAGGTTTGGGCACTTCTCGGTCTTGCTAGAGGGACAGTGACCTTCTCCTTAATTGTTCCTGGTCTAGAAGACATGATATAAATATCATCAGACAGGAAAATCGCTTCATCAATGTCATGTGTAATGAAAAGAATGGTCTTTTTAAAATCCGTCCATATTTGCAAAAGCCATTCCTGCATTAATAGTCTTGTTTGCGCATCAAGAGCACCAAACGGTTCATCTAATAAAATGATATCCTGGTCATACAGCAGTGTCCTGAGCAAAGCCGCTCTTTGTCTCATTCCCCCGGAGAGTTCATCGGGAAAGTGATTTTCGAAACCGCCTAATCCGTACTTTTCTAATAGGGGAGCCGCCTGGCTGATTGCTTCTTTTTTAGAAACACCTTTTATCTCCAATCCTAAAATGACATTATGCATGATCGACCTCCAAGGCAGCAGCAAATCCTTCTGCAGCATATAGCCTACATAGCCGTTCTTGCCGACAATATCTTTACCGTCAAGCAGCACCTCCCCTGTGGAAGGTTTGATTAACCCAGCAATGATATTAAATAGAGTTGATTTTCCACAGCCGCTTGGACCTATGATGCTGACAAATCTTCCTTCTGGAACTTGCAAGCTTGCATCTTTTAAAGCATAGAAGTCTTTACTGTCCTTCCTGAAAATCTTGCTGCTGTTTTTAACCTCTAACTTATACACTTTTAAACCTCCTGTCTTAAAACACTTTTCATCCAACTCCTGGCCTTAATGTATAATTATTCTAGGCGATATCATTATGTGCGCAAAAATCAATGGGCATTTTATTTATCACAAGACTGACAACAAGCTGACTGCATTTATTTGCTATACTATATGTAAATATTTATTAGAGAGGAACGTCGAAATGGAAAAAAATGCTTTAGTGATCGGCGCAACAGGGCTTGTCGGAAGGGAGCTTGTACAGCTGCTTGCAAGAGAGAACAAGTACAGCACAATAACCGTACTGACAAGAAGGAAAAGCTTTGATCATCCTTTAATAAAGGAAGTAGTCGCAGATTTCAGCAAGCTGTCCGCATACAAACAAGAGTTTGCAGTTGATGATGTTTTTTGCTGTATAGGAACAACAATAAAAAAGGCAGGTAGCCAGGCAGAAATGACAAAAATTGATTTGGAATATCCTGTGGAAATTGCTAAGCTCGCATTTGGGATGGGAGCAAAACAGCTGCTTGCAATCAGTGCAATTGGAGCTGATTCAAGCTCTAAAATATTCTATAGCAGACTCAAGGGAGAATTCGAAGAGCATCTTCAAGAAATCGGTTTTCCATCTCTGACAATTGTAAGACCTTCCCTTCTCCTTGGTGCAAGAGGTGAGTTTCGTCTTGGAGAAAAGCTGAGCTCTTACTTGCTGCCGCCTCTGCACTTTATGTTCGTTGGCCGTTTGAGGAAGTATCGGGGCATTAAAGCGCAAACTGTTGCAGCTGCAATGAGCAAGCTTGCTGCAGAAAACAAAAGCGGTGTGCATATACTTGAATCAGATGAAATTGAAAGACGCGCTTAATGCTACTTATATATTAACTTTGATTGGAGTCCTGTTATATGCTTCAAAGCATGAATGCTTTTCTTAGTAAATGGATGCCTTTGCTTACACCAGTTAGTGTGGTAATAGGGGTGCTTTTAGCCTCTTTTTTGCATCATTTATCCTTTCTCGTTCCATGGATTTTTGCTGCCATGACATTCACAGGGAGCCTTAACTCCAACTTTAAATCAATGAAGCATACTGTCACTCATCCATTATCCTTATTACTGACATTGGGCGCCCTGCATATTATCACCCCCATTTGGGCGTTTGCAATTGGTCACCTATTCTTTCATAATGACCCGTACACCATTACCGGCCTTATACTTGCCACAGTAATTCCAACAGGTATTACGAGCGTTATATGGGTTTCCATCTATAAAGGAAATGTCCCCCTCACGTTGGCAATTATTTTGGCAGACACCTTGCTGTCTCCATTCTTAGTGCCATTGAGCATGAGCATTTTTGTCGGAGAATCGGTTCAGTTAGATATTTGGGGCATGATGAGGGGACTTCTTGGAATGATTGTACTTCCATCCATCGCAGGGATGGCTGTTAACCAGTTTTATTCCAAGGAAAAAGCGTTAACTTGGAATAAGACACTTGCTCCTTTTTCAAAGCTTGGTTTGGCAGCTGTTGTAGCAATAAACAGCTCCGTTGTTGCTCCTTATCTCCGCAATATTGACATGAAATTCATCTACATTGCTCTAACGATGTTTTTTGTGGCGTTATCTGGATACTTTTTTTCATGGATGCTTGGTGTTCTCACAAAGCGTCATAAGGATGAGACGATTGCGATGATTTATACAGGAGGAATGAGGAACATCAGCGCTGGTGCTGTTATTGCGGTCAGCTTTTTCCCGCCCCAAACAGCTGTGCCTGTTGTCATCGGCATGCTTTTCCAGCAAATACTCGCTGCCACTTATGGCCAAGCGATTCGAACGGTTTATCAGAAGCCTTCATTGATAAAAGTTGCTGGCAAGAAAATCTCCTAACAAAAAAACACGAGCATATCTCGTGTTTTTTGTTAGGTCACGTATTTTGCCTGCTGTCTTTCAAAAAAACAGCACACATTTCCACCATTTCACAGGCCATAATCTTCAAGGTTTCTGTTGTCAGCATTTGATCCTCCGCATGCATCAAGATTAACGAAAAAGGCAGCTCCTCCCCACTTGCTTCTCTTTGAACAAAGGAGGCATGAACTTTATGTATCTTGTTGTAGGAGCGTTCCCCTGCCTTAATAATCTCTTTCGCTTCGTCTATTTTCCCCTCCCTCGCAGTGCGGATTGCCTCCACATAGCTGCTCCGTGCCTCACCTGAATACGTTATAATTTGAAAAGCCGCCGCCTGCATTTCCTCTAGTAACTTCATTTTTTCCCTCCGACAGCTTTATTTTTGGTTTAATTGCAATGCATGATCGAGAATCTTTTCCCCGTCTGCTGTTCCATACAGTCTGACATCAATAACATCAACTGGTATTCCATACGGCTTGGCAGTATTGACTGCCGCCTGTTTCATAAAGCGTACTTGTGGTCCAAGGAGAATAGCAATAATCCCCTCACTTGAAGTGGCTAATTCATCCTCAATAGCTCCCTCTGGTATGGCATAAACATCGATGTCCTCTCCTCTTGCTTGAATTGCTGCTTTCATTTTAGAGACAACAATGGAAGTGGACATGCCTGCTGCACATGCTAAGATAATTTTCTTCATATTCAATTCCTGCCCTTCTATTTTATTTCACCAAATCATCATCTGCGGCTTCTAAAGTCCGATTGGCTATAATGGATTGATACCATCTAGCAGACTTTTTCATCTGTCTGTTCCTGTTATCATCCAGATTAATTTCTACTAATCCATAGCGGTTTTTGAAGGCATTCATCGGTGAAACATTATCAGTAAACGCCCAAAGCATATACCCTTTGCAATTAGAGCCTTCGTCCACCGCCTTCAACAGCCATTTCATATGCTCGGCAATAAATTCAATTCTGTAGTCGTCTTGAATACTGCCTTCGTCATTCTTATAGCGCCACTCCTGCTCAACACCCATGCCATTTTCAGCGATAAACCATTCTATGTTGCCATACTCCTCTTTCATCCTCATAGCCATATCGTACATAATTTTCGGATAGATCTCCCAACCGCGGAAAGGATTCATCTTCTTGCCAGGCATATCAAACATCTCATAATAATAAGAAGGATGAAATGGCGTGCTTTCATTCCAAGCTGTCGTTCTTGCCTTAACACGATGAGGGTAATACAAATTAATGCCTACATAATCAACTGTGTTCTGCTTGATAGTTTCTAAGTCTGCCTGTGTATACTCAAAGGCGATGCTATGTCTGGCCATCAAGTCAAAAAGCTCTTGCGGATATTCGCCTTTAATGGAAGGATCCAAAAATATTCGGTTAAAGAACAAATCATAGATGTTAGCTGCTTCTTGGTCATGTGGAGCAGATGAGCGCGCATATGTCACTTCTGGGTTTAAAATAACCCCCATCTTCGCTCCTGTCTTTTCCTTGAGCCCTTTCTGTTTAAAAAGCTCCACTACTTTAGCTGTTGCCAAAGCCTTATGAAAGTTCCACTGCATCCATTTTTTTGTATTCTGCTCAAAAGGATAACGAATGGCATCTAAGTAAACCCTTGTCTGAACAACAATCGGCTCATTGAAGGTGAACCAGTGCTTCACCTTATGTCCATAACGGTCCAGCACTTTATCAGCATACTTTACAAAAAGCTCGACCACATGCTTGGAGTCCCAGCCTCCATATTTCTCAAACAAGTAGGCAGGCACTTCATAATGCTCCAAGCATATCATCGGCTCCACTTGTTTTTCTAAGAGCTCATCAATCACCTTATCGATATAGGCTGCATACTCTTCATCCACTATTGCTTCCTCATAATCTAGTAAGAAGCGGGACCAATTAATGGAGGTGCGATAATGGGTTAGCCCGATTTCTGCCATTATCCCGATGTCTTCCTTGTATCTGTTATAAAAATCAGTTGCTACTCCTGGTCCGTACCCGTTATGCCAGACGTTCTTGTTATTTTTGTACCAAAGATCTAAATACGAGTCTTGAGATTCCTTTTTTCCTGACCAGCCCTCTGTCTGCCAGGCAGATGCTGCAGCACCGATGATAAAATCATCAGGTATTTTCACCATTAATTTATCCGACATTATTTACCTCCCGATTTTTCAAGCGTTTCCCATATGCCTGAAAGATACATACTTCCTAAAGCCCTGTCATAAAGTCCGTAGCCAGGTTTTCCGGTTTCCCCCCAAATCATCCGGCCGTGATCAGGTCTTACATAACCTGTAAAGCCATTGTCATGGAGCGCCTTCATAATAGCAGCCATATCGAGACTTCCGCATGTTGAGAAATGTGCTGATTCCTCAAAATCACCGTTTGCAAGTATCTTAATATTGCGCAAATGAACAAAAGGAACTCGGTTAAGCTGCGTATATTTTGCTGCCAGCTTAACGATGTCATTATCTTTTGTACAACCTAACGAGCCTGAGCATAAAGTGATCCCATTTGCTTCACTTTCATATAAGTTTAAAAAGCGATCAAGATTATGTTCATTTGTAATAATGCGGGGCAGTCCAAATATACTCCACGGCGGATCATCTGGATGGATGGCCATCTTGATTCCATGCTTCTCTGCAGCCGGAATCACTCTAGCTAAAAAGTACTCCAGATTATTCCACAAGCCTTCTTCTCCCAACTCCTGATATTGCCTGATTAACTCTTGCAGTTCTTCTCTCGTATAAGAAGTATCCCAGCCTGGGAGGGACAGATCGTTGTGCACAGGATCCATCCTCTTTAGCTGTTCTTGATAATAAACTAATGCAGTAGACCCATCCTCCAGCTCCTTATCAAGCTGTGTTCTCGTCCAGTCGAAGACAGGCATAAAGTTATAACAGATCACTTCAATACCAATTTTCGCCAGCCTCTCCATTGTGAGGATATAATTATCAATATACGTATCTCTGTTTAGAAGACCTAATTTAATATCTTCATGAACAGGCACGCTTTCCACTACCTTGAACTCTAGTCCTGCTGCGCTTATCTCTCTATAGAGCTCCTGAATGCTTTCCTCCGGCCAAGCTTCACCTGGGGGAACATCATAAACAGCGCTGACTATCCCATTCATGTTAGGGATTTGCTTAATATATTCAAGGGGAATAGAGTCTTGTTTTCCATACCATCTGAAAGACATCTTCATCTTTAAATCACCTTCCTTGTATCATCACTTTCTTCTCCAGTTTGCTGGGACACTTTATTAGCCATTAAGACGAACGGCAGGTAGATGAATATAGAAGCAGCAATACATATCAGCTGTGTGATGACTGCTCCCATACTCCCGGCAGTAGACAGCCAAGCATTAATAATCGGCGGTGTCGTCCAAGGAACCATAACGACTGCTTTTCCTGCAAAGCCTGTTGCAGTTGCGATATACCCGATTGTTCCTGTTACTAATGGTGTGATAACGAATGGAATCGCCATAATTGGATTGAGCATGACCGGAAGTCCGAAGATAACAGGTTCGTTAATATTAAAAATCCCTGGACCGAAAGACAATTTAGCAATACTTCGCATTTCTTCTCTTTTTGAAACAATAAAGATTGCTATTAAGAGACCAATTGTTACTCCTGAACCACCAATGCTCATATATACATCCCAGAATGGCATTGTAATAATATTTGGAATTTCCTTTCCTTCTTGGAAGGCAGTCATATTGACTGTTATGGACGCAAGCAAGAGCGGCTCCCGAATCGGCTTAATCATTTGGTTACCATGAATTCCAATCACCCAGAAGAACTGCGCGACAAACATAAGAATCAAAATTCCCGGTAAGCCCTGCATAACACTTTCAAGCGGTCTCTGTACAACATTGTAGATGGCTTCATATAAATATATGCCAGTTACTTTATAGAAGATGAATCCGAATGTTGCGACAATTGTCACCGTCAAGATCGATGGAATCAATGCTGAAAAAGAGGTGGCTACATTGTAAGGTACACTGTCTGGCATCTTGATTTTCAATTTCTCTACATTCGCAAGCTTGCTGTAGATCTCAACAGAAACAATAGCAATAATCATTCCTAAGAATAAGCTTTTCGGATCGGAGAATTGCCTTGCCAATACATCTGTGACTAGCTGGTTTTGTTCATTTACAAGCAGTTCTATCGTTGTCGGCACAACTGAAATATAAGACATAAGAGCGAGAATCCCTGGAAACAGTGATTTATGACCATTTATCCGTCCCAGCTCAATCCCAATTAAAAAGACAGCTCCGATTGTCAGGAAGTTAAGCGTAGCATATTGAATGGCTGTCATAATCGGCTTATAGTCTGCGAGGAAGGCAAACATTTCAAAATGCGCCAAGCCGCTTTCTGTTCCGAGAATCATATTTGCTACAAGCACAGCAAAAGCTCCTGTGATAATGACTGGCATTAACGTAACAAATGCTTTTTTGATTGCCATAATATATTTCTGATTGGTGATTTTGTAGGCGACATTGCCTAATACATCTGCCGCCTTATCTTTAAAGCTCATCTTAAAACCTCCGTTTCTTTTATAAAAAAATGGAATTACATCAATAATTTTATAGAGTGAAATGCTTCTTGTGCTCTTGTTTATCAGTTTATATAAAAAGCGCTTTCATTTACATGCATTCTTTTTCCAACTTTACGAGGAAAAGAGTGCCTCAAGATTGTATAACAAAAAAGAACAGCATAACGCTGTCCTTTTTCATAACCGTTTATTCCTCCACCGAAAGCAGGATACTCACAAACTCTTCATAAGAACTAACCTTTACAAGCCTTTCTACGAGAGCTGCATTTCCTGATATTTTCACTAAAAGCTGGTACATCTTCTGTAAATCCTTTTTATACTCTTTTTGGACGCTCAGCAAGCAAATGAACTGAACACGGCTGTCGCCCCACTGCACTGGCCTTTTTAATGTACACACAGCCCAAATTGTCTTTTTAGTGACAGGTCTGATTGGATGGGGAATGGCAACCATTGTTCCAAATCCTGTTGGAGCTATTTGTTCCCGTTCCTCTACCAGTTCCTGAAAGTTATCAGGGATATCCTCCAGTCTTTCCATATTCGTACAAAGAAAGCGAAGCACTTCCTCCTTTGATTTTAAATCTTGCTGAAAAAAGGTAAGCTCTGGTCTTATATATTTCAAGACACTGCCGATATTCTCAATTACTAAGTTTTCCAATCTGGCAATATCTTCATCTCTTAAAATAGTATTTACATCAATAATAGGAACGGTTAATCTCTTCTGAATTGGGATGGTGCTGATAATAAAATCAAGGGACCCTAGATCATACTTATGCATGTCGAAAACATTAGCTGTTCCAACTATTTGCAGCTTGCTGCCAAAGGTAGCCTGCAGCTTATGGTATAAAAGCTGGGCGCTTGCAACCCCAGTAGCACAAACAATCAGGCAGCGCTTCGCCTTCCCCTTTGCTTTTTTCCGTTCCATCGCAGCTCCTATATGCAAGGCGATATAGCCAATCTCATCCTGATTTATCTCCATGCCAGTTTCCTGCTTAAGCTTCTCTGCCATGGAAATGGCTGCATCAAAGGCAACTGGATAGTTTTTGATGATTTCCTTCAACATCGGATTGCGGATGCTAAGGCCAAATTTATAGCGGTTAATAGCCGGCTTTAAATGAAGACACAGCCCGTATATCAATTCTTCATCGGTGGATATTCCTAGCTGCATAACCTGTTCTGCCTCGTTAAGCAGTTTTTTGGAAAGTTCTAGTATATCCTTTTCAATCATGTCCAATATATTAATCTCTGCTGCTGGCTGATAAGAAATAATCTTCGTTCCTAATAAATGAACAGCTATATAAGCAACTTCAGCCTCTGGAAATGCTGTACCTAATGATGTCTGCAGATCCTTCACAATCAACTTGGCAACACTATATTCCTTTTCCGCCATGATAGCTTCCAATTCCTTTTCGGGCATAGAAACATAATTATCATCGAGTATTCGTTTGCAGGCGATAGCAATATGTGTGATTAAATTAGATTTCCCGATATCGGAAAGTAAAATCGAAGCTTCTTTCGTATGCTTGAGCAGAATCTCCTCTATCTTTTCAAGTTCATGTGCTGGCAAAACTTGATATGGTTGATGATCTGAATGGAAAACAAACTCTGCCATGCATATGCGCATTTTCGCTTCGGATCCGACTATTTTCAGCCCGTAATTCGGACGTTTTTCCAAGTCCAAATTGAAACGGCGAAGAATTTTTTTTACTTCCTTCAGCCCGTTTTTAATAGACGTTTCACTTATATACAGCTCTTTTACAAAATGTTCAATCTTAATGTAATCCTCTGAAAGAAGCAGGCGTCTCAGCATATATTCCATTCTTTCTGACGGATCTGCCGGGATTGTATCATCCTCATTTCCTGCAACGGCACGCTGCAAAAAAGACCGGAAATATTTATAATCATCAATGATGAGCTCATAGCCTTTTCCTCTTTTTAAGGCAATATACGCACCATTTGCCTGCAGCTTATCTGTAAGTATCTTCACATCACTTCTTATCGTCCGTGATGTGACCTGCAATGCTGAAGCAAGCTCCGCACCCGTTAGTGCCTCTTCTGCCTGCATCAATAAATGCAACAGTTTCTGTTGACGTAATGAAAGCATTTAAATTACACCCCTTCATCAACTGCATTTCCAATTATTTATCAGCTATATGTTTCCTTAATAACATCATAGCCGAAGAAGGACTGTTGTGAAAGCGCTATCTGATTTCCTTTTGTATTTTATGTGCAAGCAGCCCTCCCATTTTAAAGCCAGCAATCAACTAATTCTTGATAATCCTTTTTTCTCATACCTGACACATAAGGATGCCCTTTTACATAAAACCGCAATGGTTTAGACGTCCATTCTCCTTTATTCGGGATGCCAACCCTTGCTGATACTGCAATGCTAGCCGGCGTCTTTCCGAGGCGAGCATCAATCGAAAGAGCAGATTCATTAAGCATCTTTCCATTTAGCTCCTTAGTAATTTCCATTGCCTTCGTCAGTTTTCCAGGTCCGTTGCTTATGGAAACTCCAGTAACCTTTCTGTTATTTTCCATTCTCTCCATTCCATCTGCAGGCTCCAACGCACGAATAAGGACTGCCTGCGGGTCTCCTTCTTCCTTTGTGACGATATTGAGCATGGCATGTGTATGCATCGTATAAATATAGATTGTCCCACCTGTTTGATACATCGATTCAACTTTTTGAGTCCGCTTGCCGTCATAAGTATGACATGCCATATCTTCAACTCCAATATAAGCTTCCGTTTCCACTATATAGCCTGAATAAATACCATCTGGTGTTTGGTGAACGAGCAGCTTACCTAACAGCTGTCTGGCAATTTCCTCTGTAGTTGTGTTTATATAATCAATCATTTAGGTCACCTGCGCTTTTTATTTTTATTTTCTCATAAAACACAAAAAAAGCTTAGGGGATACCTAAGCTTTCCTGCATTTATTTATACATGTGCCGGCACACTATTCTCAGCTTGTTTTGCAACTGCTGCCAAGCCTGCCTGGTTCAATGTATTCCAAGGCTTGTTGAAATGCGGCTGGAAGAAGAAGTCAACAAATGCTAATTCATCTATTGTCATTTTTGTTTGGATGCAGACAGATAAAGTATTCATCATTTGTGTCATATCTGCTTTAGAGATAATTTGTGCGCCGATAATTTCTCTAGTCTCTTGATGGTAAAGAACTTTCAAACGTACTTGTTCAAATGTCGGCATGAATTCTGGACGGTCATTTTCAATAACCGTTACTTCCTCATAAGGAATTTTATTTGCTGTTGCTGTCAGCTCTGTAAGACCTGTTGATGCCATGCTCAATCCGAACAGATGCAAGCCAGAAGTTCCTTGTGTTCCTAAATATTTCACTTTTTGCCCGGCGATATTATAACCTGCTAATGTTCCCATGCGCACAGCGTTTGTTGCTAGCGGGATATACACTTTATCACCTGTTGGGTTGTAATTTACCGCACAGCTGTCGCCTGCAGCATAGATGTCAGGATTGCTTGTTTGCATATACTCATTAATTTTAATTGCGCCATTTGGCAGAAGTTCAACCTTATCTTTCAGCAAGCCTGTATTCGGTCTGAAGCCTACGCACAGAATAACGAGATCTGTTTCATATTCTCCTTTTGTTGTGATGACCTTTGTTACATTTCCTGCTTCATTTCCTTCAAATTTAGTAACAGTTTGCTGCAATGCAAGCTCAATATCTTTTCCTTGAAGCTCGGCTTCGATAATATCTGTAAACTCTTTATCCAAATATTTATTCAGGATACGGTCTTCACTATCAATAAGCGTTACCTTTTTGCCGTTTTGTTCAAAAGCTTCTACAAGCTCTACTCCAATATAGCCGGCGCCGATTACAGTAACATGGTTAACATCTTTTGTTTTCGCAATAATTTCATTTGCTTGGTTGAAGTTTTTAGACAAAAGAATATTTCCAAGTTTAATACCTTCAATAGGTGGAATAATTGGCCAAGAACCTGTTGTCATTACTAATTTATCATAAGAATCTGTGCGAGTTTCGCCACTGTTCAAGTCCTTCACAAGTACTGTTTTATTATCTGTATTAATCTCCAGCACTTCATGCTCCATATGCATATTAGCACCTAATGCTTTAAGCTCCTCTGGAGAAGAATAGAATAATTGATTTGCGTCCTTCGCAACACCGCCGACATATAAGGCGATTCCACAAGATAAAAATGATACGTTATTATTTTTTTCATAAACAGTAATATCTATATTTTTATTTACATTAGCTAACGTTTTAACTGCCGCTGTACCAGCGTGTGTACATCCAATTACAATAACTTTCATAATTTTGAAGCTCCTTTGTAAGAGAATTTTTTGTAAAAGTTGTGAACTATTTCACATTATTAGTGAAAAAAATCACAAATTATGTGATGTCATTCACAATTTGTTCATACCTTTATTATACATACATTTTTTTCGCACGCAAGGGTTTTGTGATTAATTTCACAAATAATTATTTCACGTGTTATTTTTGCCAAAAAAGCTTGGGAACATGCAGTGCTTTTCCCAAGCTTTATGCCTATATCATTATTCAGCTAGCAATTCTCCATTTTCCATTAACAAAAGATCATCCAAAAATACCTGCGGCTGCATGACAACACAATCTATATGTACTCCTGCAAAGACAGTTCCTCCGAATGTCATATTGCTGCCAAAGGCTATATGTATAGTGCCATAAACTTTTTCATCTTCTAACACGACACCAGTAACTCTTGCTTTCTCGTTTGTGCCAATGCCAAATTCACCGAGCAATCTTCCCTCGCCGGTCCCCAGCATTTCCAGCAGCTCTTGTCCCTGATCTCCCTCTGCTTCCACGAGCCTTCCCTCGTGAATAGTGAGAATAAGTGGTGATGTCAGAAGACCAATACCTGCAATAGAGCCGTCTACTGTGATTTTACCATGTGCTGATCCTTCAACAGGTGCAATATAAGCTTCACCTGAAGGCAAATTGCCTGATTCTCCTTTATTCACATACATTCCTGTGCTCGGTATTCCACTTCTTCCTTTTATATCAAAAGTTAAGGAGCAGCCAGCCTTGACTATTGTCACAGTGCTTTTGTCTGTCAGTAATTTTGTTATTTTTTCTGTTATTGTCTTAATTTTGCTATAGTCTGCAGCAATGGCACCTTCCAAAAACATGTCCTCTGTTATGCCAGGCATTGTAGCAATTCTTGATCCCGCTGCTGCAGCAGCTTTTCTTGCTTGGGTATGTGTTAAGGAATGCTTTGTAGCACATATGACTGCATCTGCCTGTAGCATTGCTGCTGCTACAGCTAAAGGCGGCTCTTCACCAGAATGATTTCTTTCTCCCATTATCATCAGCATCGCTTCTGCGCTAAGCTCTTTACCTGCAAGATACAAGCATTCTCCTATCTCCTTCTTCTCATCATCAGCTATAACAAGAAATGAATCCTGCTCTTTCAAATCCAAACAATTAACGAGCAGTCCTTTACTAACTTCGATAATTTTCTCTTTCATTTTCCTCCCTCTTTCCTTATATCATTTCGGAAACAAGCTTGGCGACCAATGCATTAGACAGTATGACAGGCTTGCCGGTAATCTTTTCTGCTTCTCTTCTTAAATTTTCTGTGTAGCCCATGCAGTCAAGTAAAATAAGATCTGCTTCTTCCTTCAGCATTGCAGCTGCTTTGTGGAATTCAGTTAGGTCATTTTCATAAGGAGTTGCCACTTGAAACACTGGGTTCATTCCAAACGGTGAATACTTAGGAAAGGAAGTTTCCTTTTGCTGCTCAAGAGGAACAATCACACCAAGCTTGCGTTTCCCTGTCAGTCCATGTATTGTAGGCGGAATGATATGATCTGGTTCAATTAGATAGGCTTTTTTCGTCGTTAATCCAGGAAAGACACCTGTACATAAAAGCAAAATTTGCGTTATTCCTATTCTTTCTAAGTAATTAATTTTATCCTGTAAAATCGGCTTTATCTTCTCTCTTGACATGATGACAGATTCGCCGTTTGTAAGCCTTGATGTCAGCACATATTCCCCTTTTTCTGGATAAAAATCAGCTTCTATTTGCTCTTTAGTAAGACCATCCAATACTCCCACCTGGACTAATTCGGCTGTTTCCTTAATATGCTTTTGGATAATAGGAGCAACATCCATTCTTGGCGCCTGACCAATTGTGATCATACCTAGTTTTTTCATGATTAGTCTCCCCTCTAATAAAATGAGAGGAAGCAAACTTCCTCTTTAAGTTAGTATTTAAACAGCAGCTGTTTTGCCCATCGTCTGTAAAATCTGCATTGAACCATACAATTCTGTGATACGGCTGAATTCAGACGCGCTGTAGAATTCACAAGTTCCGTTCGTTGTCTCTATTGCCACTTCAATTGCAAAGCGGACAGCATCTGCTATATCTGTTTCATGGCTTGCGCCTGTACCGCACCCTGGGACAATGGATTGAGCGGTGATTGCCAAGCCTACAACAGGGGCACTTGTTGCAACAGCAGGCTGAAGAATCGAGTTTATATGATGCAGATCGTTCCCATAAGGAGTTATATCTTGCGAGGTTACTGGAAATGTAACAGGAAATTTTCCAGTGGTCATTTCTTTTATCCGCAGCAAGTCCTCACTAACCCGCAGTATGTAGCCCTCTTTAACTGTTGGTGAAATGGCGATGCCTTTATGATTAATCACGCGATTTCCTTTAGTTGTATCAATAGACAGAATACAATCCATTTCAGGAACAACTTCATGTTTGTTCATCGTCAAGATATCGACTGGTGAATCCATGAAGTCCACTGGCTCATGAGGTCTTGTCGGCGCATTTGGACAAATATGTGTTGTGATAATAACGTCTCCTACAAGGGTGTCGCCCTTTGCCTGCATCTCAGCTAATTTAAGTGCAGCAGCAATCGCAGCGACAGCACCATCAGCATCTGATACAAGGCCAATTCTGCTTGGCCGTGCTCCTATTCCCCCTAATCTTCCAATGATACCAACAGTCGGAGCACTTCCTCCCGCAAGTTTGCCGTCAGAACCTGGTATTGTCACCTTAATAAAATCCGTGCTGCCTTTTTCGCCTTTGACAGTTTCAACTTTTACCTCTATGTTAGGATACTCCTTAAATAGCTCAGCAGCTGTCTCTCCCGTTACATAAGCATTATCCAGTAAATCAATTGCCTTCAGTGTTTGTTTAAGCGCCATTGTAATCCCTCCAGTAATTTTTATAGATAATTAATAATTTGCTTGCCGATTATTTTTTCGATTGGACACATTAATGAATGATTTCTCATTGTGCTGCTTAAAATCAGTTTTTCCTTTGGAACAATAATCACAGCTAAGTTCTGCCCTTTTTCCACCTCTGCCGTAACAACCGGCCGGCCAGTTTTAGCATCAAGTGTCATAATTAAATCTGGAAATGTTCCGTAGCGGATTCCATCCTTTTCAATCGTCATATATTCATTCCAAAAGCTCATGCTCCAATCCTTATTTATCGTCACCGTGCCAACATCAAAGCCGCCTGTTGTTTCCAGCACAAAATCAGTAACTGTCCCTTCGGCGATGACCTTTCCGCCAAGCAAAGCGACTACGCTGTCAATAGCGGCTTCTCCTTTGTGGGAGCAAAGCGCTTCTCCCACTTGGATTGCCTGCTGAATTGCACCGCTTGCTCCATGTTTCTTTGCATAAGCAACTGGAACTGGATTGCGGGCTACAGCCACTAAACCGCCTGCTTCCACTGACAGTTGCCGCACAGTACTAGCTGCTATATCTAAAGAGCTTGAGATGGAGAGTTCCAGGAAGCGCTCGCCTCTTCCGCCGACAGCAGCCTGATGAGAAATAAATCCGGCTTGCTCAGATAAATTAAGAGATCCCATTATTCCTGTCGGGTGAGCTCTTCCGTTACAAGGAATGTCCACAACAGGCAAACCAGTTACAGCTGATTGAAACCAGCCATTAACAGTTGTGCTCGCGCCATTTTCATTTGTGATAATTCCGCGAATTGGCTCGTTCATTGCCTGTGAAAGTAAATCAATAGCCTTGATATAATGCATCGGTTTCACATATTGTTCCTTTGCTGCAGGTGCCCCGACAAGGGAAACAGTCACAAGCAGGTCCTCATCTTCCATTTCCTCTGCTGTCTTTAAAATCGGATGACCGATTTCAAGGGCAAGCCGGCCGATTTGAAGTCCGTCTGCAATTTTGCCCCCTCCGCCTCCGCCAAGGACTGCTCCTCCATAAACGGCATGCTCTACTGTATACTCATCTAATTTAATAGCCAATTTATATTCCTCACTTCCCTAATTTGAATACGGAATTAAAGAAGCTGTACAAGGCATCACCAGCTATAAATCCGGCTGCCAATATGCTCATTGGTGTTTCTGCTTCTTTTCCTTTTTTCTTGACCCACAGCAGTCGAATAATAATACCTGCAAGAACAGCGATACCGGCATAAGGTGTCAATATAAGCAATCCTGTTGCAAACATGATGCCGATTTGGCGGGTCGGTCCGCCAATTAATTGGAGCAATGCTCCTGGTATTGCCCATATTAAGAGCTGTTTTGCAACGTCTGTCGATGTGCCTGCTTGAATGGTAGAAACATAAACAGCATCGATTGGCGGTACAAGATTGTTAGCAAAGTAGCCTTTATATGTGAACAAAACAGTCAATAAAGCAATCCCAAAAGCCAGAAGCGACGTCATATATTGCTGCTTTCTTCCGTCCACCTCATACTCAGGATTCTCTCCTTTTCCACGCAGGATATAGCCTGTTTTGAAGTCATAGCCAAGGTCGGCGAATGCTGGACCTGTGGCTGCACTAAACCCGGCAAGAAGAGCTAAGGCAAGCGGTGGAAAACCGATCATCATCCCTAACAATAGGGTAATGAAGGCTACAGCAAATGCTGGGAACCAGCCAGAATGCATGGCGGCAATCCCGACAATAAGCTCATGTACGAATGCAGCAAAGGCAGCAAACAAGAGAAAAGCAAGGAGCATGCCTAATGACATCTGTGTCATGAGACCTCCAACAAGGGCCAGAATTAATGCAATGACGAGGTAGGCAAGAAAGCCAAAACCTAACGTTTTCTGAGCTGTTTTAATAGAAGTAGTAAAAGTCTCGGCCTCTGGCTTGTCTACTGCGGCAGCAATCTCTTTTCTTCCTTTTCTGCTTTCCTTGCCTTCTTTTCTGAAAATCAATATAGAAACTTGCACAAGCGCTACAATACCGGCGCCAATCATAATGCCATGGGGAATATATAATGCATTCACATCGACGCCAAACACTGGGATAGAATATTGGCGGAACAGCAAGCCAATCCCAAATACGGACAGCGCCCAAATATTTCCGATAAACGCTACACCAAAAGCGGACATTGGAATATGCAGTATGGAGCCGACTATGCCAATTACGGCGCCGACTCCAAGCAGACCAGCCCGTTTCCCCCCTTTATCACCTGCAACAATTGCTTGTGCTGTGGCAACACCCGGCGCCCAAGTTCCTGATGCTGGGAAAAGCTTTGAATCAAACAGTTTATACAG
The DNA here is from genome assembly GCF_022049065.2 of Niallia sp. Man26. NCBI lineage: Bacteria > Bacillati > Bacillota > Bacilli > Caryophanales > Bacillaceae > Niallia > Niallia sp. Man26. Next base: position 3,747,299 of record NZ_CP095743.1, read on the forward strand.
AATCGCAGCATCTACAAACATTGCCAGCGCTGCGCCTATTAACATCGGTATAATAAGATCAGGAGCACCTATTAAAAAAGGTATACCGATTGGAATCAACAAACTGTTGGCTGCCCCAAAGGTTGCGGAGGAGATAGATGTTTGAATAAGGTTTTGCCGATGCACTGACTTGTATCTCGACAGGATTGTTACTGGTATTCTAGCTATCAGCATAGCGACAAGAGCACCGATAATCGATGTATTAGGCGTTACTCCAAGTGAGACGATAATCTGCATCCCAATAATGGCTCCGAATACTGCTGTGATAGTTGTTAAAATTAACGAAAATGGCTCAAACAGCCGTGGATGCTTTTTTTCTTCTTTGAATTGTTTCATTTAATGGCCCTCCATTACAAAGTTGTAAGTTGATTTTTACTATATTATCTAGAGAAGGACGCCTAATCCACCTTGACCACTTCTATTAAAGGAGGAGTTCACTATATATGCGGAAATTAAGCCCTCCGCCTCTACTGCATCGATAATCGGAATATTCATATCCTTCCGCAACATATCTGCAAGACCAATGGTTGTGAAGCCAGTACAAGCAAAGACGATTGTTTCTGCTCCCTGCTCCAGCAGGGTTAGGACTGCTTGTCTCCCCTTCTCCTTCCCCTCTGGTTTCATTAGATCCGTTGTATTCGCAACACCCTCCGGCACCAAGTAGGCTACTAGCTTTTCACCGAGGATTTCTTCCATCACAATCGGAGGCTTCTCTGTTATACCGATGATTCCTACAGGCTTTCCTATTGCCAGTGCAGTCAAAGCAGCCGCACTGCCTGCACCGATGACAGGAATCGAAACAGCCTCACGCAGCTCCTTTATACCTGGATCTGCTGCACAGCTTATTACAATCAGCTCTGCGCCTTCTTCCTCCATTTCGATTCCTAATGCCACTATCTTCGGCACCGCTGCTAATTCTGTGGCAGCATCATGAATACCTTGTGGCTGATCTGGAATACATCTGTTTATGACAGGAATTCCATATAAAGAATTGATTTTATTTCCATGGCTGTTAACTACTTCAGGATCCTTTGCGGTGAAAACCCGGATAACTCCAATCATAATTTCCTCCTATTGATTTAATTTTCTGAAATTTGTTAATGTGTCTATCTTACCGATTATATAAATTGCAAACAATGTCCCGAAAATACAAAAAATAAAAAAGCCCATTGTGCTCTGAGCACAATGAGCAGGAATTTCACCTAGAAATTCGAAATAAATGGAAATATATACAAAGATAGCATGAAAACTTTTCATAGAAAGATTCTAGTTTTAATCCAGACATTTCCTTTACCTTATCTATTCGGTATTTGACAGAGTTTCGGTGGATAAATAATTGTTCACCTGTTTCTAACAAACTGCCATTTGTTGATAAGTAATAAAATAATGTCTTCACAAGCTCACTGCCCGTCTCTCTGTCATATGATAATAGTTTGCCAATCTTTCTTTCGATGACAGCATCAAAATTAATATATTCTGTGCTGTCTAACAGCAATTTAAATAGCTCCACATCATCAAAGTTATGAAGCTGCTGATCGTTATTTAAGCTTCTCCCTATCTTGACTGCGTTTCTTGCCTCTTGGTAGCTCAAATGAATATCCCATAGCAAGGAATAGCCACCTATTCCTACTTGAAGTCCTTTATATCTCTTTGTAAACGGCTCTAGCTGCTTAGACCAGTGCTCAGGCCTCCAAAGTGAATTTGAACTGCTCGACTGGATTATTACAAGCCTATTTCCTTGGAAGAGACTGTATATTTTAATACCTTGTAACCCTTCCAGCTCTTTTAAAGAAGTCTGCAGCTGAACTAGCATGCCTGCATCTTCCTCTAACAGCCCTTGCAGTTCAAAGACAACCACCTGCCACATAGCATCTGGATTTAGCCCAAACTGTCTGCTTTTTGTGACTACCTCATCCTGCGGTAAGTAAATTCCTGCTATAAGCTCCTCCATAAAGCTTCCTCTTAGTCTATTTTCAGTATCAACGGCTGTTTTTCTTCTCATCAGTTCTAATGAGAACACAAGTCTGGCCTGCTCTACACATACCATTTCCATTTCATCAAGGGATTCTTTTTGAAGTATAAATGTTCCCACATGCTCCTTATCTACTGTAATATCCCAGTAGCTCATATTTGCAGATGTTTCGCTTGTAATAGAGTTGGAAGAAACAATCATATTGCCATGCTTGTCGAGCAGAGAGATTGGCGCATTCAGCATTTGCGAGACATTATCGGCAACCACTTGGATTCCGCTGTTTTCTAAAACTAATGTTGTCAGCTTTTTATAAATTTCCTCCGATCTTCTGAGCAATGAAGCCTGCTTGTTCAGAATCTGTTCCATGACAGCATTAGTAATATCAATATAGGGAATTCCTGGCGGAAGCTGAATGATGGGCAGCTGATGCTGATTGCTTAAATCAATCATTTCCTGCGGCATTTCATGTAAATATCTTTCTGGCTTTATAGCAAGTGCAGCAGCATTTGCCTTTGCAAGCATTTCGACAACCTTTGGCAGCTTTGAGAGATCATCTCTTAAAGAATAAGCTGTGGTCAACAGCAGTTCTCCTTCCCTTAACCAACCGTCAATATCAGGCACTTCCATAATATCGATAAATTGAACAACACGGCAGAGCCCCTCCTTTCCACTTATTACACTTGCTTCCCTTAAAACTGGAAGCATTAACAACTCTTCTAATGTAATGCCAGATGGATTCATGCGTTGCTTCACCCCTATGAAAAAAAGGGCCTTCGTTTCATCCGAAAGCCCTTTTTTTAATTTATTATTGTACCTTCATTGCTAAGTCGCCTGTTTTTGCCCAGCCGACTCTTAAAACAACATAGTATAAAGGCAGTGTAATGGCTATTGGAAGAACAACTCCTAATGCCATATATGTTAAGAATCCGCTCGCACCTTGTGTTGCCAAAATGCTGATTGGAGCAATTAAAGAATTCAAGCCAAGTCCTGCTAATTCATAAGTTGCTGTAAAGCCAAAGCCTAATGTAGCGATTGGTGCACAAATAACGGCTGCTACAAATGGCGGAATGATCAGCAACGGATTTTTCACAATATTCGGGAACTGCACCTTTGGTGTGATGATCGACTGTGCCAAGAAGCCACCCATATCGTTTTGACGTAGAGACATTGCCGTAAATCCAACAAATTGAACGGTACAGCCAATAAGTGCAGCAGCACTTGAAACTGGATCCATCTGCAAGGCAATTGCCAGGGCTGCCGACGAAGCCGGTGTCATTAACAAAATACTCCAAACCAATGAAATAACCATTGATGCAACTAATGGTGAACCTTGCACAGAAGAAGTAATTTCAGCACTGATCCACTCTAATAGCGGTGTTGTAACATAAGCCAAGCCAACACCCGCAAATCCACCAACTAGAATAGCACCTGCTGGAATAGCAATCATATCCAAAATAGTTTTGCCGACAATTTTTTTACCAACAATTGTTGCCACTACTGCAGCAAGAACGGCACTGATTGGCTGCCCTGTAACAAGGACCATGCCTGACTCTGTGGCATGCAGTGCATTCCCTCCAATTGTACTGCAGACCATCGCGCTAAAAATCACTAATGTATTACCGCCAAGCTGATAGGCAATTCCCGCCCCGAAGGCAGGTGCCAATAGCACTTTAGCTACAGAGCCGATGTGGGTAAGAGTATCCCACCCTAGCGCTTTTCCGATTGATTCAAGCAGCAAGCCAAGTCCTAATGTAACCAACACGGCATTTGACATTCCTGCTGATGCTTTATATAAACCATCCATAAAAGTTTTTTTATTCATCTCTCTCTACTCCCTTGTTTTAATTTTCTCCAATAAAAAAGCCTGTCCGCAGATTCCGGATAGGCACCATTCGTACATCACGTTTAGCGCCCTTGTTTGATACAACAAAAACTGGACTAAACGATTCCCTATAATAGTAATGGGGGTTCATTTAATCCTACGTGCTGAGTATGAGAATAATAATGAGTGATGAAGTTAAGATTGCATTTGCTTTCATGATATTCTCCTCCTAAAACAAGTTATTGTGAAGCAATAATATCACCAATATTCTGAAAATGTAAATAATTATTTTATTTCTGAATATATTAAAGCGTTCTCATTTTTAAACAATATGGAAGATTTCCAGCTCATTTTTTTCTATATTGTTGTTTTTTAAGATATTTTTTTTGCTATACGCAGGAATAACGCTATATTTATTTCACAATTGCAGTTTTTTAAAAATAAAAAAAGAATAGGGAATTTACCCTATTCTTTCTAAGCAATGTCTGTATTCTTCGTTTCTCTTCCAAAAAAGAATACAGCTGCTGCTCCTACAAGGACTGCAATACAGAAAATCGTAAATATACCGGCGATTGAAATATTTTGTGCTACAAGATATGGAACTAGCAATGGGCCGAGTACTCCCCCAATTCGCCCAAAGGAAGCTGCCATTCCCGCTCCTGTTCCGCGGACATTTGTCTTATATTGCTCAGGTGTGTAGGCATATAATGCTCCCCATGCTCCAAGATTAAAGAAGGAAAGCAATATTCCAGAAGTCATCAGCAAGGCTGTGCTTTCTGCTGTTCCGAACATATAAGCACTGATTGCCGTACCGATTAGGAACACAACGAGTACAAACTTTCTGCCTACCTTTTCAATTAAGTATGCTGCAAGTGCATATCCTGGAAGCTGTGCTAATGTCATAATCAGAACATATTCGAAGCTTTTAATTAAGCTGAAGCCTTTAAGCACCATCACACTTGGCAGCCAAAGGAACATCCCATAATAGGAAAAGACAACACAAAACCACAGTACCCACAGCATTGCTGTGTTTTTAGCATTATCTTTTGACCAGACTGTTTTGATGCTTTCCCAAGCTGTCAGCCTTTTTGTTTGCTCTACCTTCAAGTATTTCGGTGAGTCAGGCAGCTTCAACCTTAAATATAAAGCATAAATTGCAGGCAGAACACTGATCAACAGTGCAATTCTCCAGCCATTATCAAAGTTCGGAATAATAAAATAGGAGATGACTGCTGCAATCAGCCAGCCAAATGCCCAAAAGCTTTCTAGCAGAACAACAACTCGCCCCCGTTTTTCATTAGGCACACTTTCTGAGACAAGTGTTGATGCCACAGGGAGCTCTCCTCCCAATCCCATACCAATTAAGAACCGCAGGATAAGGAACATCCAAAGCGAGGTTGTAAATGCAGATATTCCGCTGCCGATAGAGAACAGTAATAGCGTTATAATAAAGACATTTTTTCTGCCGACTCTATCTGCCATAATGCCGAACAAGAATGCACCTACTGCCATTCCGATGGAATTAATGCTTCCTATCCATCCCATCTCTTTAACGGACAAACCCCAGTCTACTTGCAGAGCAGCAATGATGAACGATAACATACCGACATCCATTGCGTCGAACAGCCAGCCGAGGCCTGCTATTCCCAGCAGCTTTTTATTTGATATTTCTTTTTTCATACAATCCTCCTACAACTTTTCTATAGTTTTTCCATCTATAAGCGATTTATGATAACCAAGTATTATATTAACACGTGTCTTGACAGTAATCATTACATTTTTATTGACTAACATAAAAATTAGTTTGTAAATATCAGAATTTTTAAGAAAAATAGCTAAAAAACATAATGAAAACGCATTATTTCTTGAATAAGAACAAACCTATTACTCTATGCAAAACAGTGTAAAATTTTCCAGAAAAAATTGATGTTTTCCTCTTTACTTTCTAATAAATAAGCATAAAATGGTTCTTATATTTGCCAATAATCTTTAAATGTAAAGGGGATATAAAGTTTGAACGTTACATCTAATAAAATGCAGGAACAGTCACTTTTTAACATTTCTTGGCCTCTGTTTATCGAACTTGCATTGCATATGGGGATGGGGGTTATCGCCACACTTATGCTCAGCCATTATTCAGACAATGCAGCTTCAGGGGTCGGAGTGGCTAACCAGTTACTCGGGATATTCATCCTTGTTTTCAACGTCACTTCCATCGCAGCCATGATTTTAATCGGGCAAAGACTAGGAGCTAATCAATTAAGTCAGGCAAGACAATTCGCCAGATCAGCAGTCGGCCTCAACGTCTGGTTCGGAGTGATTGTTGCTATCCTCGTTTTAGTCTTCGGTGAGCCTTTGTTACGATTATTTGATATACAAGGAGAAGTTTTAAATTACGGGCTTATTTTTATCCGCATCTGTGGTGCTTCCCTCTTCTTAGAATCTCTTTCACTTGCACTAAGCGCAGTATTGCGCAGCCACGGTTTTACGAAAGAATCAATGATTGTCAGTATTATGATGAATGTCATCAGTGTTATAGGATATGCAATGAGCATATTTGGATTATTCGGTTTGCCAATTACAGGAGTAGTTGGGGTGTCATGGACGATTGTAATTGCACGTGCATTTGCCGTTGTGGTTTTGCTCTATATCGTTTACCGCAGAATCGCTTTGACATTTAAAGTACAGGATATTATTAAGGTCAATAAACAGGATGTTAGGGAAATGCTCTATATCGGCATTCCTTCCGCAGGTGAAAACTTGTCTTATCAGTTTTCCCAGTTAGTAATTACAGCAATTGTTGCTTCTTTAGGTGATGCTTCCTTGGCAGCAAGAGTGTATATAACCAATATTTCCATGCTTTGTTACTTGTTCACTGTCGCTATTGCAGAAGGAACACAGCTTCTTGTAGCAAGATATATTGGCGGAAAGCAATATGACCGTGCATTGAAACGGGGCATAAAAACATTAAGAATTGCTATGGTAGCATCCCTTACAGCTGCTGTTGCTATGGCAATGATTGGTTCGCCAATATTAGAGCTGTTTACAGATGATTATCAGATCATAGCTATCGGTCTGCCAATCTTATGGGCTGTCGTATTTACCGAGCCGGGAAGAGCTATGAATATTGTACTTATGAGCTCCTTAAAGTCTGCCGGAGACGTTCGTTTCCCTGTCATCATCGGCATGGTCTCTATGTGGGGAATTGCCGTTACGCTAAGCTATACTCTTGGTATAACCTTCGGCTTAGGATTACTCGGCGTTTGGCTTGCCCAAGGTATGGATGAGTGGTTCAGAGGAATCTTCGCCTGCAAACGCTGGCTGTCAAGGCCATGGGAGCGAGTTCGAGTTAAAAACACTGCCAAAGGCCATATTTAACATAAAAAACACCGCTTCTTACACTAAGAAGCGGTGTTTTTCTTTGAGCTCTCTTCTAGGCAGCCTTTTCCCTGTTTAAGAATTTCAGCCTCCTCGTTAAAGCTGGCATATAAAGAATTAAAAGGATGGAGCGGAACAGACTGAAAACAATGAAGGAAAGCCATAATCCGTGATTACCCCAGAAGAGCGTTGACGGGAAGAGGATGAGTAAAAATACTGCAACAGAGCCAAGCATACTATTTCTAACCAGCCCAGCTTCTGAGGCACCTGCAAAAATTCCATAAAAGACTAAGCCTATGCTTGAGGCAAGGGGGAAAAGCACAAGCCATACATCATACTGCTTTGCAATGGCAACAACCTCTTCTACTACTGTAAATAACGGGATGACCGCATCCTTGCTCAGCAAAAATGTCAGACTGATTGCAGCCGAAAAGGCAAATGACCAGAAATACGATTTCTTGACGGTTGCCTTATACAGCTGGCTGTTCTTTTGCCCTACTGCTTTTCCTGTCAAAATGCTGGCAGCATTGGCAAGCCCATCATAAAAATAAGCCATTATGTAATGTATTTGAATGAGGATAGCATTAGCAGCTAAAATTTCTTCACCATACACAGCACCTTTGGCAGTAAATATATTAAAGACTGCCAGCAGACAAACCGTTCTGATAAACAAATCACGGTTAACTAGCATCATTTTTTGCAATGGCTCCCGGTCATAAAGATGACCAAGCAGTTCCTTCCTGTTCAGGCTGTTCTTCATTTTGCCGCTGCTAATTAAAAGTATGATACCTAATAGGAACGCAAATACTTCTGCACATAATGCGGCAATGGCAACACCTGCCACTCCAAAATTAAAAAACAGGACAAGTACAACTGCCAAAACGATATTAAGAATGTTCATCAGTAATTGAATGAGCACCGTTGCTTTAATTTGCTCCATTCCTAATAACCAGCCTAAAACAGCGTAGTTCATTAATGCAAAAGGCGCTGCCCAAATTCTAATATGGAAGTATAATGAGCTTACTTCCTTTACATTTCCTTGAATTCCTAAAAATGCAACAGACAGCTTAAAAATCGGCTCTTGAAGTAAGATAATTGCTATACCGACAATAAGAGCAATGCAGACAGGCCGAAAAAAGGCCATCGAGCTTTGCACATCATCCCCTGCACCTAACGCTTGGGAGGCAAATCCTGATGTGCTTACCCTAAGGAAACCAAACAGCCAATAAATGGTGTTAAAAATAACGGTGCCCACAGCGACTCCGCCAATATATGCTGGATCTGGCAGCTGTCCGACAACAGCCGTATCAACAGCACCAAGCAATGGAACAGTTATCGTCGCAAAGATTAACGGCAATGCCAGTGATAAAAAATATCGATGTGTCACAACACTGCTCCTTCCTAGCCTTTTTTTTCAATATTATATCACTCTAGTTTTTCCCTATTGAAATATTTTTTCAAGTTATGCCAGAATAATCAAAAAACTGATAAACTATTATTAGTCCAACTAATTAGGAGAGATGAACATGTTTAAAGTAGGAATTATCGGTTTAGGAGCAATTGGGCAGCGGCTTATCAAAAGCTTTACAGAGCATCCAGAGATGGAAATTACCGCTGTTTGTGATCCATTAGAGGAGTTGCTAAACAGCACTGTTGCTGCAATTGGAAAGGCAAAAGGCTTTACTGATTATAAAGAAATGCTTAAAAACGCAGATATAGACTTAGTTTATGTCGCAGTTCCGCCTAAATTCCACCATCAAATCGTTACAGATTGTGTGCTTGAGCAAAAGCATATACTTTGCGAAAAACCTTTAGCTAATTCTGTAGAGGAAGCGGAGAGCTTATATAAACAAGCGGCTGATGCGGGCATTATCCATGCAATGAACTTTCCCCTTAATTACAGCTCTGGCAATGCAACATTTGCTTCTTATATTAAAGAAGGCTATATCGGCAAATTGCGCCGCCTAGAGCTAAAAATGCATTTCCCCCAATGGCCGCGAGCATGGCAGCAAAATAATTGGGTTGGAAGCAGAGAACAAGGCGGATTTGTGCTGGAGGTTGGCGTCCATTGGATTCAGCAAATCCAAAAGATTTTCGGACCCGTTCAATTGGTCCATCGCAACGTTTCCTTTCCGGAAGACGAAAATCTTTCAGAAAACAGCATTCTCGCTGTCCTCGAGCTGGAAGACGGAACACCTGTCTTTATTAACGGAATGAGCCAAACAGCAGGAAAAGAAGTGGTGAAATTTACTGCATATGGCACAGAAGGAACACTCGCGCTGGAGGATTGGTCTGAGCTCTATGGAGCAAAGCAGGGATGCGACTTTGAAAAGCTTGATGAAAGCACACCAGTTTCCTCACTAATGAACGAATTGGTTAATGCTCTTCATCATAAGGAGGCAGATCTGCCAGACTTTTATGATGGGTATCAAGCTCAAGTTGTACTTGAAAGTTTGCGAAACTAAAACAGCAAAAAGCAGCTGAAGCTCAGCTGCTTTTTATTGTTTATGCTCTGAATTTTTTCAAAGATACTTTGCCCATATTTGCTTTTGCAAAGATGATAGTCAATACGAATGGAACGACGATTGCAACAACCATTGCGATTGCAAATGCTACCATATGCTGCGGCTGGATGGACAGAATGCCTGGAAGTCCGCCGACACCAATGGAATTCGCCATAACATGGGAACCAACTGAAATCACACCTGCAATCATAGAGCCAATCATAGCTGCTAAGAATGGGAAGCCGTATTTCAAGTTAATACCGAACATTGCCGGTTCTGTAACTCCTAAATAACAAGAGATAGTTGCTGGAATAGAGACTTGCTTTTCTCTTTCATCCTTGCGGTTAATATAGATCATTGCCAATACAGCAGAACCTTGAGCGATGTTTGATAAAGCAATCATTGGCCACAGGTTTGTGCCGTTAAATTCACTCATAAGCTGCAAGTCAATTGCATTGGTCATATGATGCAAGCCTGTAATAACAAGCGGCGCATATGCAAAGCCAAATACTGCAGCAAACAGCCAGCCTAATGAAGATGTTAAACCTGAGTAAACAACATCTGAAATAAATGAACCTATTTGCCAGCCGATAGGGCCCAACACAGTATGCGCAATAAGAACTGTCGGAACTAATGCTAAAAATGGCACAACAATCATGCTGATTGCATTAGGTATGACTTTGCGCAAACGCAGCTCCAAGAAGGAGAACAGCAGTCCTGCAAATATTGCCGGTAGCACTTGTGCTTGATAACCAATCTTGTCAACATGAGCAAAGCCAAAATCCCAGAATGGAATTTCTTGTGTGCTTGCCACAGCGTAAGCATTAAGCAGCTGTGGTGAAACAAGTGTAATACCTAGTACAATTCCCAATATTTGCGTCGCACCCATTTTCCGAGTAACTGCCCATGTTATACCAACTGGGAGGAAGTGAAATATCGCTTCGCCAATTAACCAAAGAAAATCGTTTGTTCCTGCCCAAAATTGGGATACTTCCACCAATGTTTTTGTACCACCATCAACCATTTTGATTTCACCGATGATGTTTCGGAATCCTAAAATTAACCCCCCAACAACGATTGCTGGAATTAACGGTGTAAAGATATCTGCCAAGTGTGCAATCATTCGTTGCAGGAAATTCATATTTTGCTTCGCTGCTTGCTTTGCATCATCCTTTGACGTATCACTTACACCTGCAATGCTAATAAAGTCATTATAAAAAGACGATACTTCATTTCCGATAATAACCTGGAATTGTCCTGCTTGAGTAAAAGTACCTTTAACTAAGCCGATTTCCTCTACCTTTTTAACATCTGCCTTTGATGGTTCTTTTAATACAAATCTCATTCTTGTCGCGCAATGAGTAACAACAGAAATGTTATCGCTTCCACCGACATGTTCAAGGAGCTGTTTCGCTGGTTCTGTATACTTGCTCATAGTTCTTCCTCCTTTTTTCCGTAAACAAAAGTTGTTTCTATCTATACTAATATGATTGCGATTACATAAACATGTATATACAAGTAAACTGTTTACGCTTTCAATTATATGTTGTATATACATGTTGTGTCAATTCTTTTTTCATTAGATTTTATTTCCATTTTTATAGTGATAAACGGCAGAATATTCCTTAATATACCCATGTATCGGAACACTAAAATTTGATCTGGATTTTCTTCAATAAATAAAAGGATAAGGAGCAAAAAGCCCTTACCCTTCTGTTTAAAAAATTAAAATGAAAACTGTACTGCCTACAAGCAAGCTGGCATAGTAATAATCTTTTTTTGTAACGATTGTCTTTTTGTAATAGCTTCTGTCTCTGTCACCTGTAAAACCTCTTACCTCCATTGCAAGGGCCATTCGTTCTGACTTTCGAACAGCATTTGTAAGGAGTGGAACTGCATATCTTTTAAATGTTTGCCAGCTGCCATTATGCCTGCAGCCTCTTATTCGGTGCGCTTCCTTTAAGTGGGCAAGCTCCTTTTGGAACAATGGTATGCAGCGAAACCCTGCCATAAATCCGTATGCCCATTTTGGCGGAACTTTAAGCTGATGTACAAGACTCATCATAAATGGATGGATACATGTGGTAGAGGTGAAAAGCAACCCTATAGTCACGAATGCTAGCATTCTCGTTGCAATGGTAAGGCCATTGCTTGCACTTTCCGCTGTTATTCTAAACCATGCCCATTGCCATATTTCAGTTTCTCCTTTTCCAAACGCTGCAAGCATCCAAAAGGTTAGTACAAAAAAAACAAAGTAAGGAGGCATCACTTTCAGTAAATACTTGATTGTCCAGCCCCCACCTATCATGCCTAGAAATAAAAATGCCGTCCATATTAATAATGTTTTACCTGGTTCGCTTATCATCATCAGCAAAAACATAACAGCAAGATGGGCTATCAGCTTTACACTTGGATTAATATGAGACAGATAAGACTGATTGCCCTCCATTAGGTAACTCCTCCTTTACTGCTTCTATGTAGGCATAGTGCAAAGGCGGGATGATTGCCGTTTCGTTTAGCTGCTGAGGATTGGAAAATAACAGGAAAGGATGGCCGTCAAATGCAAGAGCACCCTCCTTAAAAAACAGGACTCTGTCAGAATATTGGTCAACAAGATTCATATCATGGGTTGCCATTACAATCGTTGTTCCTTGCTCCTGCCGGTTCTTCAGCATTTTTAACAGCTTCTCTGTTGTTCTTTTATCTTGTCCAAAGGTAGGTTCGTCAAGGAAAAGAATATCCTGATTTAGCAACAGCATTGTTGCAACACTCAACCTTCTTTTTTGACCAAAGCTTATGTTGAATGGATTAACGTCCTTATGCTGTAAAAGACCAACCTCCTCCAGAAGCGCCAAAGTTTTTGTTTCAATCATCTCTTTATGCCACTTCTGCTGTTCTCCTGAAAAGGCAGTTTCCTCATAAACAGTTTGAGTGATGAACTGCCACTCTGGATTTTGGAAGACAAAGCCAATATGCTGATAAAGCTGACTCTCCTTCCAATTTTTTAACTCCAGTTCTTTAAAGAGGATATTGCCCTTGTTTCTTCTTTTCAATTTAGCCAGCACCTTCAACAGGCTGCTTTTTCCGCTTCCGTTCTTTCCAATAATCGAGATCCACTCGCCTTTTCCAAACCGGAAGTTTAGATTATGAAGAATTTCCTTGCTCTCATAGGAAACAGATAGATTTTGCACCTCCAAAAGGGTGCTCCGCTCTACTTGGACTTTGTTTGCTTTTCTTTGCCGATATCTTTCCTTTAATTGTTTGCTTAATGGATGGTAACTGTCATTAATGATCTCATCCCAATCATATGGATATAATTCTGGGCTCCAGATCCCAGCTTCCTCTATTACACTTTCAAATTCACATAAAGCGCTGTTAGGATCGGCATCACCCATTACCTTCCCCTCTTTATTTAACAAAATGATACGGTCTGCCCATTCGATACAGCCATCCAACACATGCTCTACCATAATCAACGTCTGTTTTTTTCGTTCTGAGATTTGCTTTAAGACGGCGAATATTTCTCTTCTGCTAACAGGGTCGAGCTGGGCGGTAGGCTCATCTAAAAATAACACTTCTGGTTCCATTGCTAGAACACAAGCTAAGGCAAGGCGCTGCTTCATCCCACCTGACAATGCATCAATCCTTGTATCAAGCTCAACCTCAAGTCCGACTATCTTCAGCAGCTCCTTGATCTTAGCTGTCATCTCTTCCTTGGGGACCCTTTTATTCTCGAGACTAAAGGCTATTTCATCATCCACATGCTGCATACAGAACTGCGTATCAGGATCTTGAAACAGAATCCCGACACGGTTCTTTCTAGTCACTTCCCCCTTCATTTTTGCTTCTTGGTGTTCTGGAATGATGCCTGCGAGGACAGCAAGCAATGTTGACTTCCCGCAACCACTTGGCCCAACAATTAAGACTGTTACACCAGGGTGGAACTGTAAGGTAATATTTTTAAGAACAGGCTGATTTTGACCATAAAACTGAACAGATAGATTTTTACATCCTAATAATGAACTCATCATTATCTTCCTTTGAAGCTTTTTGTTTATTTATTGAAAACTGGTCAAGCGCACCTGTTGCAAATAAGGAATCGACGATAACTTTAGCAAGCAGTCCACCAAGCAGCATGCCGCTAATAACTTGAATGATTAATGTAAGCAGCAATGTACCTGATGTATAATAGCCAAATCCATTGGCGAGTATGCTGTACAGCATACTCCCTACTGCTGCAAATGCACCGGAGAGCATCAATACGGAAACATGGTATTTTCGGTAGCGGAACAGTGCAAAAGCGGCCTCTGCACCAAGCCCTTGAAAGACACCAATCAGCAATGCTGATAATCCAAAGTGGCTGCCAGTAAGAAGCTCAACGGCGGCAGCTGCAACCTCTGAGATGAAAGCTGCTCCAGGTTTCTGAATGATATAGGCGACAATCGGGCTTGCTATCACCCATATTCCAAACATAAAGTTAGAACCAACTGGGCCAACTAGTGCAGAAATCGGCAAGTAAAGACTAGACCAGCCTAAATATAACACCCCGCACGCAACGGAAAGGACAACCATCAGCACTACCTCTTTAATCTTCCAGTTCACTATGCTTTTACCTCCATTTTCACAGGCCAGTCCTCAAGCGTATAAGCCATCTCCCAAAACTTATATTCCATATGGCAGCTTATTAAGAAGTACTCTAGCAACTTTTGCTTATAGTGTTCATTCAGGCTTTCTGCTAATTCATCAAGACGTTCGCAAAAGGTGCTTGTAATTCCCATTGAACCACCACCGTAGAAGACGATCCAATCATAGAAGGGATGGCTTCGGTCTGGCTTCACCTCTTCAAGCAGCCTCTTGCCTATCTCTGCATATGTCCACGGACATGGCAGCAGTACCGCGAGAATATCTGCAATTCCTCCTGTTTGGGCAACCGTGAGCATATGGCGAATATAATGGTGCGCACTTGGAGAAAGGGGGAAACCTTGCAACTGTTCATACGTAACTCCAGCCACTTCACAAAAATTATTATGAGGGTGGATTTCACTATGGAGCACAAAGGAAATCTGCTCATTGAACATTTGCATATCCTCCCTTTTTTCACATTTAGAAATAGCTGTTCCATAAATCTGCATGAAGGAATTCAAGTATTCAAAATCCTGCTTTACATAATGAATTAGCTGTTCCTTTTTCAAATCTCCATTGGCAATACCTCTGACAAAGGGATGTTCAAAAATAGCCTCGAAAATTGGATCTGCTTCTTGACGCAACTGCTTAGAAAAACTCATCACTATTCTCCTCCTTTTTGTTTAATAGGAAAATAAGAGTGAACTTGAATATAAAAAGGCCACTCCAAAAATGGAGCGGCCTATAAAAGTCAAATAAAAATAACCGAATAGATACCAACTCCACTTTCCTACGCTAGTACGAACTAGATCAGGTTCAAAGGGTCCAAGAACTTCTTGTCTCAGCCTCGATTGGCTCCCCTAGTGGATTTTCCTATTAATTTACCTATACTTTACATAAACAGCTAAATACTGTCAATAAAATATTCGAAAAAATCAGAACTCCCTTCTTTTCTCCTTTCATAAAAAAGCATATAAAAAAACAGCATTTGGATAAAACTATAGACATTGTTTTCATTTCGAAATCTCATGAAAATGTTACAAACAGGTGAACATCAAACAGCATAGTAAGCGTTTTACACTTCACTTTCACAAAATAGACAAAAATTATGTGATATATTTCACAAAGTATGTTTTATAATGACATTGTAAATTAAATCTTTTATTTAAGAGGAGCTGAAAAAACATGACACCTTGGAACCAAGTCTATGATCCAATGAATAACTTATGGATCTCAGCTATCATCGCTGCAATACCGATACTATTTTTCATCCTCATGTTGACTTTATTTAAGTTAAAGGGATATATCGCAGGAGCATTGAGTATTATCGCTGCAGGAATTGTGGCTGTTCTCATATATAAAATGCCTTTTGTTTTAGCACTTATGTCAGCATTATACGGTGCACTTGCAGGAATTTGGCCAGTTGCTTCCATCGTCTTTGCCGCCATCTTCCTTTACAAGATTACTGTCAAAACTGGTAAGTTTGCCATTATCGAAAATAGCATATCCTTTATTACATCAGATCAACGCTTGCAGGTTTTGATTGTAGCCTTCTCATTTGGAGCCTTCCTAGAAGGAGCAGCTGGTTTTGGCGCACCTGTCGCGATAACCGCTGCCATATTAGTAGGGCTGGGCTTCAGTCCAATTTATGCGGCACGTCTTTGTTTGATTGCCAACATTGCAGGCGGTGCATATGGAGCAATGGGAATACCTGTAACCGTTCCATCACTCCTCACAGGACTGGATGGACTTTCAGTCGGCAGGTATACCGCCATCATTATTCCGATTCTCGCCCTATTCGTTGCATTTTTGCTCGTGTTTATCATCGACGGCTGGAAAGGTATTAGACAAACATACCCGGCAGTGCTCGTATCTGGTTTGTCCTTCGCCATTACTCAAGCTTTGGTGCTGTACTTTATCGGAGCAGAATTAGCCAATATATTTGCAGCCATCGTCAGCCTTGTGACACTAGCTCTCTTTCTGCAAAAATGGCAGCCTAAGGAGATTTACCGTGTTAATCAGAAGGAAAAAGCTGATAGTACGGTGAAGTACTCATTATCTACTATTGCCTATGCTTGGCTGCCATTTATCTTTTTAACTATTATTGTTACTTTGTTCAACTTATCTTTTTTCAAGAACTTATTTATTTCAGGCGGGCCATTGGAAAAATTAGTGCTTCAGCTGCCAATTCCATTCCTGAATAACAATGTGATAAAACTGGCACCAATTGTGCCAGAAGCAACCCCATATGCAGCGATCTTTAAACTGGATTTGTTTTCATCTACAACAACAGCAATTGTCATTACAATCATCGTTGCGAGCATATTGTTTAAATGCCGAAAAAAACTACTTATGGAAACAACGAAAGAAACAGCAAAAGAGCTGTTAGCACCTGTACTGACTATTTGCAGTGTGCTTGGATTTGCCTATATATGCACCTATTCTGGCATGTCTTCTACGCTCGGTCTTGCCTTTGCATCAACAGGGGATATCTTCCCATTATTTGCACCATTATTAGGTTGGTTAGGTGTTTTCCTTACAGGGTCTGTTGTTAATAGTGGTTCCTTATTTGCACCACTGCAAGCTGTCACAGCCACTCAAATTGGCATTGCACCTGAAACAATGGTTGCAGTCAATGTCATTGGCGGCACAATGGCCAAAATGATATCTCCACAATCAATCGCTGTAGCAGCAGCGGCAGTAGGATTGGCAGGCAGAGACAGCGACTTGTTTAAAGTAACCATTAAATACAGCATTTGTCTGCTAGTGTTAGTTGGATTAGTCAGTTGGATACTATTTTAAAATATTAATTATCTAAAGGAGAGAGTTACTTATGAAAAAGCAAAATATCAATCGTGTCGTTTTAATTGGAACTGGTGCAGTCGGATGCAGCTATGCTTATTCTTTCATCAATCAAGGTGTTGCCGAAGAGCTAGTACTGATTGATGTGAATGAAAAAAGAGCCGAAGGAGAGGCAATGGACTTAAATCACGGAATTCCTTTTGCACCTACTCCAGTGAAGGTATGGAGCGGTCAATATGCAGATTGCGGAGAGGCAGATTTAGTTGTCATCACTGCAGGCTTGCCTCAAAAACCAGGTGAAACACGTCTTGATTTAGTAGCAAAAAATACAGCGATTTTCAAAACGATTGTCCGAAATGTAATGGACAGCGGCTTTAACGGCATTTTCCTTATTGCCACAAACCCTGTTGATATTCTGACATATGTAACATGGAAAGAATCTGGTTTGCCTAAAGAGAGGGTAATCGGTTCTGGAACAACTTTAGATACAGCTAGATTCCGCTATATGCTTGGTGAATACTTTAATGTTGATACTAGAAACGTCCATGCTGCTATCATTGGGGAACATGGTGATACAGAACTGCCAGTCTGGAGCCGCACAACAATAGGATTGGAAGAAATCGAGACACTTATCGCTAAAAACAGCAAGTACAGCCAAAAGGATCTTGATGATATCTTCGTCAATGTCCGAGATGCGGCATACCATATTATTGAGAGAAAAGGCGCAACCTATTATGGAATCGGAATGTCTCTTGTTCGCATCACAAAAGCTATATTAGGAAATGAAAATTCTATCCTGCCTGTATCTGTTTACTTAGATGGACAATACGGTCATAAAGATGTTTATATCGGTGTTCCTGCTGTAATTAATGTGAATGGAATTCGTGAGGTGCTTGAAATTCCGTTAAACACAGAGGAACAAAAACAATTCGACCATTCTGTAAAAGTTTTGAAAGAAACAATGTCTACGGTAATCTAACAAACAGAGTCCCTGATGCTAATTTGCATCAGGGTTCTAGTTTTGTTTAATAGTTTTCCAAAGATTTGACCATGCTAGTGCTATAGATAGATTCAAGCATCCTTTTTTGTGAAAAGTTGGAAAAATTATTGTTTGTTTCCAGTTAATCTGCTAATGTCTAGAAGAAAGCATTACTATAAAATGAAGACTAACACGGAGGTACAGCCAGTGATAAAATTTATTTTCATAAAAGCATTGGTCATGTTCCTCCTTCTTATAACCATCCTTTTTATCTGCAGGAGAATTCTCGCAAATAATATGCTTAAGAAGCATAGAATTCAATCACAAAATGGGATTGATCAGGAACTGACAATTAATATTGGCGGAATAGAACAATACTTATATATAAGAGGACAGCATACTGGCAATCCAGTTATTCTTTTTCTTCATGGTGGACCAGGCATTTCGATGACTCCTGTGCTGCATACGTATCAATATGAATGGGAGCAGGATTATACCATTGTAAATTGGGATCAGCGAAATACAGGCAGGACGTATTTTCTGAACAAAAAGAATGCAGCTGATGTCCTTGCTACATTATCCGCCGACCGGCTTGTTGAGGATATTCATGAAATCACCCTCTATTTAGCAAAGCGCTTTAACCAGCAAAACATCATAATAATGGGACACTCATGGGGTACGATTATCGGCAGCATGTTTGTCCAACGCTACCCTGAACTGACAAAAGCTTATATCAGCATCTCTCAAATCGTTCATTTAAATGAAGGTGCTGCACTTATGGCAGCTGAAATACGAAAGAAAGCTCTTGTACAAGGGGAATCAAAGGATGCTGAGATTTTGGACCGTTTGCAAAAAGGCTTGCATGACAGTCTTAAAGCAACCGAAGCTGCAGTTCTAAAAATGTATAAGGTTGCAAAGAAGTATATTTCTTACGTAGAGGATTCTTTTATTTTCATAAAGGCTGGAATAGTTTCGCCTTACTTTTCTCTTAGGCATTTAACCTATTTTCTCAAGATGGAAAAGCTTCAAGCTCCCTTATCGAAATATGCAATGAGATACGATTTGCGGAAGCTTCCTTCGAACTACCATGTACCTGTCATTTACATGGTTGGTGAATATGATCTTCATTTTAATTACTTATTGGAGAAATATTATCCTCTCATGGAGGCACCATACAAAAAACTCATCACCATTCCAAATGCAGGACATAATGTCATGATGGATAACCCCGACCACTTTAACAGCGCTTTTCAGCAATCTTTACAGGAACTAAAACAAAAAACTTCGCTGAGCCATTAACCCTTCGAACCCTAAAGGCGGTTTTGAAGGGTTTTTTAGATGCAGTAAAAGTGATTGTGACTGTTATTTCTGTCTGTCTTATTCATCAAAATAATCTCTTTCCCACTCCTCTAAAGGAATGTGCTGATATCTTTTCAATTCAAGCTTGTTCGCACTTATAAACTCTACACCCTCACTTTCCAAAAACTGCTTTTGCATAGCACTTCCTTCCTCCTGTTTTATCACTATCTCACCTTTCGCGTTGACGACCCGGTGCCAAGGAAGATTGTGCTTTCTGCTAGAAGTGTGCAGAATTCTTACGACCTGTCTTGCACCTCTCGGGCTCCCTGCTGCTTTTGCTATTTGGCCATATGTCATGATCTTTCCATATGGAATAGCTTGAATGATTTCAATTACCTTCTCTGTAAATGGTGTCATAATTTTAGCCTTTGCCTTTATTTTTTTACATTAACACTTCCATTCTAAGTAAAAACTCTGAAATCAGGAAATGCTATGCAGGAATTAACCTTTATATGATTAGATTAAATGAAGAGAGGGGAAAAACGCAATGAAACTGCAAGCTGGAAACTATTATTGGCCGACTACATTTCCAGAAGCACCTGTCTATCCTTCATTAGAGGAGGACATTAACTGTGATGTGCTGATTGTTGGCGGCGGTAGCTCTGGTGCCCAATGTGCCCACTACTTAAAGGATACAGGCTTGAATGTTGCTGTAGTGGACAAAAGGAGGATTGGAGAAGGCAGCACTTCAACAAACACGGCTCTGATTCAATACCTTGGCGATAAAATGCTGTTTGAGCTTGTAAACAGCTTTGGTGAGGACCTGGCAATCAGACATTTAAAGCTATGTGAAGAAGCAATCAATGATATTGAAAAGGCAGCAGCCACACTTGATATTGCCTCTGATTTCAAGCGGCGAGACAGCCTTTATTATGCGAGCTACCCAGAGGATGTTGTCAAGCTTGATAAAGAGTATGCTTATCTAACAAAGCACGGTTTTCAGGCTGATTTGCTTTCAGAAGAGGAGATAAAAGAGAAATATGGATTCAGCAAGTACAAAGCCCTTTATACATATAACGACGGCGAGCTGAACCCTTTCAAGTTCAATCACGCCCTCTTAGACGGTGCTGCCAAAAAGAAAGTCTCTATTTACGAAAACACAAGAATAAATGGCAAGAAGCTAGAAAAGGACCAAGCCGTTCTGTATACAGATAAAGGTTACTCGATTACAGCTAAACATGTAATTTTTGCTGCAGGCTACGAAAACCTAGAATTTAAACAAGAAAAAAATAGTGTACTGTCAAGCTCCTATGCTGTCATTACTAATCCGGTTGAAGATTTCTCCAGCTGGCATAAGCGCACATTGATATGGGAGACTGCCCGTCCTTACATTTATATGCGTACAACTTCAGATAACCGCATTATTATTGGCGGTTTGGATGAAAACACTGCTATTGCCGAAGAGCGGGATGCAAAAATTATCGGCCGAAAAGACAAGCTTATAAAGGAATGCAATAAATTATTCCCTGATCTAGCTCTTCAAGCAGATTACTATTTAGGTGCCTTTTATGGAGGGACACATGATGGCCTTCCGCTAATAGGGGAATACGAGGAATTTCCTAACTGCTACTTTTTAATGGCTTATGGAGATAACGGTCTTGTTTACAGCATGGCCTTAGCGAAAATTCTTCGTGAAGTTATCACTACAGGCAGTCATCCAGACCTTGCAATATACATGAGGTAAAAATGAATAAAAGGCACATTAAAGAATAAGTGACTCCCTTTAGTGCGCCTTTACCCCTGATTATGTTATGTTCCTTGCTTGCCTTTTAAAGGGCCCCACCATGATTCATTAGCCAAATACCAATCAACTGTTTCTTTAATGCCGGTCTCAAAAGAATATATTGGTTTCCAGCCTAATTCTTTCTCCAGCTTTTCCGGATTGACAGCATATCGATAATCATGACCAGGCCGATCCTTTACATATAGCAGCCTTTTTTCTGGCAGCTTTAATTCCTTCATGATTAACTGCGCTATTTCATTATTGGTCTTTTCTGTTCTTGCGCCGATATTATAAACTTCCCCTTTTTTTCCTTTGCGCAGAACAAGGTCAATTGCAGCACAATGGTCTTTAACATGAATCCAATCGCGGATATTTTTTCCATCCCCATAAACAGGAAGCCTCTCCCCATTCACACCATTTGTAATCAAAAGCGGAATGAGCTTTTCAGGAAACTGATATGGCCCATAATTATTAGAGCATCTTGTTATATTTACATCTAAACCATACGTTTTATAATAGGAGCGAACAAGCATATCGCTTGCTGCTTTACTTGCCGCATATGGACTGTTTGGAGCAATGGCGCTGCCTTCTGTAAAATAGCCAGATTCGCCAAGACTTCCATAAACCTCATCTGTAGAAATATGCACAAACCGGCCAACTCCCTTTATCTTTGCTGCCTCCAGCAAAACTAGCGTCCCTTGCACATTTGTTTCCACGAAAGCACCCGGATTAATAATGCTTCTGTCTACATGCGATTCTGCAGCAAAATGGACAATTCCATCAATACTATAAACATCAAGCAAATGATTAACAAGCTCTCGATTCGTAATGCTGCCATGAACAAACTTATGGCGAGGATTTCCCTTTAAATCCGCCAAGCTGTTTAAATTACCTGCATACGTCAGCAAGTCGAGATTAACAATAATCATATTTGGATATGTATCAAGCATATGACGGACAAAATTACTGCCAATAAAGCCGGCTCCGCCTGTTACAAGCAAATTCACAATGATTCCTCCCATCGGAAATTGTTATACTTCCATTGAGTCATCTATAGAAACTCTTATATTATTGAAATCAAGCATTCCCTAACAACTTTTAATTCTGAGGGTTCTCATTTATATAATACATGGTGATTGGCTGTTTTGATAAAAATTTAGTGATTTTTTAAGCCTGTATTATGCTGTACATTCTGGCTAGAAAATTACTGCCACATAAAAAAAGCCGCCTTACTAAAGGCAGCTTACCAAAACCATCAATGTCCGCCAAGATAGGCTTGCTTTAAATCATCACTTTCTAACAGCTCGGCGGCTGTCCCTGACAGCACAACCTTGCCTGTTTCGATGACATAGCCTCTGTTTGCAATGGACAGAGCCATATTGGCGTTTTGTTCGACTAATAATATGGTAGTTCCTGTTGCATTTATTTCCTGAATAACTTTAAATATTGTTTTTACAAACAGCGGCGCTAAGCCCATGGAAGGTTCATCAAGCAAAAGCAGCTTTGGCCTTGCCATGATAGCTCTTCCCATTGCTAGCATCTGCTGTTCTCCGCCGGAAAGTGTTCCTGACAGCTGTTTCTTCCGTTCCAGTAATCTCGGAAACACTTCATATACTTTTTCCAAATCTTTTTTTATCTCATTTTTATCATTGCGCAAGTAAGCACCTAATTCAAGATTTTCTTCCACTGTCATGTTGGAGAAAACTCTGCGTCCTTCTGGTACGTGGGAAATACCCGCTTTAACAATCGTTTGAGCTGCTTTTCCTGAAATAGACTTGCCTAAGTACTCAATGCTTCCTTTCTTTGGCTTAAGCAGCCCTGACAATGTTTTTAGGAGCGTGCTTTTTCCTGCACCATTTGCACCAATAAGTGTGACGATTTCTCCTTCATTCACCTCGAGGCTGACTCCCTTTAATGCTTGTATATTGCCATAATAGACATTAATGTCTTCTACTTTCAGCATTATTCTGCAACCTCCTCGCCTAAATATGCTTCAATTACCTTTGGATGATTGCGGATTACATCAGGAGTACCCTCTGCTATCAGCTGTCCATGATCCAAAACATAGATGCGCTCACAGATTCCCATGACTAGAGGCATATCATGCTCAATCAACAGAATCGTCAAATCGAATTGTTTTCTAATAAATGCAATCAACTCCATGAGCTCATGTGTTTCTTGCGGGTTCATCCCTGCTGCAGGCTCATCAAGCAATAGCAGCTTAGGACCTGCTGCAAGCGCTCTGGCAATTTCGAGCCGGCGCTGCTGGCCGTATGGCAGGTTTTTTGCTTTTTCGTCTTTATAGCGGTCAAGCTGAAAAATCTTTAAAAATTCAATCGATTTTTCTTCCATTTCCTTTTCACCTGCAAAGTGGGAAGGAAGGCGGAGTATGCTGCTCAACATCGAATGCTTAGCTAAAGAATGATAGGCTACCTTTACATTGTCCAGAACAGTTAATTCATTAAACAAACGGATATTCTGGAAGGTTCTGCTGATACCGCGCCGTGTTACCTGGTATGGCTTCAAGCCCTTCAGCTTTTTTCCGTCAAAGAAAATCTCTCCTTCTGTAGGTGCATAGACACCTGTCAGCATATTGAATGTTGTAGTTTTCCCTGCGCCATTCGGACCGATAAGACCAATCAATTCACCGCGGTTAAGCTCTATATTAATTTCTGAAACGGCCTTTAATCCGCCGAATTGAATGCCTGCACCCTTCACTTGCAAAAGCACATCATTGTTTGCCATTCGAACCGCCTCCTTTCCGCTTAAATAAATCAGTGATCTCCAATGTGCCCATTAAACCTTTAGGACGATATAGCATAACAATAACGAGAACTAAGCTGTAGATAATCATCCGTGTTGATGGATAATCCTGCAGATAGGTGGAGATGATGGTCAAGAAAACAGCTGCAATCACAGAACCAGACAAGCTTCCCAATCCACCTAAAACAACATAAATTAAGATGTCAAAAGACTTCAAGAAACCGAAGTTAGTAGGGTTAATAATATAGAAATTATGTGCCTGCAGTGCGCCTGCAACCCCAGCAAACAAGGAGCCAATTGCAAATGCTGCGACTTTATAATAAGTTGTGTTGATTCCCATTGCGTCTGCAGCAATTTCATTTTCTCTAATAGAAATGGCTGCACGTCCATGCCGAGAGTTCGTAAAGTTAACAATAACTAACACTGTAATAAACAAGCAGATGAATGCAGATGTCCAAGTGGTCATATGGGAAACCTGCATCCCTGCAGCTCCGCCAACATAATCAATGTTCAAGAAAAAGATACGAATAATTTCTGCAAAGCCTAATGTAGCAATTGCTAAATAGTCTCCCCTTAGTCTTAATGTCGGGATTCCGACCAATAAGCCAGCCAGAGCTGCGACTACACCGCCTGCGATAATTGCGACAGGAAAAGGAAGCTGTAATTTCATCGTTACAATCGCAGATACATAAGCACCGACAGCAAGGAAACCTGCATGTCCAATTGAAAACTGGCCTGTTATCCCAATAACTAAATGCAAGCTGACTGCCAGCATAATATTGATCGCAATCAAGATAATCATGTTGCTGTATAAAGAATCAATTATTCCATAAGTTATTAAATATTGGATAACACTGTAGGCAATAATGGAAAGCACCAAAAACACCCAGAAACTTTTTGATTTTTTCATTGTCTTCACCTACACTTTCTCTTTCGTATTCTTACCTAAAATACCAGCTGGTCTAAAGATAAGTATCAGAATTAAGATGATGAATGCAGCAGCATCTCTCCAAAGTGAGAAGCCGAGTGCACTTACTATTGTCTCAACAAGACCTAAAATAAGTCCGCCCACCATTGCTCCAGGAATAATGCCAATACCCCCAAGTACGGCAGCAACGAAAGCCTTCAACCCTGGAATTACACCCATTAATGGCTCGATTTTTGTATAATAAGCACCGAAAATAACACCTGCAGCCCCAGCGAGAGCCGATCCGATAGCAAATGTAGCTGAGATTGTTCTATCTACATTAATCCCCATTAACCTCGCAGCATCCATGTCATGAGAAACTGCGCGCATTGCTTTTCCTGTTTTCGTCTTATGGACAATGAATTGCAGAATAAGCATCAACGTTACAGAAGTTCCTAGAATTAATAGCGACTTGCTGCTGATTTGCGCACCGAAAATTTCAAATGTTTTTGTTGGCAGTACATTCGGGTAGGCAACTAAGCCTGCTCCTCTAAAGTAAATAAATACATATTCAATTAATAACGAAACCCCGATAGCAGTAATAAGGGCCGCTATCCTAGTAGCATTTCGCAGTCTTTTATAAGCAATTCTTTCAATAATTACACCAAAAATAGCACATGCTACCATGGAAACAATCAATGCAGGGAAGAACCCCAATCCCCAGCCTGTAATGGAATAAAAGCCTATAAAGGCGCCGACCATAAAGACATCCCCGTGGGCAAAGTTGATAAGTTTAATAATTCCGTAAACCATTGTATAACCTAATGCGATAAGTGCGTAAATGCTGCCAAGGGAGATGCCGTTGACAAGCTGCTGTATCCATTCCATTTTTTCTCACTCCTTCTTCCAAAACTAACCTTTTTTTCTCCTAAAATATAAAATAGGGAGGATGCTCCCCCCCATTTTTTGAACTATTAAGGATTAACCTTTGAGTTAAAGACTTGTTTTCCATCCTTATATTCAAGCACTGTTGCAGATTTGATTGGGTTATGATTCTCATCAATGGAGACTACACCAGTGATTAAGGATAAATCTTTTGTTTCAGCTAATGCGTCTTTCACTTTCTCTGAATCTGTGCTTCCAGCCCTTTCAATTGCATCTTTCAACAAGTATACAGAGTCATAGCCAAGTGCATTGAACGCGTCAGGGCTCTTGCTGTATTTATCATTAAATGCTTTAACGAATTTTTGAATGTTTTCATCTGGATCTTCAGAAGAATAATGGTTTGTGATATACGTATTGTTCAAGTTTTCTGCACCAGCAAGTTCGATAAGCTTTGGTGAATCCCAGCCGTCTGCTCCCATAAATGGTACAGTGATACCCATTTCACGAGCTTGCTTGATGATAAGTCCAACTTCCTCGTAATAGCCTGGAATAAATACGAATTCTGGATTTTCTGACTTAATTCTTGTCAATGTAGAGCTAAAGTCAGTATCTTTTGCTACATAAGCTTCTTCAGACACAATCTTTCCACCATTTGCTTCAAATGTTTCTTTAAATGCTGCCGCTAAACCTTTCGCATAATCACTGGCACTGTCAGCAAAAATTGCTGCATTTTTAATATTCAGTTTTTCTGTTGCGAAGTTTGCCGCAACATTTCCTTGGAAAGGATCGATGAAGGATGTTCTAAAAGCATATTCGTTTACAGAGCCATCATCATTTACTGTAACGTTTGGTGCTGTTCCTGATGGAGTTAGCAATACCGTTTGTTTATCATTGGCAATCTGAACTTGTGCTACTGTATCACCGCTTGTTGCTGCACCGATGATTGCCGATACTTTATCTTGTTCAATTAATTTAAGGGCTCCGTTTGTTGCTTCTGTAAGATCTGATTTATTATCAACCTTTACAGGGACAATTTTTTTGCCGTCAATTCCGCCGTCTGCATTGATTTCTTCAATTGCTAAATCAATTCCACTTTCTAATGATTGTCCATATGATGCAACCTGACCTGATAATTCTAAATTGATTCCGAATTTTATTTCATCACTGCTTGCACCGCTGTCACCTTTTGGACTGCATCCAGCCAAGATTCCTGCCGCTAAAGCAGACGTTGCTAACAAATAACTAAGCTTCTTCTTCATGTTTGAATTCCCCTTTTGTTTAAGTATTCCGAAAATAATATCTCCAAAGCTATTTCTCTATCTCTTTGAAACATAATTGCTATTCTAGTACGCCGCTGTCTTTATTTTTAATATAATTATTAATTAGTTTAATAACTCTGAAAATTTAAGACAGTTTTGTTTAGAATTAGCGCTGCTTTCCTATTTATCGGCACTCTCTCGTTATTTATTAGAACCAAATTATTCATATTCACTAATAGTTTTTTGAAAAATGGAACTAATGTGATTATTATATTAACCTCAAATTATTGTAGAAAGCAATACCTTGATTTTACCATTTTGATGTTATATCTTTTCACAAAACGAGTTATTTACAACCTAATTCCCTTCTACCAAAGTAGATATTTGCATATAGTTTTATTATTAAATTAAAATTTGTCACATAATCTAACACTTATATTTATTAGTATAATTACATTGATATTTAAAATAACTGCATATTTCCCTATTATTAAGCATTCAGTCTATTCTATTGCTTTTAACAGCTAAAAAAGACTATTCTTCGCAAACCTTAATTTGTCATTTAACATGACATATTTTATGAACAACGGTGTTCAAAATTTTCGTAAATTTTTAAAAAAAATTTTCAAAAAAACTCATTTTTAATGAAAGATAGGGAAAAGAAGAAGTAAGAATGCGGTAGAAAGGAGAATACCAATGAAAGTATTTCCCATTATGCTGACTGCCAGCTGCCTTTTACTCACAGGCTGCAGTACAAAGGAACAAGCAAATAGTACGGAGAATACGAAGGTTTCTGCTAGCAGCAATCAAATGCAAGCAGAACAAACTGCTAACAACACAGATGCCGCCACGGAGCTTACTAATAGAGAAGTATTAACAGATATCAGAAACGAGTTGAAAATAAAAGATGCTTTGCTGCCAGAAAGCTTTCCTGTTGAGGATGGCAATTATCTTGGAGCACATATTGAGGAAAACACACAGGTTGGCTACAGCATCCGCTTTTACGAGTCTGTAGCCGAAGATTCAAATCAAGCTGGTGAGCCATTAGCAGAGTTCACAGCAACTACAGATGAGGATGCTCCTGCGTTCCCCGCTTTTGATGAAGAGAATATCCCTGAGGATATGTCTGTCGATTTAGGCTACGGCATCAACGGTATACTCGAAGGAGCAGCAGGAAGTACTTATCTTCAATGGAAGGAAGGCAGATGGGTTCTACAGATTAAAGCGGTGTCTGCTGATAATCGCGATTTACAGGTAGACGGCAAAAAGATGGTAAAATACTTAGAGGAACACGCTCTGCCTGCTCCTCATGATGAAGGCATGGTAGAGGTAAGCTATCCAAAAGGTGAAAATAATGCTGAGATTCGGATAATATGGGAGGATGACTCCACTTTATACACTCTTGCAACAACAGGGGATCCTGTTGTTGCATTGAAGATGGCTGTTTCGGTTAAATAGCAAAAAAATCCGCTGCTAGTACAGCGGATTTTTTTATATCTTCACTTTCATTTGTGTGCAATCGTCACATTGCATCATATTTTTGACGATGTCTTTGTTTCGTTCTTTAAAGACTTCATTATGAGAAGAAACCATCGCACTAGTGTTGGCGTCTGGCTGAATGAACAGCTTTGCCTTATTTACCGCATTGGCTGCATCTTGAAAAGCACCTGCAATCAGGTGAACCTTTCCATCATGCTTCAGAATGTCTCCGGCAGCATACAATCCTTCAACAGATGTTTCACTGTTGGCATTGCCGGCAATATAAAAATCATCCAACATTTTGATTTCCAGATCACTGTTCTTTAATAATGAGGAATCCATTTCATAGCCATGGTTAATGACAACCTCGTCAACATCAAGCAAACCGACTTCGTCTGTCTGATTATTTGTGACTTCTACCGAATCAATCGTATCATGACCATCCTTTGCGATAAGCTTTGTAATCGATGTGTGGAAAAGACATTCTACCTTACTTTCCATAAGCTGTGTAGCTTTAGCTTCATGTCCTTTAAAGCTGTCTTTTCTGCAAGTTATATATACCTTTTTAGCGATTGGCTCTAATTCAAGGGCCCAATCTATTGCTGAATTGCCTCCGCCTGAAATAATGACTGTTTTATCTCTGAATTGCATGAGAGATTTAACTGTATAATTCAAGTTGGAAACCTCAAATCTTTCAGCACCTTCAATTTTTATTTTTTGTGGAGTAAGTATTCCGCTGCCGACAGCAACAATAACCGTTTTTGAATAATGCTGCTCACCATTAGCTGACTCTAATATAAAACATCCCTCAGCATTTTTGCTTATAGATGTAATTTTTGTATTTAATGCGACTTCCGGATTAAACGTAAGCCCTTGTTGTACTAGCTGTTCTCTTAGCTTTTCTCCTGGAAGCGGTGTAACGCCGCCTACATCCCAGATCATCTTTTCAGGATAAAGATGAAGTTTGCCTCCAAGATGGGGCAAAAATTCAATAATTTTTGTCTTCATTTCTCTTAAACCACTATAAAAAGCAGAGTAAAGTCCTGCTGGTCCACCACCAATAATCGTCACATCGAATATTTCCGTATTTTCCATATTACTTCACTCCTATGGTTTGGAATTAAATTGATTCTCATTCTCATTTAGTATCATAACCCGTTTTTAAAATTTTTACAATGGATTATTGACAGAAATATGAAACGATAATAAGATTTACTTGTTCAAAATGATTATCATTCTCATTTATTTAATAATAGAAAATCATAGGAGGATAATGATGGGGCGACTATATACCGAGGATATAAGCATCAGCTATGGCGAACGGCTAATAGTTAAAAACCTTGATGTTGTTATACCAGATGGAAAAATCACGACAATTATTGGATCTAATGGCTGTGGAAAATCAACATTATTAAAAGCAATGACGCGGATTATCCCGCACCAGTCTGGTTCTGTCCTGTTGGATGGCAAGCACATAAGCAAAATACATACGAAACAGCTTGCAAAGGAAATGGCTATACTTCCTCAAACACCGGAAAGTGTTGCAGGATTAACAGTAGGGGAGCTAGTGTCATACGGGCGTTTCCCTCATCAGAAAGGATTCGGAAAACTATCACAGCATGATATCGAGGCCATTGATTGGGCGTTAGAGTCGACCAATACAAAGGAATTCAAGGACAGATCTGTAGATGCCTTGTCAGGCGGTCAAAGACAGCGTGCATGGATTGCAATGGCACTTGCCCAAGAAACAGATATTATCTTTCTTGATGAACCGACAACTTATTTAGATATGGCACATCAATTAGAAGTGCTCGAATTGCTCCAGAAGCTTAATGAAGAACAAGGCAGAACAATCGTGATGGTTCTTCATGACTTAAACCAAGCCGCGAGATTTGCTGACTATATTATAGCAATGAAAGACGGTGAGGTAGTTAAAGCTGGCAGCCCGCAGGAAATCCTTACAAAAGATATTTTACGAAAAGTTTTTCAAATTGATGCGGAAATAGGGGAAGACCCTCGCACGAAAAAGCCGATATGCTTAACATACCACCTCATAAAAGGAGACAAGAAACATGAAGAAGTCGTTATTGCCAATGATTCTAATCTTATTGCTAGTTATTAGTGCCTGTGGAAATAAGGCATCAGAAACGAACGGCAATACAGAAGATACAGACAAAAAATCTGGAACTATTACTTACCAGTCTGAAAATGGACCTGTTGAAGTACCTGCAGATCCACAGCGCGTTGTCGTATTATCCACCTTCACTGGTAACGTTATGGCACTTGGAGTAAACGTAGTCGGTGTTGATTCCTGGTCAAAGCAAAACCCAAGATTTGATTCAGAGTTGAAAGACGTAGAAGAAGTAACAGATGAAAATCTCGAGAAAATAATTGAATTAAAGCCAGATTTAATCATCGGATTATCAACTATTAAAAATGTAGACAAGTTAAATGAAATCGCTCCAACTGTCACATTTACTTATGGCAAGGCAGACTATTTAACACAGCATCTTGAAATTGGAAAGCTTCTTAATAAAGAAAAAGAAGCACAAGTTTGGGTTGATGACTTTAAACAGCGTGCAGATGCAGCTGGTAAAGAAATCAAAGCAAAAATAGGGGAAGATGCAACAGTAACTGTCATCGAAAACTTTAATAAGCAAATGTATGTATTCGGCAACAACTGGGGTCGCGGAACTGAAATACTCTATCAAGCAATGAAGCTGAACATGCCCGAAAAGGTGAAAGAAATGGCACTTGCAGACGGATACTATGCATTATCTTCAGAAGTGCTGCCTGAGTATGTAGGAGATTACTTGATTATCAGTGAATATGCAGATCAAGATAACTCTTATCAAGAAACAGAAGCATACAAAAATATACCAGCAGTAAAAAATAACCATGTATTTAAAGCAAATGCAAATGAATTCTACTTTAATGATCCTGTGACGCTTGATTATCAACTGGAATTCTTTAAAGAGCATTTTCTAGGCAACTAACTACTAGGATTGCATGCTGTGCACGTTTGTGCGCAGCATGTTTTTATACAAATCTAAACAGAAAAGATGATATAAAATGACTAATTCTATTTCGTTTGTATGGAAATTATTAATAGGTATCTCTCTTTTGATTGCTGCATTTATCATCTCCATGATCTTCGGAGCTGCCGATACATCATTAAAGGACTTATGGCTCGCCATCACTTCTGAACACCAAAATCAAAACAGCAATATACTGCGGGAAATCCGTCTTCCTAGAGAGGTTGCTGCAATTGCAGTGGGATCTGCTTTAGCCGTTTCTGGTGCTATCATGCAAGGCATAACAAAAAACCCGCTTGCTGATCCTGGTTTGCTAGGATTGACTGCAGGTGCAAATTTCGCCTTAGCTTTATCTTTAGCACTTATCCCGTCATTAAACTATTTCAGTATAATGTTAATCTGTTTTGTTGGTGCCGCTATTGGCATGGTTTTAGTAGTTGGAATCGGGATGATGCGAAAAGGAGGAAACTCTCCGCTTAAGCTTGTGTTGGCAGGATCAGCTGTAACAGCATTCCTTACTGCCATCGCTGAAGGAATCAGCCTGTTTTTTCACATCAATAAAAATGTGTCGATGTGGACTTCTGGTGGTCTGATTGGCACATCATGGGGACAGCTTAAGATTATTCTTCCTGCCATCCTTATTGGCATCGCTGTTGCCTTCTTTTTATCCAGGCAGCTTACTATCTTAAGCTTAAGTGAAGATGTAGCAGTCGGGCTTGGGCAAAAGACAGCCTTGGTTAAGGGACTGCTTTTTATTGTTATTATTATTCTGGCAGGAGCCGCTGTCGCACTTGTTGGAAATATGGCGTTTATTGGGCTGATGGTTCCACATATGGTCCGCTGGGCTGTAGGAACAGATTATCGCTTTCTTCTCCCTATTACAGCCATTGCAGGTGGAATTTTTATGCTGATGGCTGACACTGTTGCAAGGACAATGAATGCTCCATATGAAACACCTGTAGCAGCAATAATCAGTATTTTAGGTCTGCCTTTCTTTTTATTCATTGTTAAAAAAGGAGGAAGTAAATTCGCATGATATCCTCTGCATTGCTGAAAAAACAAAAACTAGTTATCACCGTGCTTGCAGCACTCATATTTTTGACTATTGGAATCTCCTTAAGTATCGGGTACGCCTCCTTCGGTCTGTCACGGCTTCTGCCGACACTGTTTGGAAATGGCACATTCTCAGAGGAATTTATTTTATATTCTGTTCGCTTGCCAAGAATTATTGTTACCTTGCTTGCAGGGGTTGCCCTCTCTCTTTCTGGAGCAATTCTGCAGGGCATCACAAGAAATGATTTAGCAGATCCAGGCATTATTGGCATTAACGCAGGCGCCGGTGTTGCTGTTGCAATCTTTTTCCTGTTTTTCCCGATTGACGCTGGATCATTTGTTTATATGATTCCAGTTTGTGCATTTGCCGGTGCTGTTGCGTCCGCCCTGCTTATCTATTTCTTTTCATACGATAAAGGCCTCGGTTTCCAGCCAACTCGTCTTGTACTAGTTGGGGTAGGCTTTTCTATGGCTTTATCAGGAATCATGGTTGTGCTGATTTCTTCTGCTGAAAGAGAAAAAGTAGAGTTCATTTCAAAATGGCTGGCAGGCAATGTTTGGGGAACAGACTGGCCGTATATTTTGGCTATGCTTCCTTGGCTGATTGTATTTATTCCTTTTACTTTATACAAAGCGAATAAGCTCGATGTTCTGACCTTCAGCGAGCCTGTTGCTGTCGGTATTGGCGCATCGGTTCAGAAGGAGAGAATAGTTCTGGCAATAGCTGCGGTCGCTCTGGCTGCTGCTGCTGTTTCCGCAACAGGAAGCATCTCCTTTATAGGATTAATGGGACCTCATATTGCGAAAGCATTAGTCGGCCCAAGGCATAAAATGTATTTACCTGTTGCACTGCTGATCGGGGGGCTTTTCCTTCTGGCTGCGGACACAATTGGCAAAAACATACTTGATCCTGACGGAGTCCCAGCTGGAATCATGGCTGCCATTATTGGCGCGCCTTACTTCATGTATTTGCTGTTCAAGAAAAAATAAGTATATCAATATAATAAAATATTTTCCTTGACTATTTAGATTTTTCCAATTAATCTAGTATACAGATATTTCAAAAACAAAAATAAAAATTTCATTTCTTATCGAGAGAGGTGGAGGGACTGGCCCTTTGATACCTCAGCAACAGATTCTGCTTAGAATACTGTGCTAATTCCAGAAGCGCAACGCTTGAAGATAAGAAGAGCCAATGTGAATGTTCGCCTCTTCTTATTTACAAGAAGAGGCTTTTTGTGTGTTTTAGGCTTATCTTCTTTCATTCCAAATAAAATAACGAAAGCAGGAGTTAATCATGACAAAAATAGTAAACCAAGGTCCATTCAGAGCAGATCACGTTGGCAGCTTATTGCGGCCTGAAAGCTTGCATAAAGCTAGAAAAGAATTTAAAGAAGGCATTATTACAAAAGATGAGCTTCGAGCTGTGGAAACAGCAGAGATTAAGAGAATTGTTGATAAACAAATCGAGATTGGCTTAAAAGCCGTGACAGACGGAGAATTTAGACGCACATGGTGGCATCTTGACTTCCTTGAGCATTTGGATGGAATCGAAGGCTATGTGCCAGAAAGCGGTTATAAATTTGATGGCGTGGAAACAGAAAAATATAATATCCGCAATAACGGCAAGATTGCTTTCAATCCAAATCACCCATTCATTGAAGATTTTAAAGTGTTTAAAGACATCGTCGGAGATCGCGCTGTTGCGAAACAAACCATCCCTAGTCCGAACCAGCTTTTTTACAGCACTATTAGAAATGAAGCTATTTATCCAAACTTAGAAGACTTCACAAAAGACGTAATCCAAACTTACCGTGACGCTATTAAAGCTTTCTATGATGCTGGTGTGCGTTATTTACAATTAGACGATGTTTATATTGCAAGACTTTCTTCGCCAGAGCATACCTTTAATGACGGAGAGTACAGCAGGGAGCATTGGATTGAGTTAGCATTGTATGTCATTAACAGCATATTGGAAGATAAACCAGAGGATCTTGTTGTTACAACCCACTTGTGTAGAGGAAACTACCAATCAACTTGGGCTTTCGAAGGAAGCTATTCTTTAATTGCACCGACTTTGCTTGCAAAAGAGAAGGTTGATGGCTTCTTCCTTGAATATGATGATGAACGCTCAGGTGACTTCAAACCGCTTGAACATATTCCTCATGAAGGAGCAAAGGTTGTTTTAGGAGTTGTGACATCTAAGTTTGGCGAATTAGAAAAGAAAGAAACATTAAAAGCCCGCATTCTTGATGCGGCAAATCACCTGCCTTTAGAGCAGCTATGCTTAAGTCCACAGTGCGGCTTTGCGTCGACACACCACGGCAATAAACTGACAGAAGAGCAGCAGTGGGAAAAGCTGCGGTTAGTAGTCGAAGTTGCCGAGGAATTATGGGAAGCTAAAGAACCAGTAACTAAATAATAAAACGGGCACTTTATTTGTCTTCCTGCTTGTTTATATCTATATTCCCATAAAAAAGGAAAGGGCAATTTGCTGCCCTTTCCTTTTCTTACGGATTTTTTACAAGCGGGAACTGAATTTTAACTATCGTTCCTTCCCCTTTTTTGCTTTCAATGTTGATTTTTCCGTTATACTTTTCGACAATATTGAAGCATATCATCATTCCCAAACCGGTTCCTTTGCTTTTCAAGGAATAAAACGGTGTCCCTAATGATTGGACTTCCTCCTCTGACATACCGCAGCCATGGTCTGTCACTTTTATTTCCACCATATCCTTTTGCAGCTCTGTTTCAATAAAGATTGGCTCACCATACGGCGATGCCTCCATTGCGTTCTTCAACAGATTGATCATCAACTGTTTAAATTCAATGGTGTTCACTAAAATATAACAATCCTTCTGTACATCACGGAGAAATATATTATTATCTCTGAGAATTCCATATGATTTTACTAAATCAGTAACGCTTTGAAGCAAGTAGTCTACTTCAACCTTCTCCAGCTTAATATCATTATCGGGTTTTGCCAGCATCAGAAATTGAGAAAGAACATGCTCTGCTGTGTTCAGCTCATCAATCATCAGGCTATAGTTCCGTTTGGAGCCTTCATCCATTTTCTCCTCTTGCTGATAGAGCTGCAGGAAACCTTTTACTACTGTTAATGGGTTCCTGATTTCATGGGCTACAGCTGCTGCTAACTGACCTGTAGTTTTCAGCCGTTCTGATTGCTGAAGCTGTTTGTAATACAATTGCTGTTTTTTTATTCGTTCATATGTTAAAAGAAAAATACAATATAATAGCGCT
The DNA here is from genome assembly GCF_022049065.2 of Niallia sp. Man26. NCBI lineage: Bacteria > Bacillati > Bacillota > Bacilli > Caryophanales > Bacillaceae > Niallia > Niallia sp. Man26. The sequence goes on from NZ_CP095743.1 coordinate 3,783,142, forward strand.
TGGCTTCCTAGGAAGTTAATAACATTGCCTGGAACATTTATTCCTAGCAGCCCAAATGTCTCTGCCTTGTCCATAAACAGAATGTAACCATATCCAAGCAAGTAAAGGCATATATTCATTACCATTGAAAATATGAAAAGCTGTTTATCAAAAAATAAAATGGAGATTGCCGGGATGAAACATACAAAAATAAAGGAAGACCATGTATCTGGATATACATAAAATATCGTATAAAAATAGGCCGTTCCAACGATGATGATTAAAAAATTAAGCCACCAGCCAGAAATCTTCGGATACAGCAGCAACAGCACAGATAATATGACCACTTCTACTGCATTTAAGTAATTCCCAAAGCGCAGTCCCGCTGTCTCCATGAATAAACTTGCTACCATTCCTGTCACCATGAACAGGATGATAACAGCTATAACCCCGTAATAAACCTTTACATTAAAATCCTTATATGAATTCATGTTTTATGCACCTTTTATTTAATTTCCATACATCTTTAGTCTACCAAACTGGCAAGCGCTTGAATACGTTTTTCCAGTTATTTGTTATGGTTTTTATCTGCTTCCAACTACCTTTTTTAATACTTCATCACTTTTATACACACATGCGTTAAAGTATTAAAAATTTTTATTGACGCCCACCCATATATTGCATATAATTACCACAAAATACAAGGGAATGGAGATTATGGGGATGAAAGAGTTTTTCAACAAATTATTAACTGGAATCAGTATTGGCATTGTCGTCTCATTAATACCAAATGCACTTTTAGGGGAAATTTTAAAGCTTCTGATACCTTATATACCATCCCTTCAACATGTTTATGACATCACCGTATTTGTGATGAGCCTGCTGCCTGTGCTTATTGGTGTAATGGTCGGAGTATCCTTTAAGCTCACCTCCATCCAAACAGCGAGTGTCGGCATTGCCGCGATGGTCGGGAGCGGTGTTATTCAAAAAACGGCTGATGGGCTATTTACCTTAAACGGAATTGGGGTCGTCATCAACACAGGATTAACTGCCGCTTTAACCGTATTATTTGTCCAATTAGTAGGAGACCGCCTGAAGGCATATTCTATTCTACTCTTGCCTACCTTGAGTATATTAGTGCCAGGCATGGCTGGATATCTTATCTTGCCTTACATAAAAAACACAACAGGAATTATTGGTGTAGGGGTTCAGCATGTTACTACCCTTCAACCAGTACTGATGGGAGCCATCATCTCTGTCATTTTCTGCATTATCATTTTGTCTCCCGTTTCAACCGTCGGCCTTGCGACTGTTATTTCATTATCCGGGATCGGGTCAGGTGCAGCGAACCTTGGAATTGTTGCAGCAGGCATCGGCTTGGCAATTGCAAGCTATAAAGCTAACGCACTCGGAACAGCGTTGGCACATGTGCTCGGCTCACCAAAGATTCAGATGAGGAACTTCTTTATGAAGCCTAAGATATTGTTTCCAATGCTGATAACCGCTGCTGTGCTAGGTGCATTAGCAGGATTCTTAAATATACAGGGCACTCCTTACAGTGCAGGCTTTGGGCTTTCAGGACTTGTAGGTCCGCTAAATTATATGCATTTGGCTGACGGAGGGTGGACATATAAGAATATTACCATTATGATTTCCGTATTCTTTATCGTTCCAGTCATACTCAACCTTGCCTTAATTTATATCTTTGCCAGAAAACTTAAAGTTATCAAAGCAGATGATTATAAGCTTCATTTCGACTAATAAAAAAAGCCGTTAAGGAATTTCCTTAACGGCTTTTTACTATTTTTTTTGCTTATCGCGTTACAGCAATGATTCCTTGCTCGTCATCCAGCACTAATTTAATTCCGATATAAGGATCAATATTTAAATACTCATCCATCCATAGGCGCAATGCTTCAATGATATTTTGAGCAATCAGCACTTGCTTTCGGTCATGAACATAGGATTCAGCAGAAAAGCCGTAATCATCATCGTACATAAGCTCCACTTCTACTTCATCCGGACGGACTTGCTTCTTTCTTGAAATATAAACGCAAATTGCATTTATAATATCCTGCTCTGGAATGATTAGTTTCTCCAATTATTAGCTTCCTCTCTTTTTTTCTTTTTGAAATAAACAAAGATTTTTCTGATGACGCTAATTAGAATTACGATAGCCAAAACATTAATGATTAGACCTAAAATAGACCCAAGTACACCCATATTGGCAAAAAGGCCGCCAAACAGCAATCCTGCAAGTCCACCAATCATTAAGCCTCTCATCAAGCCGCCTGAAAAGAATCCTCTGTTGTTTGATTTAGAAGTTGTTGTTGTTGAATTATTGTTCTGCTTCTTTTGAAAGAAGGAGTTCGTATTTGTGTTTGTATTGCTGTTATTATTGTTAAAGCTTCGTTTTCCAGATTTATAAGATTTCGCTTCAACCGTTGTTGTCTGTTCATGGAACACTGCATTTCCGATAGGTGAAAAGATAAGTCCAAGTGTTAATACTGCTGTTAAGAGTTTCTTCATCATTATTTGTTTCCTCCACTTTTCTATTTTTTTTGTTATGACTCGCAATATATACAGTGATTATCTACCGCTTATATTACTATTCCCCCTTTTTTTAAAAACAAAAAACCTTTACCGGATTGGTAAAGGTTTGAAAATAGTCATATTTATCCCTTTACCGTTAATGGCAAAGGTCTCGCAAACAACATTCAAGTTGCCAGTTTGGCCGGTGGCATGTAAATTGCCACGTATTGACGACGTAACTGTTAGCTACTCCCCTTTGGAGTATTCAAATGTTCATGAGCTATTAGCTCTATGATGATTCTATTTTACTAAAAAGATAGGCTACAGTCAACACTTTCGGTAGTAAAGCGAAATAACTAAAAAAAGAGTGAAAATTTAGATATTTTATCCATACAATAAACATACAAAAATGATACCATTATTTCATAACGCAACTATGTAATAAAACCTAACATGAAATTATATTATTTACTATATTTATACATGAAAAAGTAAGGAAGGGATGAGGATACATGAGCTTAGAGGCACTAAATGAACGAGTAAAAACGGATTTATCTTATATAAATTTTGGCGGACCAGATTGGATGAAGCCCCGTTCTCATAAGAATGGTCATGTTTATGACACAGTCATCATCGGCGGTGGACAATCAGGATTAGGAATTGCATTTGGTCTGCTGCGGGAACGGATCAGTAATATTCTCGTCCTAGACGAAAACCCTGAAGGCTATGAAGGTCCTTGGGATACGTACGCAAGAATGATTACATTGCGCACACCGAAAAATTTAACATCCATTGACCTTGGCATCCCTTCCTTAACCTTCCGGGCATGGTGGGAGGCTCAGGCAGGAGTGGAGGGCTGGGAACAGCTTGATAAAATCCCTCGGGGAGATTGGATGGATTATTTACGCTGGTATCGCAGAATCTTAAATCTACCTGTTATTAATGACACAAAGCTCCAACTCATTGAACCGCTTGGTGAGGGATTGCATTGCCTCCATGTTTGCAAACAAGGGAATGTTCAGGAAAAGCTGTTGGCGCGAAAAGTCATCCTTGCAACTGGAATTCAAGGCGGCGGTGAGTGGCATGTACCTTCCTTCTTATCAGAATCTTTGCCAAAAAGTCTTTATGCCCATACTTCTGAGTCCATTGATTTTACTGAACTAAAAGGGAAAAAGCTGGCTGTATTAGGAGGAGGAGCATCTGCTTTTGATAATGCCAATTACGCGCTCCAGAAAGGTGCCGGCGAGGTACATGTATTTGTCCGCAGAAAAGAGCTGCCTCGCATTAATCCAATCCGGCAAATGGAAGTTTCAGGGATGATTGAGCGTTACCCTGCCTTTTCCGACGCAGAGAAATATGCAGGAATGGCACATTTCTTTAAGCTCAACCAGCCGCCTACAAATGACATCTTCGAGCGGGCTAGCAATTGGCCAGGATTTCATCTTCATTTAGGGTCCCCGTGGCTTGAAGTTAAAGAGGAGCAAGGTGCAGCTGTTGTAACTACACCTCAAAGTAAGGCGAAGTTTGATTTCCTTATTATCAGCACTGGCCTGATAACTGATCCAGCGCTTCGCCCTGAGCTTAAATTAGTGGAAAAGCATATTACACGCTGGAAAGATTATTACCAAGCACCTAAAGATATTGCTAACCCGACTATTGATGCCCATCCATATTTAAGTAATGGTTTCTCCTTCATAAGTAAGGATAAAGCTGGAGAAGCGCTCCTTTACGGTTTGTTTGCCTTTAATTATTCGGCGCTTATCAGCTGTGGTTTGTCTGCTTCTGCCCTGTCCGGCATGCGCTACGGAATCCCAAGAATCGTTTCGGCTGTAGCAGATGAGCTGTTTCTTGATGATCGAAAGCAAAAGCTACATGATTTTCTCTCCTATGATGTAGAGGAGTTTGCAGGGGTTTGGCCTAAAAAAGAATCAGCAGCATCTACATTAAATTAAAAAGGAAGCCAAAGGCAAATTTGCCTTTGGCTGTTTTTTATCTGATGAAAAAGCACTCATTGCATATTTTATGTTTAAACCGGTGCGGCAGTTCTTTCCCGCAAGTTTCACATACATTTCTGCGTATTTTAACGCCAGATTTTAATTGTTCATGAATCAAATCACTTATTTCTTCACGAACTCTTTCCCAATAATAGGCTTCTGTCGCTTTGCCTATCTTATATAAAAAGAGAAGATGCAGGCCAACAGATTTGTATGAAAGTTCAAGTTCTTCTAAGCTTGATTTATTTATAATAGGATCAGGCAAATCGTTGTTTTCCACTATGGAAATCATTTTGCTTTTCCACTGTGCCCGCAAAACAGGCTCATTCGCAGAGAATGGAAGACGCAAAAACCCGAATAGATCATCTAAGGACAGCCTCGCCTCAACCAATGTGTCCTTAATCATATCATATAAGAGCATTTCATCAGCTAATGTTGCTTTTCTTGTACCTTCTGGATTTTTGAAGTTCTCCCATAGATAAAAAAACAAGCTTAAGCTGTTAGAATATTTTTGGAACCTCTTCAAAACAGCAGAAGTCGGCGCAATTGTGAAGCCAGTGATATCCTCATCCTTTTTCTCAAGCAGCACCTTCATCATTCTCGGCTCACTTGCGAATGCTACTCTGCCCACTTCATACAAACCTCTGCGTCCTGCTCTCCCTGCAATTTGTTTTACCTCTTGGGATGTGAGTATCCTTCGTTTAGTTCCATCGAATTTATCATTTTCCAGGAAAACAATCCGTTTGATCGGTAAGTTCAACCCCATTCCAATCGCATCCGTACAAACAATAACAGATGTTTCTCCATCAATAAATCGGTGCATCTGTTTTTTTCTCGTTTCTGGCGGCATACTGCCGTATATCATGCTCGTCTGCCGTCCCATCTTTTGAATTTGTGAAGCAGTCTCTAAAACGCCTCTTCTTGAAAAGCAGACAAGTGCATCACCTTTTCTCGTGTCGCTCAGCTTAAATGGCGAGGACTCTACCTTCAATGGGGTATCTCTTTCATATTCCTTCACTTCCACATCCGAATCTCCAAGCAAATCCAAAATCATCGTTTTTGCATGAAAGCTGCAAATAATATGTACTTCCTTTGCATTTGCTTTTGTGATTGCCTTATACCATGAGAAACCTCTGTCTTTGTCAGCAATCATCTGGGCTTCATCAATGACCACTACTTCATAAAAGTCCTTTTCACGAAACATCTCGACGGTACAGGAAAGATGCTTTCCTTCCTTCGCAAGTTTTTCTTCCTCTCCAGTTATTAACGAACAAGGGACGCCATCGTCATTCAGCCTTTCATATATTTCCAATGCTAATAAGCGTAATGGCGCAAGATACAGACCGCTTGCTGCTTCCTTCATTTTTTGGATAGCACGAAAGGTTTTTCCCGTATTTGTCTCACCCACATGGAGTTTATACTGAATATCCCGGCCAGTCGGAGGACTATATTCCATTCCAAAAATATCTTCAAGCATCTTTTTTTCTTTTTCTTTGCGCTTTCTTTTTTCTTCGCGCTCTTCCCGTTCGCGCCGCTCTCTCCACTCCTTATCTTTTATATAAATATCCCTATGGATTTCTAAATCAAAAGGAATATCAATCAGCTTCGTTAAATCTGCCAGCCTTTCTTCAAGAAGATCGGCGAAGAAGTCTGAAGCAATATCTTCAAATAATTCACTGGCTATTTCCCGTAAATAGGAAAGCGGAACTGGTTTCTCCGAGTACTTAAGATACTCGTCAAGCAGATGTTTAGGAAGATGCTGTTTCAGCCAATTTGGTCCAAAATCACCTAAATAAGCAATGATCATGTCCTCATAAGCCGCTGTTCTGTCCTCTACAAAATAAAACTGGTTATATGGCATGTCTAGTTCATTGTATAAATAATCTTCAAACATAATATCATCTGAAGACAGAATAATGCCATTCCCTTCTATTTCCACTTCTAAGTGACAGCCAATCAAGTAGCGAACATATAAATACAATTCCTCATAATGCTCTCCAAGCTCCTGTTCTATATAATAGGCAAATTTCCTGTTCAGCTTGCGGTTTTTTTCCTGTATTTCTTGCGTTGTTTTCCATTCAAGATATTTTTCCCGTACACTCGTATAAAGGGCTTCCCATTCCAGTTCCTTTCCTGCGTACAGCGTATCCAGCCATTCTTCAAACTTATAGGTTTTCGGTTCTCTTATTTCCTGTCTGAATAATTGCTTGATTACTTTCTTCGTTAAGCCCTCCGTCTCTATTCCCTTTTCCTCTAAATACTCTTTCTTTTCTCTGCCGGATGCCTCACTTCCAGTCATGTTAATCCACGTGTTAAGCCATATTTGGTGGATAAACTCTCCTCTTTCCCGCAAATATTGCTCATAGGAAGGCATTTTCTCTTTATCCTGCAGATATCTCTCTATATCCTCAATAATCAGCTTCTTTGTTTTCTCTACTGATTTGTCGTAATATCCTTCTAGTAGTTCACTCATTTAAACAACCTCTTCACATAAGTCTTTCCATTAGTCTCTTTCATTTAGGAAAATCAATTCAAAAAAGACCATTTTAATGGTCTTTCCCTTCCTCTTAGTTAATGACAAGCATATCCGATTCATCAAACTCCCAGTCTGACCCATATGCAACTTCCCAATAATAACCGTCCAAGTCCTTGAAATACCCGCTGTAGCCTCCCCAAGTTGTTGCTTGTGGCATTTTTGCTATTTCGGCACCAAGCTCAGCAAGCTTTGTGAAAATAGCATCTACTTCTTCAACAGATTTTGCATTATAAGCAAGCGTAAATCCAGGAAATCCTCCAGCCTCTACTATTGATGGCGGATTTTCTTCATTAATATCTTTAGCAAGCAGCTCAAGAGGATACAGCTCTAATTTAGAGCCTTGGTTTTTAAAAAAAACAATGACTGGTTCTTCATCTGAACCGACGACAGATGCTTGAAAGCCTATTGATTTATAGAATGCCAGTGAGTCTGCAATTTTTCTTACACCAAGTGCGATTAAATTGATTCTGTTCATATGTTTCCTCCTGTCATTTTTTCCTTGCTATATTATTTCGCTATGTCAGCAACATATCCCTTTGTTTACATCTCTTAAAAAAAGCACACTCCTGAAAAAGGAATGTGCCAATTTGGGTTATTTCGTTAAGCTTTCCACAACATCGTCAATGATTTGTGTGTTAGCAATAGAGCCCGAGTATAACCAGCTAGTATCAGGACTAAACTCGTAAACATTTCCGTTCTTCACTGCTGGGATATTAGACCATAGCGGATCTTTCAACGTTTCAGCAGCTTCGCCGTCACTGTTAATTAGGAATAAGTGATCAGCATCAAGCTCAGCAAGCTTTTCAAGTGAAACCGAAGACCAGTTGCCAGTTGCTGTTTTAGAAATTTCTTTAACTACTTCCGGTACTGCTAAACCTAAGTCACCGTACAATACTGCACCGCTTGATACATTTTCACCAACCATAAACAGCTGTCCGCCCACAAGCCAGATTGCTGCTGCTGATTCGCCTTTGGCAGCCTCTTGAATGCTTGCTTTTGCTTCTTCTGCTTTTTTATCATAATCAGCTAAAACCTTTTTAGCTTCGTCTTCTTTACCTAGCACTTCTCCAACTGTTTCCAGTCTTTTTCTCCAATCATTGTTGTTTTCTTCAGAAACAACATATGTTGGCGCAATATTTGTATATTGCTCGTATTTAGCACCTTCTACAGTAGCAGCTGATGTCATCAGCAGCAAATCTGGATTGAAGCTAGCAACAGCTTCGTAAGGAAGCTCTGAGTCAACTGTCGGCACATCCTTCAAGGAGTCTTGCAGATAATCCTGTACGCCTGCTCCATCTTGGATAGACCATTGTGCTGCAGGTGTTACACCTAGTGCAACAAGCTCATCTTCTAAATAAGAGCCAATTACTGCTTTTGGTTCAGCCGGAACAGTCACTTCATGTCCCATAGCATCTGTTAATGTGCGGTCTTTTGCTTCTTCCGCAGTATCTGTTCCTGTATCTTTATCTGAATCGCTTTCATTACCGCATGCAGCTAATATAGTAAATACTAATAATAAACTAGCAAACAAAAGCGATTTAACCATTTTATTGGACATCTATGTACCCTCCTGAGTGTTTATACAATCATTATAAGTGATAACAATTATCATTTTCAATAGACTATGTATTTTTTTATCATTTTCTAGTAAAATTTATTTAAGAAAACGACAAATTTTTTAACAGTCAATTGAAGATTATTATTATTTTGCACTAATTACATATTTTTATAAAAAGGAATTATGAAATCTGGTCGGAAAGTTGGTCCTTTTATGCAAAAAAATAAAACGGGTGTACAAAAAGATATTTACAGACCAAAAACAGCAACAGCTGTCATCTTTTTCGGTCTCGCCCTCTTGCTGGCATCGATGGGCTTATCCATCATATATGGTGCAGCTGATATCAGTATATCAACAGTGTGGCAAAGTATTTTCCATTATGACCCTCAGTCTACTCAGCATCAAATTATTCATCGTCTCCGCTGGCCGAGGGCGGTTGCGGCTGCTTTAATCGGAGCAGCTTTGGCAGTTTCCGGAGCTATTATGCAAGGGATGACAAGAAATGCCCTTGCCTCCCCTTCCGTTATGGGAGTTACAGCTGGAGCAGGCTTTATGATTGCAATTAGTTTTGCCTTTCTGCCATCCGCTTCAAATCTAGTGCTTATGCTGCTTGCATTTTTAGGTGCAGGCTTAGGCACATTGTTAGTTTTTTCAATAGGCGCTTTATCCAAAAGAGGACTTACTCCAATTAAACTGGCGCTTGCTGGCTCAGCAGTAACAGCGCTTCTCAGTTCCATCTCAACAGGTATTGCCCTGTTCTTTGATATTGCCAAGGATATAAGCTTCTGGTATGCAGGCGGAGTTGCCGGTGTTCAGTGGATAAGCATTAAGCTGCTTCTTCCTGCTGTCATTGTCGGTCTGGTTATTGCCCTGTTTATCAGCAGGTCAATTACTGTTTTAAGCTTAGGCGAAGATGTTGCCGCAGGTCTCGGGCAGCGGACAGGTTTAGTCAAGTTTCTTGGCACTATCGCCGTATTAGTTTTAACTGGTGCTGCAGTTGCAGTCGGCGGAACAATCGGTTTTGTCGGTCTCGTGATACCGCATATTGTCCGCTTTATAGTTGGTCCTGATTACCGGTTAATCATTCCATGCTCGGCAGTAGTCGGCGCCCTTCTTTTAGTTATATCCGATGTTGGTGCGCGCGTCATAAACCCGCCGTTTGAAACGCCGTTAGGAGCCATCACCGTATTAATTGGGGTTCCATTCTTTCTTTATTTAGCTCGCCGTGAAGGGAGGGGGTTATAATGTCTCAGACAAAATGGACCACAAAGCGCTTTACTGTTACAGTTATAAGCTTAATTGCTGCGATTATTGTTGTTTTCCTTCTGAGCTTAAACTTGGGCATTATAAAAATATCGCCATCTGAGGTGCTGCAAGCCTTTTTAGGACAAGGCTCACCGCAAAGTGCGAACATTTTGTTCAACTTTAGTCTGCCGCGCATGGTGATAGCCATTTTGATAGGTATAGGCATGGCTATTGCTGGATCTATCCTGCAAAGCGTCTCACGCAATGCCCTTGCAGACCCAGGTATCATTGGCATCAATGCCGGTGCTGGTTTTGCGGTTATTCTCTATATTTTCTTCTTCCAAGGATCTTTTGGCACTGCATCTGTTTTCATTATGCCTTTTTCTGCTTTGCTTGGGGCATTGCTTGCTGCTGGTCTTATCTATATGATTGCTTGGAAGGATGGCGTTTCGCCGGTAAGACTTGTGCTTGTTGGAATTGGTATTAATTCTGCATTTGGCGCGTTAATTATTATCTTCCAATTAATGATGGACCCTCGGGACTTCACACAAGCAACTATTTGGATTACAGGAAGCATCTGGAGCGCAAGCTGGGATTATGTCTTTGCAGTGCTTCCTTGGATTTGCCTGTTTGTACCTTTAGCTATGTATAAGTCCCATAAGCTGAATTTATTACAGCTTGGTGAAAACACTGCTGCAGGGCTTGGAGTAGCAATTGAACGTGAAAGAGGCATCCTTCTCTTTATTTCAGTAGCTCTTGCAGGAGCTTGCGTATCTGTCGGCGGAGGAATCTCTTTTCTAGGTTTGATTGCCCCTCACTTGGCAAGACGAATAATCGGTCCTAGACATCAGACACTCCTCCCTGTTGCCGCATTAATAGGTGCCTTATTGCTTTTGACTGCTGACACAATTGGCAAAAACTTAATGGCACCGACTGAAATACCAGTAGGTCTTGTTGTCTCCTGCCTTGGCGCACCGTATTTTATTTACCTTCTTATAAAAGATTAAATCAAAAAAGGAAAAGGCATTCACCGCCTTTTCCTTTTTTATATTTATTCTAATTCTGCCTTTTTATCTGAAATATGATTGTCGTAAAATACTGCAAGCGTTGTGCTGATATATGGTGCAAGCCACAGAAAACCAATGCCAAGTGTTAGGATAGACAGCAATCCCCAGCCAATAAAACTTAAATATAGAAGGAAATACTTCCACTTAAAGCCGACCATTCGTTTACGGCTTTCTGTTATTGCTTCAAATACGGAATACTCAGGATGATCCTTTAGTAAATAGTATGTTTGCGAATAAGACAATGATTTGATAATACCAGGTATGAATAATAGCAAAAACCAAAGAAATAAGAATATGCTCTGAATAATGGATGTACCAATTATTTTCAAGCCTAACCCAAGGTCTTTATATGCAAGGAATATATCTGCTACTTTAGGCAGTTTTCCTCGCACTAAATCCAAAAAGTACCAAAGTACGGCAATTGATAACGGAACGAGCAGCACCGAGATGAGAGTGCTCACAATAGTTGCTCCTAATGGCGTTGCATCCTGCAGCACCCAAGCCTCAAACCCGCCGCTTAATGGCACCTCAAAAACTAAAGGAACAAAAGCGCTAATAACAAAAACAGTAAAAGTTACCAGTACTGCTGGTCCCCAATTCCCTCTTAGAGCATGTAAAGCTTCTTTTTTAATAGTTCCTATTTTCATGTATTTATCTCCTCCTAAAAGACAAAGCGCAGCAATATTTTACATTATTGTATATAAATTTCCCGGGAAATTTACACCCTTCGTCAATTTATGACAAAGGCAAACTACAATCATTTAGGTGTACCCCCATACATTGTATTCAAAAGAAACCAAGCTAGAACAAATTATCAGCTACATAATTATCAAAAAACTTTGACATACTGTTAAAAATGAGTTAAAGTACCATAGGGACGAACAATTTTAATTAAACATACTAAAATATTCGTATTTAGGAGTGTAAACTATGGATAACGTATTTGATTACGAAGATATACAGTTAATTCCCGCAAAATGTATCGTGGATAGCCGTTCAGAATGTGATACATCTGTAACATTGGGTGGACATACTTTTAGATTGCCAGTTGTTCCTGCAAATATGCAGACAATAATAGATGAAAAGGTTGCTGAATATTTAGCGGAAAATGGATATTTCTATATAATGCACCGCTTCCAGCCTGAAACTAGAAAGGCATTTATCCAGGATATGCAACAAAAAGGATATATTGCATCAATTAGTGTAGGAGTTAAAGAAGAGGAATATGGGTTTGTTGAAGAACTTGCTTCCGAGAACCTAGTTCCTGAATTTATAACAATAGATATTGCTCATGGTCATTCTAATGCTGTAATCAGAATGATTAAGCATATTAAACAGCATTTGCCTGCAAGCTTTGTTATTGCTGGTAATGTTGGTACACCAGAAGCTGTCAGAGAGCTGGAGAATGCAGGAGCTGATGCAACTAAGGTTGGTATCGGACCTGGTAAAGTATGTATTACAAAAATTAAAACAGGCTTTGGAACTGGCGGCTGGCAACTAGCAGCACTTCGCTGGTGTGCAAAGGCTGCGAGCAAACCAATTATCGCTGACGGCGGTATCCGCACACATGGGGATATTGCGAAATCCGTTCGATTTGGTGCTTCCATGGTCATGATTGGTTCCCTTTTTGCTGGTCATGAGGAATCTCCTGGAGAAACGTTTGAAAAAGACGGAAAGCTTTTCAAAGAGTATTTTGGATCTGCTTCTGAATTCCAAAAAGGCGAAAAGAAAAACGTTGAAGGCAAAAAAATGTATGTAGAGCATAAAGGTTCCCTGCAGGATACATTAATCGAAATGGAGCAAGACTTGCAGTCTTCTATTTCTTATGCTGGCGGAAAGAAACTGGATGCCATCCGCAATGTTGATTATGTTATTGTAAAAAACTCCATCTTTAACGGAGACAAAGTTTATTAATAAAGAGAGCAAGCTGTCGTTAAGACGCTTGCTCTTTTAATTTACAAAAGTTTCACATGAAACATTCCTCGCCGCTTTTCGACAGGCATTAGCATCCTTCTCCCCCTTGCACATCACAACACTTCCAATTATTACAATCACCTAAAATTTAGTATGCAACGCCAAGGAAATCTTATAAGATGAAGAAAGGAAAAGCTACTTATCAGTATTGCTTTCACAAGTTTATCAAGGAGTTACATTATGGAAAGACAAAATACAATTCCTTTATTAAGTTTTACTTTTACTCTGCTTATTACTGTTATCTATTATATCTGGTTGTATTTATTTCAGGAAAATCAATCTGTACTGACATGGGGAGCAAACATTCTCTGTGTGTTAGGCAGCTGTGCCGCATCCTTATGGCTTTTACATGCTGCCAAAAGAAGCGAACAGCCTGTAAAAACGTTTTGGTATTTGCTGTTCATCGGAAATATGAGCTATATGCTTTCAGAGGTTTCTTGGTTTTTCCAAGAAAACATTCTTAAGCAGGAAATTCCATTTCCAAGCTTTTTGGATGTTCTTTATTTTATACAGGTTCTTGCCTTCTTTGGCGCATTTTTATATCATCTATCACTAGTCAAAAGAAAATTGCAGGTTGCCCGGTTTTTATTTGATGTTGCTATTTTAATGACTGTTGCATTTACTTTCAGCTGGCATTTTATCATTAGCCCTATTATTAATTCAGCACAAATGTCACATTTTGCTTTAGCAATAACACTAGCATACCCGATCGGTGATTTAGCTGTTTTAGCTGGAGTCATTCTCGTACTGTTCGGTCCAAAGTCGTTTCTTTCCGGTCAGAGCATTTTTTTTATTTTGACAGGATTAATAATTTATATTTTGGCAGACAGCTGGTATTTCTATTTACAATATCATGATAGCTATCAATCTGGGGATTTTGTTGATCCATTATTCTTGTTAGGTACACTGCTTGTCGGATTTACTGGCAATTTATATAGAAATGCTCCGCAGAAAAAGATAGAAGTACGAAAAAGTAATTTCATGCAGCGGGATGTTCTTCGCACAGCCATGCCATATGTTAATGTCATCATCTTGTTTATTTTTATGATTACAAATTCAGAAGGCATGGACGCATTAACAATTGGGACAAGCGTTTCCATTCTGCTTGTTCTATTAAGACAAATCCTGATTATCACGGAAAACAGACGGCTTGTTAACAGCCTTTATGAACAAACAGAAAAGGCTGAATTAAATAAACAGCATTATCAATCTCTTTTTGATTACCATCCAGATGCTGCCTTTTCTATGGACTTAGATGGAAACTTTGTGAGCGTGAATAATGCTGGGACAAGAATGCTTGGAATGGCAAATGAAAATATTAAAGGCTTGGCTAGCACAACATTCTTAATGTCGAAGGAAGACGAAATTCTAAAACATTATGAAAAGGTGCGAAAAGGCATTCCTCAAGTTTATGAAGTTGCCATCAATAGCCAATATGGTCATGGTTATTACAGCATCACTAATATTCCCATTGTCGTAAAAAATAAGATTGTCGGTATCTTTGGCATCGGCAGAGATATTACTGCATTCAAAAAAAACGAGGCAAAAATTCAGTTTCTTGCTTTTCATGATCCATTGACAGGCTTGGCAAATAGAGCAAGATTTGAGTCCTATCTCCTTGAGGCAATCGAAAAAGCACAGGAAAGGAAGGAACAGCTTGCAGTCATATTTGTCGACTTAGATAAGTTCAAAAGCATCAATGATACTTTAGGGCATGATATTGGCGATAAACTCTTACTCTCTGTAGCAAGCAGAATTAAGAACAGTCTTCCCCTGGCAGATCTGGCAGCTAGACAAGGCGGCGATGAATTTACTATTGTCCTAAAAGAAACAACTAAAGAGAGTGCAGAGCAATACGTTAAGGAGCTGCTAAAATCATTAAAGCTCCCTCATGATATCAACGGCCACCAGCTCATAAGTACACCAAGCATTGGGGTCGCCCTCTACCCTGATCATGGCACGACTTCTGTTGAATTAATGAAAAAAGCAGACACAGCAATGTATCAAGTAAAAGAGAACGGCAAAGGCTGTTATTTATTTTATTCTGATGCAGCAAAAGCTTATACGAGAAAACTGTTATTAGAAAAGGATATGCCTTATGCTTTAGAGAACAAGGAGTTTTTCCTTCATTATCAACCATTAATGGATTTATCTGCAGGAAAAATTACTGGCACAGAGGCGCTCATCCGCTGGAAGCACCCACAGCTTGGTCTGTTGCTGCCAGGTGAATTTATCCCAATCGCTGAAGAGTCAGGCTTTATACACAAACTCGGTGCATGGGTGTTAATGGAGGCTTGCAAACAAGCAAAAAAATGGCATGATAAAGGCTACTATCTAAAAATGGGAGTTAACCTTTCTCCGAAACAATTTTATCAGGAAAATCTTTTGACCAATGTAGAACAAGCATTAGCTATCTCTAAATTAGATTCCTCCTTTTTAGATTTAGAGATCACAGAACAAACTGCTATTAATAATTTACAAGCAGTTCTGCCTAAACTACATGCATTAAAAGCATTAGGTGTAACTATCTCTATTGATGATTTTGGGACAGGCTATTCCTCCCTTTCCTATCTAGCTGAGTTTCCAATTAATACAGTGAAAATTGCAAAAGAGTTCATAAATAAGCTCGAGGAAAATAAATCTAAGGAAACCATTATCTCTTCCATTGTTGATCTTGCACAAAACTTAAACTTAGATGTACTTGCAGAAGGTGTAGAAGAAGTAAATCAAGCATTGCTTCTGAAATCAATTAATTGCCATGCAATGCAAGGCTATCTTTTCGGAAGACCTTGTGGAAGCAGTGAAATGGAAGATTTGCTAAACAGGCAGCCTGATTTATCTATAAGTGACTGATTCACCAGAGGACTGGGAATTAAGTATGTAAAGCGAATGGCTGGAGCGCAATGAAACGAACTAATTTTAAAGCCATATTCTATTTAGTCACAAGCTTCATTTTTTAAATTTAGCTGTAATTTTATTATTCGTATTTCGATAGGCTATATTTTATTTTGTCTCAAGCCTTTTTGTTATAGTTCTATTTGTTTTATACTTAAAAGCAAAGTAACTAATTACTTGGAGGACGATGAAGATGAGGGTTGGAGTAATTGGATTAGGTGATATTGCTAAGAAGGCTTATCTGCCTGTTCTGACAGAACGAGAAAATATAGAATTAGTACTCTGCACTAGGAATGAAGCTGTACTCCAAAAGCTTGCTGAAAAATATCGAATTCAGGATAGAGTGCAAACAGTTGAGGAGCTGCTATTAAAAAACATAGAAGCTGCTTTTATCTCCACAATAACAGAGACTCATTTCCAAACAGCCGAACTATTGCTTCAGCACGGAATCCATGTGTATATAGACAAACCAGTGTCTTTACATCTGCATGAAACAGAGAGCATAGTCGAGCTTGCACATAAATATGGACTAATTGCCATGGTCGGCTTTAATCGCCGATTTATTCCTATGGTGGCAAGCTTAAAGGAAAAAGGCAAAGCTAATTTAATATTAATGCAAAAAAACCGCTTTGCATTGCCCGATATCCCAAGAAAAGTGGTGGTAGAAGACTTCATCCATGTTGTTGATACCTTGCGCTTTTTAATGGATGAAGAAGTCATTGCAGTTAATGTCGAGAGCTCTAAGACTGATGAAACCCTCAACCAGCTCATCGTTCAGCTTATCGGCAAAAACTGCATTGCCATCGGAATCATGAATCGAAATGGTGGAGTAACAGAGGAAATAATCGAGTATCATACTGGTCTTCACAAATATGTTGTTAGCAGTCTTGTTGAAACCGTTCATTATCATCATAAACAAATGAATGTGACGAAATTTGGCGATTGGGAGCCTACATTATTTAAACGGGGTTTTTACCAAATTACCGATCATTTTCTTGACTGTGTAGCAAATGAACAGATACCTGATCCGTCGATAGAGGATTCTCTTATAACACATCTTATTTGCGAGCAAATTGTTCAACGCATTAATAATTAAAAGCAGACAGCTGCCAGCTGTCTGCTTTTAATTATTTTGTTTTTATTTTACTTGTTTGCGGCGGCTCTTCCATCCAGCCATATTTAATCATAAGCTTTGCACCTTCATGGGCATATTCAAATACATCCTTCATGACAATTGAAAACTTGGCAGGCAGGTCATTTCTTAAGCTAAAGGCAGTTCCAAGTGAATTTCCTCCTAAGGAAAAACTGCAAAATAAGCTGATACAATACATCATAATTTTATCTGAAAAAGGTGCTATCGTAGATGTTGTCACATTCCCTCCTGAAAGCCCAGGAAGCTGGGTATCATTCTTTAAGATAATATCTCCCAGGCTTGTGGCAATCTCCTTGGCAAGCTCCCCTCCTTTAGCAAAATACTGACTAGTCTCTTTTTCCTTCGCGCACTGGGAAAAACCATTGATTACCTGCATTCCAATCAAGTTCGTTTCAATTGCATGGAACAAATGAGCAATTTCCACTGTATTTAATGCTCTTTTTTCATTGAACAAATTACTTCCACTTAAATAACTCTTTTCATTTACAAATTCGACCCCTTCTTCGACAGCTACATATGGGGCGCGCGGAAGCAGACCTTTTTCAAGCAAGTAAGATGTGCACCGGTCATAGTACTTTTGTGTTATTATTGTCATCTCTCTAAACAGCTGCATGATGTCACTCCGATAAGCCATCGTCAGATTGAGTGTATGCATGCCCATGCTGATTTCTTTTATGAGTCTGATAAACATAATGTCGAACCCATTATCGAACAGCTTTGGGGCTTCAGGGTTCACATCTTCACTGTTAAACCCTACCGGTACAGGCAGCTTTTCTTTTTCGTAAATTTTTCTTATTTTTTCACAATACGGTTTTGTTTCCTTATATAAATCAGTCATTATATCTTTTGCCTTTGGATCCTCTGCTTTATTAATGAGATATTCCAGCATACTGATAATCATTGTTTTTTGTTGATATGTCATCCAAAGTACGCCAATTTCTGATGACGTAATCGAAGGGTTATTTTGCATTTCCATTCCTCCATTATTTAGTTTCCGCCTGCTGTACTCATTCTTAATTACTATCATTGTTTGCTGTTGAGCTAAAAAAATACATAAACTAGTTAATTTGGCTATTGAATCATTTTGATACTTTTTTATAAAATAGTCATAATAAAGCGTTTTCATCATTAAAATTGTGTATATGGTTTTAAACAGCATTTCCGAGTAAGTCCAAGACTTGAGAGGAAGGATGATTTATCCTATGAAAATGGAAGCGTTTCCACCTGTTGAAGGCAATTATAATCTTGAAAACTATGATGTGATGTATGAACAATTTCAATGGCAACAAGCAGAAGAGCATTTTTCATGGCATACAACAGGAAAAGTCAACTTGGCTTATGAAGCGGTCGACCGACACGCAGAAGGTTCAAAAAAGGATAAACCAGCCCTTTGCTACCTCAGCAGCACACGAAATGAGACATACACATTTGGCGACTTAAAGCAGCTGACCAATAAGGCTGGCAATGTTTTAAGAGATAAAGCAAATGTAAAAAAGGGTGACCGTGTTTTCATCTTTATGCCCCGCTCACCAGAGCTTTATTTCGCCTTATTAGGAGCAATTAAAATCGGTGCAATTGTCGGCCCTTTATTTGAGGCATTCATGGAAGATGCAGTTAAAGACCGCCTTTATGACAGCTCTGCGAAAGTCCTCATCACAACCCCAGAGTTAATTGAAAGGGTGCCTGTCAAAGACCTTCCTGCCTTAGAAACGATTTTTCTCGTTGGAGAAAATTTGGAGGAGCAGAATAATTATCTTGATTACCAAAAGTATTTCCAGGAAGCATCAGATCAACTTGATATTGAGTGGGTGGACCGCGAGGATGGCTTAATACTTCACTACACTTCTGGTTCGACAGGTAAACCTAAAGGTATATTGCATGTCCATAATGCAATGATTCAGCACTATCAGACAGCAAAATGGGTGTTAGATTTACAGGAGGATGATATTTACTGGTGCACAGCTGACCCGGGCTGGGTAACAGGTACATCATATGGTATTTTTGGTCCTTGGCTAACTGGGACAACAAATATTGTGGTTGGCGGCCGCTTCAGTCCTGAGGGCTGGTATAAAACCATTGAAACTTTTGGTGTAACAGTTTGGTACAGTGCACCTACTTCCTTTCGCATGCTGATGGCTGCAGGTGAACCTAGCCATGATCTTTCCTCCTTAAGGCATGTCTTAAGCGTGGGAGAACCATTAAATCCAGAAGTAATCCGCTGGGGGGCAACAGCCTTCAAGCAAAGAATTCATGATACTTGGTGGATGACGGAAACTGGAGCACAGCTTATATGTAATTACCCATGCCTAGAAATAAAGCTAGGGTCAATGGGGAAGCCGCTTCCTGGCATAGAAGCAGCTATTCTTGATGATGAAGGCAACATCCTCCCTCCAAATCAGATGGGCAACTTGGCAATAAAAAAGGGATGGCCTTCCCTTATGCACACAGTTTGGAACAACCAGGAAAAGTACGACAGCTATTTCCCTGTCTCCGATTGGTATATCTCAGGCGACAGTGCTTACGTAGATGAAGATGGCTACTACTGGTTCCAAGGTCGTGTGGATGATGTCATCATGACTGCTGGAGAAAGGGTCGGGCCATTTGAAGTTGAAAGCAAGCTGATTGAATATCCTGCTGTCGCTGAAGCGGGTGTTATCGGTAAGCCTGACCCTATTAGAGGAGAAATCATTAAAGCCTTTGTTGCCCTTACCGATGGATATACAGAGTCAGATCAGCTAAAAGAGGAAATACGGCAGTTTGTAAAAACCGGTTTAGCAGCACATGCAGCACCAAGAGAGATTGAATTTTGCCAAAAGATTCCTAAAACAAGAAGCGGTAAAATAATGCGCCGCGTCTTGAAAGCTTGGGAGCTTGGTTTGCCTACTGGTGATTTATCAACATTGGATGATTAATAAAAAGCACCCCAATTGTCTGCAATTGGGGTGCGATTTTTGATTCTTAGGCTTCTTTTAATGTGCGCTTCAAGAATTCCTTTGTGCGCTCTTGAGTTGGGTTCAGGAAGATTTGCTCAGGAGTTCCCTGCTCTGCAATAACCCCTTTGTCCATAAATACGATACGGTCAGATACCTCTCTTGCAAACTCCATCTCATGTGTTACGATCAGCATTGTAAGTCCTGACTCAGCAAGCTCCTTCATTACTTTCAATACTTCTCCAACCATTTCTGGGTCAAGCGCTGAAGTAGGTTCATCAAAAAGCAAAACATCTGGCTCCATTGACAACGCTCTAGCAATAGCAACACGCTGTTTCTGTCCGCCTGACAGCTGTTTTGGTTTGGCATTTATATAGCGATCCATACCAACGACCTTCAAATACTTCATCGCTATCTTCTCTGCTTCCGCCTTTGAACGCTTCAACACCTTGATTTGACCTACCACACAATTGCTTAAAACATTATGGTTATTAAAGAGATTGAATTGCTGGAACACCATTCCTAATCTTCTTCGATAAGCAAATATATCATGTTTATCATCAAGGATATTCTCTCCATTAAAGATGATTTGACCACCGCTTGGCTTTTCTAAAATGTTGATACAGCGAAGAAGGGTCGATTTTCCGGAACCTGAAGAGCCAATAATGCTGACAACTTCTCCTTTGTTTACTGAGAAGTCAATGTCCTTTAACACTTCATGGCTGCCAAAGGCTTTGCTTAAATGCTGAATATCTATGACTTTTTCCATTGTCTCTCCTCCTTCTTTATTGCTTCATTCCTGGCTGTGCATCCAATTCCTCGCCAAGCATTTTGTAGTTATCTGGTCCTTCTAATTTTCTTTCGAAGTAAAGCAATATTCTCGTAACAATAAATGTCATCACAAAGTAGATGATACATGCTACAAAGAATGATTCAAAATATCTAAAGTTATTGCCTGCAACAGATTTTGTCATGAAAAACAGTTCGGAAACGGAAATAACGTTTAGTACAGACGTATCTTTAATATTAATGACGAACTGGTTACCTGTTGCCGGCAGGATGTTGCGGACTACTTGCGGCAAGACAACATTCATCATTGTTTGGAAATGATTCATGCCGACTGCTTGAGCTGCCTCAAACTGTCCCTTCTCAACAGACACGATTCCACCGCGGACGATTTCTGCCATATATGCTCCCGTATTAATGGATACAACAATTACCGCTGCAAACATTACATTCATATCGATGTTGAAAGCTAATGCAGAACCATAGTAAATGACCATTGCTTGTACAATCATAGGCGTTCCGCGGAAAATCTCAATATATATAGAAAGTATGATATTAATAACTTTTAGAATAAATTTTTTAAAGCCGCGCTCCGGCACAGGTATTGTGCGGACAATTCCAGCGACTAAACCGATAACTGCCCCAATAATTGTACCTATTAATGCGATGTAAAGCGTCATGCCTGCACCGCGAAGAAACATCGGCCAGTTTTCGGAAATAATTTTTACTATCCATTCAAAACTCATCGTTTTCCTCCATTATTCATCATAAAACCGACTGCACAAAAAGACAGCCGGTCTTATGTTATCATTATTTTGCTGCAGGTTGGTTTACAATTGCATCATCCATGATTTTCGTACGGTCTTCTTCTGAGATGCCTTTTAATATTTCATTGATTTTATCTTTAAGACCACTGTCTTTTTTAAGCCCTACAGCAATGGCTGTATCATCTTCTGATGTTTCAAAGCCATCTTTAAATTCAACCATTGCAAAGTTATCATTTGCATTGGAAGCACTAACTGCCTCTGGACGCTCTGATACATATCCATCAATTACACCTGACTCAAGAGCAACACGCATTGACGGGAAGTTATCCATTGCCGTCTGTTTAGAAACACCTTTAATTTGGTCAATAACAGAGTAATGGAAAGTATTCAGCTGTGCTGTCACTTTGGCGCCTTTAAAGTCTTGGATAGATGTTGCGCCATCATATTTACCACCTTTTTTAACAACCATCACCAAGTTGGACTTGTAATAGTTATCTGTAAAGTCAATTGTTTGTTTACGCTCTTCGGTAGGAGACATACCTGCAATAATTGCATCAATTTTACCTGAAGTAAGTGCTGGAACAAGTCCATCCCACTCCGTTTTGACAATTACTAGTTTTTTGCCTAAACCATCAGCGATTTTTTTCGCAACTTCTACATCATAGCCGCCCGCATATTCTGAAGTGCCGTCTATTTTGACTGCTCCGTTGGAATCATCGTTTTGTGTCCAGTTGAATGGTGCATAGCCTGCTTCTAGTCCTACTTTAAATGTATCTGCATCATCCCCGGATCCGGACCCATTGCTTGTCCCGCACCCAGCTAAGAGAATAATAGCTGAAAGCAACAATAAAAATAAAAATGGTGCTTTTTTCTTCATTTGTTTTCCCTCCACATGGTCTGTTAGGCGCCTAAACAAAAAGCGACCTGAGATACACTCAGGTCGCAATATTATAGTTGCCCTAAAGTCCTCTCTTTGTTTCCAATTGAGATAGCACAACTCAATAAACTGGGAGTTTATTGAGACAGTCCTGCAGCTATTAACTGCAGACCCAGCAAGCAATACCTGAGATCTATTGCTCACTTCGGCGATATTTCCTTCTCTTTAGCATCATTGCATTCTCAAGCTCCGCTTAAAGACTGTTAAATATCGCGCCTCTACCTCACTGAAAAAAAGTGAGGTCTAATTCATTCAGTTATATCTTTTAGGCTACATGATGCTGCTAAATCTGTCAACCTCGTTTTCCCGTGAATATATTGGAAATTCTGTGACAGAACGCGTTTTCTGCCTTTTTTACTATTTCCATTTCTGTTTGATTTATACATCTAAAGACCTACTTTATACACCAGAGCCAATCGAAGAAACAACCGAAAAGACAATTGCCCTTATAGCTGCAATCTTTCGCTTCTGCTGTTGTCTGGCCAACTACATAAATCTTATTATTTAGATAGCCGCTAAGCACCAGTTCTACATCCCCTGATTCCCAGTCAAAATCCTCTCGATCAAATTTGAACTGGCCTTTTTCTGCCTGCAATATTAGGCCTTTGCTGTCTAATTTAGGAGCAATTCCATTCAGTCTAATCGATGATACATCAAACTTTAAGGATTGATATTTTTTCGGCAAAGTTGCCTTCACCGTAAAGGTACCTTTATTCCCTTTAATCACTTTTGGCAACACTTCAAGTGATATAGGGACATAAACTTTAATTGTCTCTTCCTTTACAGTTGTCAGCCCAGCACCGTTTGTCAAACTTACACTTATCTTATATTCGCCAGGCTCGTTAAGTTGAACGGCATCACCTTTTTTATACGTTTTCCCATTAATAACAGCAATTTCAGTCGTTATTCCTGATAGATCATCACTGGCATCATAATCCAGTACAAATTTTGTGCCAAGTTCATAAAGAGATTGTTTATGGATTGTAAGGTCTGGTGCTGACTTGTCTATCTTGACTTCTGCTGTTTGCACTTCTTCATTATTGCCAGCAGCATCGACAGAGTAATAGGAGATTTCATTTGTTCCTTCTTTCTCCACTGTAAAGGCTGTTCCCTCCGCATACTCTGAGCCGTTGATAGAGTAGTATGTTTTTACAACTCCACTCATTTCATCTTTTGCAGTTAATGTGACTGCTACCTCTCTATTTGCCCAACCATCTTTAATATTGGCTTCAGTGGCTGGAGCTGACTTGTCTATCTTTACTTGTGCTGTTTTTACTTCCTCTTTATTGCCTGCAGCATCGACAGAGTAATAGGAGATTTCATTTGTTCCTTCTTTCTCCACTGTAAAGGCTGTTCCCTCCGCATACTCTGAGCCGTTGATAGAGTAGTATGTTTTTACAACTCCACTCATTTCATCTTTTGCAGTTAATGTGACTGCTACCTCTCTATTTGCCCAACCATCTTTAATATTGGCTTCAGTGGCTGGAGCTGACTTGTCTATCTTTACTTGTGCTGTTTTTACTTCCTCTTTATTGCCTGCAGCATCGACAGAGTAATAGGAGATTTCATTTGTTCCTTCTTTCTCCACTGTAAAGGCTGTTCCCTCCGCATACTCTGAGCCGTTGATAGAGTAGTATGTTTTTACAACTCCACTCATCTCATCTTTTGCAGTTAATGTGACTGCCACCTCTTTATTTGCCCAACCATCTTTAATATTGGCTTCAGTAGCTGGTGCTGACTTGTCTATCTTTACTTGTGCTGTTTTTACTTCCTCTTTATTGCCTGCAGTGTCGACAGAATAATAGGAGATTTCATTTGTTCCTTCTTTCTCCACTGTAAAGTCTGTTCCCTCCGCATACTCTGAGCCGTTGATAGAGTAGTATGTTTTTACAACTCCACTCATCTCATCTTTTGCAGTTAATGTGACTGCCACCTCTTTATTTGCCCAACCGTCTTTTATATTGGCTTCAGTAGCTGGTGCTGACTTATCTATTTTTACTTGTGCTGTTTTTACTTCTTCTTTATTGCCTGCAGCGTCGACAGAATAATAGGAGATTTCATTTGTTCCTTCTTTCTCTACCGAAAAGCTTGTTCCCTCAACATAATCAGAGCCATTGATTGAATAGTATGTTTTATCAACACCGCTCAATGAGTCTGAGCTTGTCAGCTGCACATCGACTATTTGTGCATATGCAGGCATTTCACTAATTGTAGTTACAGGTGACGTCTTATCCAGTTTAATATAGACAGTTTTCACTTCTTCCATATTTCCTGCTTTATCCAATGAATTAAAGCTAAGCTTATTAACGCCTTCTTGGTCGATATAGACTGATGTACCTGCCTGAATAATGCCCTCATTTAAGGAGTAATAAGTATTCGCTACTCCGGTTTCATCATCTTCAGCTTCTAAAAGGACAGAAAAATTTTCATTAATCCAATGAGCAGGTGCATTGCTCTTTGTCTCAGGTGCCTGTGTATCTACAATAAGCTTTGCGATAACCGTCTCTGAAGGTTTAGACTCTCCAAAGGAATTGCTGTATGAAGTGACATAATATTCATGATTAGCAAGAGTCAGGTTTTTCAGTTCGTACGATAAATTATTCAAGTTCTCAACAAGCAAAACTGGCTTGCCATTTATAATTTCGTAAATATTATAGCCATTAGCATATGTGACAAAGTCCCAAGTAATTCTCGCACTTGTCTCACTCAGCAATGTTAGTGATGCCTTTGGTGCTTCCATTACTGGATAGACAATTGTCTGAACGAACGATTCAGACGGTAAAGACTCACCGAAACGATTGCTGTATGCTGTCACTTCAAAAGTGTGCGTATCTTCTGAGAGATTATAAACTTTATACGTAAGCGCCGTTCCGCTGTATAAAAGCTTTCTTTCCCCCTCTATCACTTCATATACTTTATAGCTATTAGCCCAATCCGCTGCTTTCCATGAGAGAGTGATATTGTTTGCATTAAAGACACTGCCGCTGACCACTGGTACTTGCACAGTCGGCCATGTTAAATTGAACGTAAGCGTACTCTCCTCTGGTGAATCTCCAAAACGGTCGCTGTACGATTGCACAATAAATGTATAGTCATCTTCAGCCATATCTTTATATGTTACTGATGTTCCTGTTACTGTGCTTTGCAACACTTTCTCACCATCAATAACTTGGTAGATTTTATAATTTTTTGCATAGGCAGATGCATTCCATTTCAGAACAATGTCATTGCCGTTTGCGATTGTTTTCGTTAAATTTTCTGGAGCCTGCATAATCGGCCACACTACATTAAATGTAAGTGTGCTTCCTTCTGGTGATTCCCCGAAGCGGTCACTGTATGAATATACAACATACTCATAATCGCCCTCTGGCATGTCTGTGAAGGACGCAGATGTACCTGTTGTCTTTTTGACTAAGGTTTTCTCCCCTTCAGCTATTTGGTAAATCCGGTATTCTTTTGCATAAGTAACACTATTCCATCTTAAAGTAATATCATTTCCATTGCTGATCGTTTTTGTTAGATTCCCTGGTGCCTGCATAACCGGCCAAGTTAGGTTAAATTCCGCTGTACTTCCTTCTGCTGACTCTCCAAAACGATCGCTGAAGGAATGAATAATATATAGATACTCCCCTTCAGGCATATTGGAAAATACAGCACTTGTGCCTGTTACTGTGCGTACAAGCTCTTTCTCGCCATCTTTGTATTGATAAATATTATAGCCCTTTGCATAAGTAACAGCATTCCACTTCAATGTAATATCATTTCCGTTAGTAACAGTTTTCGTCACGTTTTGGGGCTGTGCCATTTCTGGATAGTTGAGTGTATCCTTTGCTTCTCCGCCAACAGGTGACTCTCCAAACAGGTTGGAGTAGGCTTTTATAACATAATGGAAATCCCCTTCTGATACATTAGTGAGGGTTACACTTGTGCCTGTTACTGTGCGTTCTAACGTCTCTTCTCCGTCCAATAATTTATAAATCTTATATCCATTTGCATATTGAACCGATTTCCATTTCAGAGTAAGATCATTTCCATTTGCAATAGTATAAGTGACATCCTCAGGAGCTGCGAGTACCTGTCCGCTAAGCGTCACCTCAAGTACTTTTCCTTCTTCTGATTCACCAAAACGAGATGAATAGGAATAAACTTCATACTTATATGTTCCTGGCTGAATATTAGAATAGGTTACACTTGTTCCGTTCACATTGCTCTTCAATACTTTCTCGCCATTTATGAGCTGATAGACTCGATAGCTAGAGGCATATTCTGCTTGATTCCAGCTGAGTGTGAAGGCAGAAGGATTTAATATTGTCTGCGCTAATTCTGATGGTGGCGCAAGCTTCGGATAAATAACCGGAATGCTGAGCACTGCTGCTTTTTCTGACTCACCAAAGCGGCTGTTGTAAGCATATACCTCAAACGAATTGTCCCCTTCAGGCAAATTCGTAATTGTTGCTGTTGTGTTGGAAACCGTTGCTTTTAATGTTCTCTTCCCATCAATGACCTGATAGACTTTATAGCTGGCTGCATTTTCAACCTGCTTCCAAGTCAGCACAGCGTCATTTCCATTTTTCAGTTCATAAGAAAGCTCCTCAGGTGCCGCAAGCTTCACTTCATCTAGCTGTATCGACACTAATGTTCCGTTTTCTGATTCACCAAATCTTGTACTGTTTGTATGGACCTCAAACTGATAGCTTCCCGCTGCTAGATTCGTATAGGTAACAGTTGTTCCTGTCACAGTGCTTTTTACTATTTTTTCTCCGTCTATGATTTGATAAATTTTATAATTAGTTGCATTCTCTGCTGCAGACCAATTTAAAACAATATCGTTCCCATTTTGGACTTTATAAGTTAGTCCTTCCGGAGGATTCACCGCTACTGTTTCTATGCTGAATGATAGTTTTGAGGCTGTTTCAGACTCACCAAATCTATCACTGTATGAATATATCTCGTATTCGTGACTGCCACCGGCAAGCTTTGATAATGTTGCTGTTGTGCCCTTTACCGTTGTCTTTAATATTTTTTCACCATCTACTATTTCATAGATTTTATAAGCATTAGCATATGGAACTGTATTCCAGCTAAAGACAACATCATTTGTATTTTGTATTTTATAGGCAGCATTTTCGGGACCTGTCATAACGATAGAACTCACTTCTACCTCTGCTTGACTGCCCTCAATCGATTCCCCAAATCGGTCACTGAATGCAAAAACTTTATAAATATAATTTCCCGCTGGCAAATTTGTAAAAGAAGCACTTGTACCAGCAACAGTCTTCAGCAGTTCAAGCTGACCGTCCTTTACTTCATAAATTTTATAACTTGTTGCATAATCTGATGCTTGCCATTTTAGGTTAACATCTGTTCCATTTGTGATAGTAAATGTCAGATTTTCTGGTTCCTTTAACACAGGATGAACCAACTCAACACTCACCGGCTCACTTTCTGGAGATTCTCCATAAAGGGAATTATAAGCTGACACAGAGTAAGAGTATGCTCCTTCTTCTGCCTTTTCAATTGTATATGACCTTGCTGTCGTTGATGTCAGCAAAGATTTCTGTCCAGATTTTGTTATATAAATATTATACTTTTCTGCATAAGTTGCTGCTTGCCAAGAAAGCACAATATCATTCCCATTTTTCACTGTTGACACAATGTTTGTCGGAGTCTGCATATCTGGATATATTATTTCTGTACTCACTGGTGCAGAAGGCCCTGACTCGCCATCATTCGTTACTGTGGCAACAACGTACCTGTATGCTCCCTCAGGAAGATCGTTTACGCTGTAATTTACTGATGAAGTCGTGCCAAGCAATGTTAACTGACCGTCCTTAATTTCATAAACTTTATATCCAGTTGCACCGTATACTGCACTCCATGTCAATTTCCCATCATCTGGTGAAGATGATTGATAAGCAAGATTGCTCGGAGGCAAGATGGTTTCATTTGCGGCTGCCTTTATTGCTCCAACTGGAAAAGCCAACTGGTATACAAGGAGCGTTAACAATAAAAAAGACTTTAAAAATATAGATTTTCCCCTCATCCGATATTCCTACCCTTCTTGTAAAAAAGGACAATAAAAAAAGACCCGCAGAAGGTCCATAGAAAAATGCCAACTATGACTTCTTGTGGTAACCGGCTGCCATCATATCACTTTTGAACAAATGATATGTATTAGGCCCATAGCTTTGCGTCTCACAGTTTCCCATGATTTGCCCTTTTCACTTTTAATTTTTTATTACTAAAATGTTAAAAAAGTTTGTTAACCAGTACTTTTTTACCACCTCTTCACCTAAATAGTATAATAGGACTATTAAATAATACAAGAAAATTTTTCAGCAGATTAAAAGAAATAAAAAGCCTGGAACTATAAAGTCCCAAGCCAGCGGTTATTGCATAATAAATTCTTCCATATATTTCTTCAGTTTATTAGATGTAGCCGTCAAATTCTCGATTTCTGACATAAATTCTGTAACAAGAGCTGCTTCCTCATGAGAGGATTTCGCTATATCAGTAAAGTCATCCTGCATTTGCTCAATTGATTCTTTGATCTTGTTTAATGTCTCTTCAATGTTGACAGTTGCATTTTTTGAATCGATAGCAAGACGTCTCACTTCTGTTGCTACAACACCAAACCCTGCACCAGCGCTGCCTACTCTTGCAGCCTCAATTGCTGCATTAAGTCCAAGTAGATTTGTCTGTTCACTGATTCCTTTAATCATTCCAGTAACACCAGTAATTTGTGTGGACTGCTCTACTGTTTCCTTTGTATTCTCGGAGATTTGTTCAGCTGTTGCTGATAATTCTTCTGAATGAGCAGCAATCTGCTGAACTTTCCCTAATAAGGAATCAGCAATAGTATCCATGTCCGTGACTATTTGCTTAAACATTTCTTGCTTCTTCGTGCTGATTGCGGCATTTACCGCTGCGACAACTGTACCATTATCATCTTTAATTGGAAAAGAAATGCTGTCAAAAGGAATACCAAACTCAGCTTCTGGTACTTTCACTATTGTAGTACCTGACTTGTTCACCATTGCATAATTTAAATATGACGGTGGCAAGGAATCCCCTGGTTTGTGATGAAAGTTTAAATCAGAACTCGGAGAGTAGTATAAGTATTTTTCATGATCAAAAACAGTAATCATTACTTCTTCTTTCATAATAATTTTCCAGTATGGTATAGAAGCTATAAATGCCTGTACGTTATCCAATTATATAAAACCCCTTTATTTAAACAAATTCTATGTATTATATCGGTAAATTTACCCAATAATAAAGCAGATTTGTTTATTTATAAAAAGTTTTTATGCATAATTAACTATGAAAGGGGATTTTTACATATGACAAATTACACAGATAAAGCAGTAATAATTACAGGCGGAGGCAGCGGCATCGGCCGTGAAACAGCACTTCTACTTGCTGCAAAAGGAGCTCGTATCGCCGTAGTCGACATCTCAGAGCAAGGCGGTAACGAGACTGTAGACCTTGTTAAAAATTTAGGTGCAGAAGCAATCTTCATTAAAGCAAATGTTGGAGCACGTGAGGATGTAAAAAACTATGTTGATAAAACAGTAGAGGCATTCGGCACAATTGATATGTTCTTTAACAATGCTGGAATTGAAGGAACTGTTACACCTTTAGCAGATTATCCAGAGGATATGTTTGAGCGAGTTGTGGACATAAACTTAAAAGGTGCTTTTTACGGCATGAAATACGTTCTGCAAGTCATGCTTAAAAATGGCGGCGGTTCTATCGTTAATACTGCATCAAATGCAGGCCTAGTTGGCTCTCCAGGTGTTAGTCCATATGCAGCAACTAAGCATGGCGTTATCGGATTAACTAAAACAGCAACTGGCGAATATGCAGCACAAGGCATTCGTGTCAACGCAATTGCTCCTGGTCCAACAGCAACTGGCATGATGGAGCGCTTTACACAAGGATCTGAGGAAGCAAAAGCAGCTGTTGAATCCGGAATTCCTGCTGGAAGATACGGAACTGCTAAGGAAGTTGCTGCCCTAGTTGTATTCTTGCTAGGCGATGAAGCAAACATTATCAATGGGGCTGTTTATCCAATCGACGGCGGTTTAACTGCACTATAATGAATGAAAGGAAGGGTAGCTCCTTCCTTTTTTGGTGTGTAAAATATTTTTAAATTTATTCTGAAAATTCAGTTGACAAATACCCCTTTTCCATTTAAATTAATATACAAGATTAGCAAACAGTTAATCTATTTAAAGTGAATAGCAAAAAATCTTATCTAGAGAGGTGGAGGGACTGGCCCTTTGAAGCCTCAGCAACAGGTTACTTTAACACTGTGCTAATTCCAGAAAGCAATGCTTGAAGATAAGGAGAGACATGAGTTCATTCAAACCCTCTTCTTATGATAAGAAGAGGGTTTTTTACTAGCTAATTTTTATTATGCAGTTTCCTTATCTGATAGAGTTCAACCGTTATAAAAAATACGAATCATAAAAGAAAGAGGGTAATTATATGTCAAATAAAGCAATCCCATTCCGTGCAGATCATGTTGGTAGCTTACTTCGTCCGGAAACACTTCTTCAAGCAAGAGCAGATTTCCAGGATGGCAAAATTACAGCTGAAGCATTGTATGAAATTGAAACAAACGAAATTAAACGAATTGTTGATAAGCAAATTGAAGCTGGACTAGACGTTGTTACAGATGGTGAATTCCGACGCAGGTTCTGGCATACAGACTTCCTAGAGCAGCTTAATGGAGTTGAAGGCTTTATTCCTGATAAAGGATATCCTTTCAGCAGAGGGGAAACGGAGCGTTATACTATTCGTAACAAAGGGAAAATCTCCTTCAATCCAGATCATACTCAAATTAAGGATTTCGTTCTTTTCAATGAGATTGTTGGCGGACGTGCGGTGGCAAAACAAACTATTCCTAGTCCGAACCAGCTTTTTAACATTGGTATCCGCGATCAGGAAACTTATCCTACTATTGAGGAATTTGCAAAGGATGTTATTCAGACGTATAAAGATGCCATTCAAGCCTTCTATAATGCAGGTGTCCGCTATCTTCAGCTTGATGATGTCTACATAGCAGGACTTTCTTCCCCAGATATTCCTTTCAATGATGGTGAATATTCACGGGAAACGCTTATTGAACTTGCTCTTCATGTTATCAATGAGGTATTAGAAGGAAAACCTGAGGATTTAGCTGTAACTACTCATTTATGCCGCGGAAACTATCGCTCTGACCATGCTTTTGCGGGCAGCTATGATATTATTGCCCCAACCTTGCTTGCTAAGGAAAAGGTTGACGGCTTCTTCTTGGAGTATGATGATGAGCGTTCTGGAACATTCCAGCCTTTAAGCCATATCCCTAAAGAAGGCCCGAAAGTCGTGCTAGGGCTTGTTACTTCAAAAACAGGAGAGCTAGAGGACAAAAAGGCCATTAAAGCCCGCATTAAAGAAGCATCGCAATATATCCCGCATGATCAGCTGTGCTTGAGCCCGCAATGTGGATTTGCATCAACTCATCACGGTAATGAGCTGACAGAAGAACAGCAATGGGAAAAGCTGAAGTTTATCGCTCAAATCGCTAAGGAAGTTTGGGAAGATAAAGAAGAGAATTTAACTGCTGCTGCAAATGCAGACAGAGCATAAAAATATATATAATAAAAAAACAGGTCTCTGTTTTAGAGACCTGTTTTTATCTAACTTATGCTGTTTTTTTGAAAGTAGCATAATACTTATCTTTTTGTTTTGAATCAAAACGACCTTCCCATTTGGACATGACAACCGCTGCTAAAGAGTTACCTACTACGTTTACAACAGTGCGGGCCATATCAAGAAGTCTGTCAATACCTGCAATAAATGCTAAACCTTCTAATGGAATGCCGACAGTCCCTAACGTTGCCAGCAAGACAACAAAGGAAACGCCTGGTACACCAGCAATACCTTTTGATGTGACCATCAAAACGAG
The DNA here is from genome assembly GCF_022049065.2 of Niallia sp. Man26. Taxonomy (NCBI): domain Bacteria; kingdom Bacillati; phylum Bacillota; class Bacilli; order Caryophanales; family Bacillaceae; genus Niallia; species Niallia sp. Man26. Next base: position 3,815,450 of record NZ_CP095743.1, read on the forward strand.
CACTAATGTAATTTGCTCTGTTATGCTCAATTCAATCCCGTACATTTGGGCAATGAACAAGGCAGCCAATGCTTGGTATAAAGTAGATCCATCCAGATTAAAGGAATAGCCTGTCGGTACTACAAATGATACAATATCTTTTGGACATCCGAATTTTTCCATCTTCTCAATAACCTTTGGCAAAACACTTTCTGAGCTTGATGTTGAATAAGCCAGAAGCATTTCATCCTTTAATACTTTCATAAGATGGAAAATGTTAATACCAACTAATTTTGCGATTCCGCCCAGTACAACGATGATGAAGAATATCATTGTCGCATATACTAAAATCATTAATTTTCCAAGCGGGAGCAGTGATTCAACACCGAACTTGGATACAGTAACACCAATTAATGCAAATACTCCAAATGGAGCAAATTTCATGATAAAGTTTGTTACCCAGAACATCGCATCTGCTACACCTTCGAAGAAGGCAAGCACAGGTTTACCTTTATCTCCGATTGCAGCAACACCTAAGCCGAATACAACGGAGAAGAAAATAACCGCAAGCATATCAGCTTCTGCCATCGCTTGGAAAATATTACTTGGAACAATGCTGACAAGGATATCCAGCATACCATGGCTTTGCACTTCCTCCGTCGTCTCCACATACTGGTCGATATTTCCTTTTGAAAGGGAAGACATATCAATACCATTACCTGGTTGGAAGATATTTGCAGCAAGCAAACCTACGATAATAGCAATTGTTGTAACAACCTCAAAGTAAATTAAGGATTTTCCGCCAAGCTTACCTAGTTTTTTGAGATCACCAGTGCCGGCAACTCCTATTACTAATGTAGAGATAATGATAGGTACAACAATCATTTTGATCATGTTAAGGAAGACAGTTCCGATTGGCTGTAAATATTTCTCTACACCAGGATTTCCGTAAAAAACTGCCCCAACAATGATCCCCAGCACCAGACCAACAAGAATCTGGTAGGCTAAAGTAAATTTAAACTTTTTCTTCATTAATTTTCACCTCTTTTGTGTTAACCTTAACGAAAACAGTCAGGATACTACACATTATAAAGGCTACTTATAAAATCCGACAAAATCCTAAATTAATCGTAAATTTAATCTATCTAAATTTTTAAAATTATTAAATATTCTAGTGAGTTTTATTATATTTTTCCAAAGTTTCTAAGTACAGCACTTGAAGGAATTTCTTTATGTTAACCTTCACTTTTGCTGAATCGCCTTTTCCTTCTTGAATATGAATCATATGATTTCGTATTTCCTGAAAATCAAAATAGCGGGGAGCATAATACTCAAACTCTGGATTCGTATAATCAATGGCGCCAAGTGATGCCAAATTATTAATAGCCGTTAAAATGGTTCTGCGGATACGCTGCTCAATCGCCTTTGTTTCTTTCTTAACCTCAATGCCGGCTGCATTTCTAGCAGCAATCTTTTCATATAATTCCTTTAAAGGCGGCAGCTGCGGTGAATGTCCTCTTTCATTTACCAAATATTCAATGATAGAAACGATATCATCACTGCCTGCTTCTCCAATAATGCCCATATAGTTCAAAATAGATAAAACGATTTGGTTAACGCTTTGCGGCTTTTGCAAGGATGTGTTCGCAAGGCCAATATTCGCTAAAGACTCCTGTATTGTTAGCAGAGATTCCTTTAGCTTGCACTGCTCAACTAATTTCTTCAATATACTTTGCACTTCAATTTTGTTGATTGGCTTATGTATGAAAAATTCTACTCCCTTTTTGTATGCCTCACCAACCATTTCTTTGTTTACAACTTGGGATATCATGACAAACTGTCCTTCAAAACCTTCTCTTTTAAGTTGATCTATTGTTTCTATTCCGTCCATTTCCGGCATCAGCAAGTCTATTAAAACAACATCTGGATGCATGGTCATAATAGCAGTCAAGCATTCCTTTCCATTATCAGCCTCACCGATTGCCACACCGAGATCTTCCTCTTCAATAATATTCTTTAGCATGGTTCTGCTCGCCTTGTCATCGTCAACAATATAATAACGCAGAAATATCAGCTCACTTTCTTAAACATTGCGTTGGAATAGAAACCCGAAAAACCGCGCCATTTTCCGGTGCTTCTACTTGTATTTGTCCATTCAGTTTTTGGACTATTTCTTTAACATGGGATAAACCGATTCCTGTAGCAGCTACTCCCTTTTCATTGAATTTTGTTGTATAACCTGGTTCAAAAAGAATAGGGATATCCTCTTTTTTTATGCCTATTCCTGTATCCTCAATAACGAAGCAGGTTTGTCCTTCTGCTTCATATAAGTGAATTTTAATAACACCTTTGCCTTCAATTGATTCAACGGCATTTGCTGCAAGATTATTTAAAAGCGCAAGCAAAGGGATATGCTTATCTGTTTCATAGTCTGAAGACAGCTTAAGCTGAAAGCTTATTGCTTTCTTTAAAAATTCCCCGTATTTTTCATTTGCCAAAATAACTAGCCGCAATAACTCGGAAAGGGTAAGACTCGTTTCCTTTTTCTGAGAAGTAACTTTCGAGATTCCTGCCAATACTCGCTGGGAGTCTTTTTTGACCTCATGGATTTCCTGGGCAATTTTCAATGCTTGAATACTTAATGACAGCTCTTCCTTCTTCTTTAATTTCTGGTAAAGTTCATAGCTTGATGCGGTTATCTTTTCAATATGATTCATTGATTTCTGCAAGTATAATGCTTCTGCATATAACTCTGAACCGACACCCAGCATTTCCTCTACTCGCTTTTTTTGTTCAGAAACAGTGATGGACGCAATTAACCCCGCAACAAAATAACTTCTGAATAAAGCTACTCCACTCATGAGTGCCCAGCTCCAAAAATCGACATTGATATTTGTTTCCATCTCATGACGAAGAAGCTGTTCAGCGCCATTACCTAGAAATTCAAAAAGAAAGGCCCATGCCCCCAAATGGAAGGGCATTGTTTTATATCTTTCCACTTTTATAAGATGAAAGCCAAAAGCATAGGTGAAATAAAAAAGAAAAGCAGGAATATGGCTAATTATGCTGTGGAAAAATAGCTCATCTCGAAAAACAACATCTTCCAATGTCCTAATAATTACAACTGTTAATCCTGTAATTGCCCCCGCCTTCAAAATGTTTTTAGGCAACCATATTAAAATAAGCATAAAAAAAGTAATACTGCCTAAACCGAAACGAAATGCTTCTCCTTGGAAAGGGACAACTTTTACTTCACTTGCTATTGTAGTAAAAATCGCGATAAGTGCCACTACTGCCCAATTAGATGGGGGTTTGCTGAAAAGTTTAGTTCCAAACATGGATATCTCCTAAAATATATCTAATTTATCTTTGAAAATGTTAATTATAGCATTCTCCAATATCTTTGCTGTTATTGCTATTATGGAATTTTTTTACGTCTCTGATTATGAAGGAGACATCCGTGTAACACTAAGAATATGAACCATAAGGAAGTGTAATTAATGGATTTTTACCAAGGGAAAGAAACACTAACTGCTATTGAATGGATACTCCGCGCCATTATTGCATTTATATTCTTAGTGATAATTGGAAGAATCTTAGGGCAGCGTACTATATCCCAATTACGGCTGATGGATTTTGTCATTGCATTGATGATTGGAAATATAGTTGCCCATCCTCTTTCAGATGAAAAACTAGGACTTAAAGGTTCCATGCTGACAACGCTCGTTCTTGCTGTCCTTTATCTCGGCGGAACAAAATTAATACTGAAATGGCAATGGTTTCAAAAAATAATCAACAAAGAGCCCATTGTAATTGTTCAAAATGGAGAAATCGTCTATAAAGGGTTGAAAAAAGCAAGAATCTCCATTGATGTCCTTCTTGAAGAACTGCGTGGAAAGCAAGTGGAAAACATAAAAAAAGTAGCATTAGCAGTCTGGGAGCCTAACGGAAATATGTCCGTGTTTCTTGAACCGTTATACGTACCTCTTACCCAAGCTTCTCTCCAAATGACAACAGCTTCTTTTGACCTGCCTAAAACGATTATACGGGATGGTCACATTTGTGAAAAGGAACTGGAAATACACGGAAAGAACGAAGAATGGCTAACGGACAATTTAAAAAGCTTATATCAAGCAGAGGTGAAAGACATCCTGCTTGCTACCATTGATAATAAGGATAACTTAACCATCTTCTTCTATAGATAAAGGCCAGCTTATACTGCCTTTATCTATCTTTATTTGCTCGCCTTATCCCTTCGGTACAGGTCACGGCTTTTAAATCCTGCACCTAATATGACCTTCATCTCTTCCCGTCTCTTCTCCTTTGTTGTCTCCTGCTTTGCACTATAAACATAGCGGGCCCAATCCTTTTTGTATCCAGGTGTAAGAGATTGATAAAACGCAAGCAGATTTGGATCATCCTTTAAGTCTTTTTCAATTTGTGCCATATCCTCTATATAATCATCCACACATTGACTCGCCTTTGTTGATGGTTTATTTTTTATTTTAGAGTCTTCCTTAAGGCCAACGACAGTAAATGTTTCATCCATGCCAACCATCCGACTGAATTTAATATTGCTGCTGCCGATAAATCCATCCGCATCCGCTCCAAGTCCGCCCAATATTTCATCACGATGGATATAGGTTGAGTAAAGCTTATTGCCCTTTTTTGGATAGGCAAAGAACAAGTAGCCGCCTTTGTTAAGATAGCTGTTCTTTACAACTTCCAAAGCAAGCTGTTTCATGGAATCCATATTAAATACGAAGGCAAATATCAAGTCGTAAGATTCCTCAGGCACCAGCTCTGTCCCATAATTTTTAAGCTCGTCCAAATACGCGCTATCTTGAGGCATATGCAGCACTGCTTTTTTTTCGTATTTATGTAAGTTAAGTTTATCTGTAATCGATTTAGCCACTGCTTTCTACACTCCTTACTTATAAGAATAAATACAATTAAACAAAAGAAGTGATGCTGCCCTCATTATAGGCAGCATCACTTCATATATGCAAGGCATTACAGATGTTTAAGTGCCGCAGTAAGTCTGGTACGGTGCTTTCAGCGCAGGCAGCTCTGCATACTCAGCCTGCTCTGGAGTATGCGCATATGGTTTGGTAATGACAGCCACAAGCTTCTCCATAACTGTGTAATCACCACGCTCAACCGCTGCCTCTAACGCTTCCTCCACCCGGTGATTTCTAGGAATAACAGCCGGATTACTTTTTCGCATCAGCTCATCTGATTGAGCCTTTGTTTCCTCCTGCCTGTTGAGCCTTTCCTGCCAGCGCTTATGCCACTGCTCGTATTCCTCGCTTACCAGCAATGCAGAATCATCCTTTTTAGAAAAGGTAAGTGTCAGGAATGTATTTGTGTAATCTGCTTGATATTTCTCCATTAAATCAAGAAGACTGTTAACTAAAGCTTCGTCTTCCTTCTCCTCATTAAAGATTCCAAGCTTTGCCCTCATTCCAGCAAGCCAATTCTCTTTATACATATCCATATAGCCTGATATTTTTTGCTGAGCCATCTCAAGTGCAACAGCATCATCTTCATGAAGGAGCGGCAACAGACTTTCTGCTAACCGGGCTAAGTTCCAGCCGCCAATTACCGGCTGGTTTCCATAAGCATAGCGGCCCTCCACATCAATCGAGCTGAATACGGTGTTAGGATTATAAACATCCATAAACGCACAAGGTCCATAATCAATCGTTTCGCCGCTGATTGTCATGTTGTCTGTATTCATGACACCATGTATGAAACCGACAAGCTGCCATTGAGAGATAAGCTTAGCCTGCCTCTTAATCACTTCCTCAAGCAAAGCCAGATATCGGTTCTCTTCTTGTTCCAGCTCAGGGTAATGTCGTTTAATTGCATAATCAGCAAGAGAACGAATATCGTCTACAGTTCCCCACTGAGCAGCAAATTGGAAGGTCCCAACACGAAGATGGCTTGCTGCCGTTCTCGTTAAAATGGCACCAGGCAGCCTTGTTTCACGAAGGATGCGCTCACCTGTTTTCGTTACCGCCAGACTTCTCGTTGTCGGGATTTCAAGCGCATGCATTGCTTCGCTGATAATATACTCCCGAAGCATTGGTCCGACTGCTGCACGACCATCCCCACCGCGGGAATACGGTGTCCGGCCTGAGCCTTTCAGCTGAATATCAATCCTCTCTCCAGCTGGAGTAATCTGCTCTCCCAAAAGGATGGCACGACCATCTCCAAGTCTGTTAAAATAGCCGAATTGATGACCTGCATAAGCTTGAGCCAGTGGATCTGCTCCGTCAGGACTGACATTTCCGGCGAAAACCTCTGCGCCCTCTTGTTTTTGAAGCTCTTGAACATTTAATCCTAAATCTGCTGCTAGTCTTTCATTGAAAAAGATAACCTTGGGAGCTGCTACTGGGGTCGGCTTTGTTCTAGTAAAAAACATTTCTGGCAGTTGAGCATAGCTATTATCTAAGTTCCATCCAGCTTCATTGCTTTTTGTCATGATATCTCCTTTTTAACGAAGTAATATTCTTTACTAATGTTTACATCCATACACTTATTATACTGTTAGCTAGGAGTGTTAGCTTTGATTCTGGCTTATTAATTGAAATAACTTACACGGATGCTTTATTCCTATAATTCACCCACCAAAGAGGCCGCCTTTTGGCAGCCCCCTTTTTTATGTTAGTTCGCGAAGAAATCCTTTAAAGGCTGGAAATCGTCTGTTAGCTGAACACGATTCGGCTCTGCCTGCATAAGCTGCTCAACCAGCTTTTCCAGCTCACTAATATTCTGTGTATCTGTATATTCAATGAAGTTTAGCCCATGAAGCCAGTCTGTATAGGAATGCTTTGCTTTGCCGTAACTATTACCGAATACTAAGCATGGGGTTTTGGTAATGATGGAAAAAATCATCGCATGTAATCGGTCTGTTATTACTATTTTGCTCGAACCGATTTTCTCGAGTGTTTTCAGAAAATACTTCTCTCGTTCATCATAATCAATCATATCTACTTCTGAGAGCACAGTATCTGTTCGCTCCACAGGACCCTTTTTTTCTGCCCATGCCATCAATTCAGTAATAAAATTCTCATCGGTCACTTTTTCCTTATCTGCCCTTAATATAAACAATACTCCATCTCTGTCCAGCTCTTTCGGCACGATATCAAGGGAAAGAACCATATCTGGTGTATAAATAACATTCGAATCAAATGTTTCTTTAACAACATCAAGAGTTTGTGACTCTCTTGCCGCAATCGTTAAATTTCGGTTTTGATGATAGGCATCTTGGGATTTTTTCTTTTCCTCATTACCTGCCTCGTTGTCTTCAAAATAAACAGATTGTGGAAGGGAAATGGTTTTATAGTCCTTAAATACTTCAAATACCTTCCGTCTGTCTTCTTCAATTTCCAAATACAGACTGCCGAGATTTCCTCCGCCTGTAAAGCAAACTATATCATCTTCCTTGATTATCTCTTTGACTAGCTCTATCCCTTCTTCTGTTGCATAATCCATAATTTCAATATACTCATAATAAGGGAAATGATTTTTTATAAACTTTTCCTCCGCATAAGCAATCGCCTGATCACCAATGTTTGTATAGCTTGGTGAACCGAATAAGAACACCTTTCTTTTGTCATTTAACAAAGCTTGCGAATCAACATTCGGTGCAATTCCCTTTACTAATTTTCCTGTTAAAGTTTCTGTATTCATTGTTGCTACCTCCAATCAAACAAGTTGCTCATAGAAGCTCTTTACCCTTTAAGGGAGGAAATATGCATTTTTTTAAGAGGTGTGCTTTACTCGTTTTGATAATATATTAGTAAAATGTATCTATTTCCGACTAATTTTATTTACTTTCAAAAAAAGGAATGTTTATAATTACAACTGGTTATTTAAATAGCTTTTTGATTATGGGTATTAATGTGATTAGATTAAGGCTTATTAGGGAAAAGAATGGTGAATGGATTGCTTTTCTCAACTGGCGGAACATATTTTAGAAGAATAATGTTCTCCGGTCTATTAGTCGTATAATCTTGACCATTTGTCCATATAATAAGCTATCAGATCATTCTATAACGATAAACATATATTGGAAGAAGGTAGAGGCATGGCTCATAATATCGCAATGGTAAATATCGGGCTTTTAATTATTCGCCTTGTAGTTGGCTTGACCTTTGTCGGGCATGGTGCCCAGAAGCTGTTTGGCTGGTTTGGCGGTACTGGCATCACTGGAACTGGAAACTGGCTGAAGACGATTGGTCTTGAAAAAGGGGCGAGAGTTTGGGCAACCTTGGCAGGATTGTTCGAGCTTATCGGCGGACTCCTGTTTGCTTCAGGTGCTCTTACATGGCTCGGAGCAGCAATGATTGTCATCGTTATGATTGATGCCATAATCGCTGTTCATGGCAAAAATGGCTACTGGATGACGGAAGGTGGATTTGAATACAATTTCGTCTTAATTGCAGTCGCTATTGGTGTAGCTTTAACTGGACCTGGTGACTACGTTTTATTCTATCAACCATAATACATAAAAAAGCTGGCAGCCGCCAGCTTTTTATTTATTACTCAATATGTTGAAGCCCCTTCTGTAAATCAAGCATTTCGTTGCGCAGCTGAGCAAAGCCTGCAACAACAGGAAGTTGCTTTTGTGCCGGCACCATATTATTCTCAATAGACACTGCCATTGTTTCCATGACATAAAGCCATTGAGCGAGCTCCTTCTCAGGAAAATCCTCTTTCTGCTCAGACTTTAAACATACAATTAAATAATGGCTAATCTGCTTTATAGAGAAAATGACAGGCCATAATGCTTCCAGCCTACTTTTGTTTATAAACACTTCCCCTAATGCCGACTGGTAAACTGTCATTAAGTTTGTAAGATTTGTCTGCATTTTACTTCTCTCTTTGCTGTTTGCATATTCAAGCCCTCTGTTTTCAGCAAACAGTGCCACCAGTAATTGACTTTGGCTTCTGATTGTTTTGGCAATAAAGTGATTCAATAAATTTGAAGCTGATTTCCTGCCAATCAGCAGTGCCCCAGCAAGACCAATAAGACTTCCGATTAAAATATCAGTGGCTCTTACAACTGCAAAATAGGAGTAATCAAACATTTGAGAAGAATATTCTGCCATAGTCAGAGCTGAAGCTGTAAAGAATATGGCAGCTAATCCATAATTACGAACAATAAACAGTTCTGTTAAAAAGGTCAGACAGAGGATAAGAAGAGCAACTATATAGCCATTATGGACCGTCAAGAGAATACTTCCTGCAATAAACAGACCAAGGACTGTTCCAATCATTCTTTGGACTGCGCGATGAAATGTCGCAATTATTGTTGGACCTGACATGACTGCTGCACAGGACAGTGGAATCCAATAAGCTCTTTCAAAAGGAAAAGCATAAGCAATAAGCGCTGCTATCATCAAGACTGCTCCATATTTTATGGAGGATAGAAATACAATAGAGTTCTTATCAAAGGCTCCTAAAAGTACTGTCCTTAAAGGTGGTTTCACTAGCTTTACGTCATGCTGTAACTTTTCAACTGTTCGATTAAGGATACTATTGGCCTCATTAATTTTATGTACTAATTCCTCGAACTCTTGATTCCTATAATCAGGAAAATCTAAATTATTGCTGCTTCTCCCAGAACCTATCATTGCGCAGATAGACTGCACCGCTGCACTAAATTCAGGTGGAATTTTAGTTTGTGTAGATATACTGGCAAGATGGGAATAAATTGCGTTGGCATGCTCATTTAATAGAAATAATTGATTCCACAATAATGTCGCCATCTTAGAAGAATAACCAGCAAACAGGACGGATTCCGCCTCGCTCAAAGCAGTAACAGCTTTATGCTTGGCATTATTAATACCACCTGTGCCGACAGCTTCCATTAATTCTGCAAGTGCACTATAAACTTTTTTCACCGCCTTTATTTCAGGGTCATGAGGCTGAAAGAACCAGCCAAACATTGCGATAGCCCACGATAAAGCACCTCCTAAAAATACAAAGCCTGCACGCATTAGAGCTAAAGACGGATCTACAGGCATGCCAGTTGCCATCGCAAAGCAAAGTACAAAAAACAGCGCAGATGGTCCGGTTATTTTCAGTGCACCAAAAGTAAAGACAGAAACGGCACCGATTATTCCCAGCATTAGCACAGACAAAGCTTGATATGGTGCTAATATGGTACCAATAAACACGGAAAATGTGATTCCTAACAGGGCAAAAAAGATTTTTTTTGCTCGCTGGACATATGGAATATCAAATACATATAAATAGGTGAATCCCCCTATTCCTGCCAGTAAACCATATTCAAAGCTGCCGAAAAGGACACCAATGAATACAGGCAAAGAAGCGGCCAAGCCGGCACAAAAAGCCTTCAGCCATGGAAATGGGTTTTTGCTCACCTTAAAGGATTGTTTAAAAACTGCAAACACCTTCTGAAAATAGATTTTAGAAGAAACTTTTTCATCAGAATTATTCATTTTTGCAAAACTCCTTTGTGTAAAAATACATATAGAAAGGATTATTAGAGGATTAAAGAGGTTATATTTAGTGTATCATAATGAGCGGCGAGCATATGGGTGAAAGCTTTGTGCCATGAGCTTAGTATTCCTTTTAACAGGAACGATATTCCAAAATAATAAGGAAAGACCACTTCAAAATGAAGAGGTCTTTCCTTATTTTATGCCTTTAATTTCGCTAGTTCTTTTGAAACTTCCTCATCACTGACATTTGTGAAGCTTGTTGCAGCAAAGCTGTTAAGCGGAGCTTTTGTAAAGCCTCCTGCTTGTACTTCCGCTTCCATAAACAGGATTTTCTCCTCCGCTCTTGTAATGCCTCTAACTACATTGTCTGCGTTAAAGGAACTTGACACCTGTTGGATTTGCTTAATTGATTTTGCCACATTTGCACGGGATGCCAGCAGAATCTTTTTATGCTGAAGCTCATTATATGTTACTTGCAGTTCATTGTACTTGTCTTTGAGGATAATTGTTTGCTCCTTTATTGCTTCTAGCTGCTGCTCATACACACTAAGCTGGTGCTCATGGTTGATTTTTTCCTGTACAGCAAGCCTCGCAATCCCTTCCTCTCCCTTTTCAAGAGCAAGCTTAGCTTGATGTGTTCGTTTTTCTATTAACTCTTTCGTTTGTCCAATTAGTGCTGCTTGTTTATTTTCTACGAATATTTGGCGGGATAGTGCTGCTTGCGCCTTGCCAAGCTCCTGCTCCATTTCCCTCGTATATTCATTTAACATTGCTATTGGATCTTCCATATTATCCAGCAATCCGTTAATATCAGCACTTGCCATTGTTTTTATTCTTTTAAAAATACCCATTTTATAGTCTCTCCTTTGAGTTTGTGTTATTTTTTTCCCATTCATCTAAGATAGAAGCATTATTAACGTTCACTGACGGTTTAGGTGTACTCATAGCTGATGTATTAATGAAGTGCTCAACAGATGATGATTGTGATTTCTTTTTGAAAAGTTTAATCACAAATGTGATCACTGCAGCTGCTATGATTACGAAGAATAAAATGCCCAGCCAAGAAAAACTCGGTTCATGGTGGAAACCACCCATCATTTGGCCATGACCAAACCCGCCTTGTCTCATGCCTCCGCCGAATCCATAACCGTGTGCAAGTGCGGCGGCCCCTCCAATCAGATTTTTGATGATGCTAATTGCCAATAGGATGGAGGCAATTAACACACCCCAGAAAATACTTTTTTTAACTCTAGCATTCATTGTTTTCTTTCCACCTTTCCTGTTGATAGTTTGTAGTTTAATAGTCTTTGGTGAAAAGTCGGTGAAAGCAAAAAAGAATGTAAAAGTTTTTTCCGTTGATAGACAGGAGCAACGAGCTACTATTTAAAAATAATTATTTTTACCGATATATTACATGTAAATAATTCCTAATAGTTCGGACACATTTAATTTTCACAGGGGTGGTATACATGAATATTTTTGCAAAAAAACAAAAAGCAAGCAGTTTAAGAGAGGCTGCTGAGCAGGAACGGGACAATGTTTTAATAGATATAAAAAAAGAAGCTAATCTTCTTAAGCAGCTGGAAGTAATTAATCTCACATTAGACGATTTAGCAGTAGCAAGAGTACTGCAGCCCTTCATTCGAGAAAATATTGAGGCCATCTATAATCCTATTTATCATCATGCTAATCCAGGCATACGCAAGGTAGTGGACATGACTTCAATCGGTGTAGACTTGGCTGGATGTCAAGAATATGTAATTGGCTTTTTTGATGGAATCATAGATGACCAATTCGCAGAACGAAGAATGAACATCTCAAAATATTATTTAGCGGTAGGTGTAGAGGCTCGTTGGTATCTTTGTACAAATGCTGTCTTTGTTAGCACCATTCTTGACCTTCTAAAGGAAGTTTATAAAGATGATGTAGACAGCCTTATCTTAGCTGCTAATGTCACTACAAAAATTTATAATCTGGAGCTGCAGCTGTGCCTTTCTTATCTACAAGAGCTGCAAAACGAAGCTTCTGCGAAGAAGGAAATGGAAGCAAAGCAGCAAGTAAAAGAAACAATTGGGTCTATTACAGAGGAGCTTGCAGCAATGTCAGAGGAAGTTGGCGCATCTGTTGCCGATGTGGTTGTCCGCTCTGAAAACATGAAAACAGAACTGGATGAAGGCTTGAAATCCTCTATCATTACATCCGAATCTTCTATAAAAGGAAGAAAGCAGCTCGATCAAGTTATAGAAGAAACGGTGGCATTGAAAGATAGTGTCAATGAAATTAAGACTAGTGTAGGTTCACTTGAAGCTAACTCAAGGGAAATTGGTGATATCGTGGCCGTAATTACATCCATTGCAGAGCAAACAAATCTTCTTGCTCTAAATGCTGCCATAGAAGCTGCAAGAGCTGGGGAACATGGAAAAGGATTTTCTGTCGTAGCAGCAGAGGTAAGAAAACTTGCTGAGCAGACTAAATTATCTTCAAGCAATATTACTAATTTAGTTCTTTCTACTACAAAGCAGATTGAAGATGTGGTGAAACAAATAAATGAAGTAAACTCTAAAACCTTATCAGCCAATCAGAATGTTCAAGAGACAGTGAACAGCTTTGATGAAATTCTGTCAGCAAGCATCGTAAGCACCGAAAAAAATGAGCAAAACAATAAAGAAATGAGTAATTTCTCTAATATTTTAAAAGAAATTGGCGAAGCCGGCTCTAAAGTAGCTGAACTGGCAGATGATTTAAACCAGACAATGCAAGGGTATTAATCTATATAAACAAAAGGAATAAATCAGCAGACGAATAATTGACTTTTATTCGTCTTTTCCCTTTCTCTAAGCTTGTGCGTCATTCAGCTTCTCAAATATCTTTAACATCTGTAATCGTTCTTCTTCTGTCAGTTTTTCAAACAAGTTTCGGCGGAGCATTTGCCCTTCTTGGTGGGCTTTAACTACTATCTCACTGCCTTTATCTGTAATTCCTAAATAAATGATTCGGCGATCCGTTTCATCTACAATTCTTATGGCCAATCCTTTGTGCACTAGTTTTTCTGATAAATGTGTCAAGGTGGGCGGAGTCAAACCTAGAGCCTTCGCAATATCAGATGGACGGCTATTTCCCTTTTTCTCCAGATGGCTGAGAACAAGAATATGGGATATGCCAAGATCCTCATTAAACATTTTATTCCACTGAATGATTAAATTATTTGTAACCTTGTCCATGTTATGAATAATCTCGAAAATAGTTTGTTCTTCCATCAATCATATCCCTGCTTTCGATAAGTGTAAAAGCTCCTGAATTTATTCAGGAGCTCTCTTATCATACATTACTACTGAGCTGAGAATCCACCGTCAATCACTAATTCTGCACCTGTAATGTAATCCGAGTCGTCTGAGGCAAAGAACAATGCGGCTTTCGCGATATCGTTAGGCTGTCCCAGCCGTTGAAGAGGTGTTGCCTGGATTAATCGGTCAAGCAATTCTCTAGAAGTGCTCAAGGACTGTGTCATTGGTGTTTCAATGATGCCCGGAAAAAGTGCATTTACACGTACACCATCATGTCCAAAGGTTGTAGCCGCTGCTTTAGAGAAAGCACGAACTGCCCCTTTAGATGCAGAATAATGATTAAAGCCTTGACCAATTTGAGCTGTATAGGATGAGATATTGATAATAGAACCTTTCTTTTGAGCTGCCATGTATGGAGCAACATGCTTAATCCCTGCAAAAGGACCATATCCATTAATGGAAAGCATTTTATGCCAGTCTTCAAAATTAATATCCTTATACATTTTTTCAGAAGAAATACCCGCATTATTTACGAGAATATCAATCTTTCCAAACTTGGTTATCACTTCTTTCACCAACGCTTGCCAATTTTCATCGGAAGCTACATTTAATTTCAGCCCATACACATTTTCCTTTTGGCTTACCTTTTCTAGTGCTGCCTCATTAATATCTGCAGCAATTACCACCGCACCTTCTTGCTGGAATAAATCGACCATGCATTCACCAATGCCTGATGCTCCACCAGTGATGATTGCTACTTTATTTTCTAATCTTCCCATCTTTATATACACTCCTAACTGTCATTCGTTTTTTATTTAGACATCTAAATATTATTTCTAATCTTCTTTAACAGCGGAGATTAACTGCCTCCGTATTATTATTTAGATATCTAAATAATAGACATCTAAATAATAACAGAATGACTTTTCTTCAGCAATTAATTTAAACTAGCCAAATAAAATGAAGAGAGCCTGCTTAAATGAATGCAGGCTCTCCTCTAAATTAAGCAGAAAGGTATTTATCTCCTCTTAAACTTGGAGTCTTCCAAATTTCCACCCACTTCTTAATGGCTGCCACTACAATTATAATTCCGAGAATAAGCATAATAATCGACAAAACACCGTTGACGACATTATAACCAGCCGCTTCTGGATTCAAATAGACATTAGTAATCATCCAGTAGCCTGCCACATTTACTGTAGCAAAAAGATAAGCAAGCGGGATAAGACATGTAAGCATATAAGAGCGTTTATCAGCTATTTTCAAGATAACAGTAGCTCCAACAATTAAGCCAATTGATGCCATCAGCTGGTTAGACACACCAAATAATGCCCAAACAGAACCGATATCCCCTGAATACAATAAGTACCCCCAAGCTACACATGCTAATGCACTGGCAAAGATATTTCCAGGCATCCAATCGACCCTTTTCAGCGGCTTATAAACTTCACCGAAAAAGTCTTGAATTAAATAGCGGGCCACACGAGTACCAGCATCAATAGCGGTTAAAATGAATACCGCTTCAAACATAATAACAAATTGGAAAAAGTGCGGTGCTAAATTATCAAACCAAGGAATGCTGGTGAAAATATAGGTCATTCCGACAGCTAACGAAACAGCCCCTCCCGTTCTGCCTTCCAAATCCAGACCAATTTCCTGGCTCAATTCTGGCAAATGAACGGCAGACATTCCTAATGTTTTAAAAACCTCTGGTGTTGAGTTAATGGCAAAATAATCTCCTGGATGCAGGGAAACGGCTGCAATCAAAGCCATAATTGCTACTAAGCATTCAACAAGCATGCCGCCGAACCCGACTATTTTTATATCCTGCCAGCGATCAAGCATTTTCGGAGTCGTTCCAGAACCTACGAAGGCATGGAAACCGGATATGGCACCACAAGCAATGGTGATAGAAATAAACGGCCAAACAGGTCCTGCAATGATTGGACCGCCGCCGTGAATAAATTCAGTAAAGGCAGGCATTTGTACATCTGGATTTATAATGAACACACCGATAATTAAAGCGATAAAAACACCAATTTTCATAAAGCTGCTTAAATAATCCCTTGGAGCCAACAGCAGCCATACTGGCAGAGCAGCTGCAAAAAAAGCATAAATCGGCAGGATGATTGCCAATGTTTTTGAGTCGAATGTCAAGAACTCTCCTAATGCAGTCTCTTGGATAGAGGGACCGATAAAAACACCGATCATAAGGAGAATAAAGCCCACTGTGCTGGCCAGCTTTAAATTTCCTGTCTTTTTATAAAATAAACCAACACCCATCGCAATCGGAATAGTGATACCTACTGCAAATGTTCCCCACGGATTTCTCTCAAGAGCATGAAGGACAACCATTGAAAGACCTGCCATCGTAATTGTAATAATGAACAGCATGGCAAGTCCTGTACAGAAGCCGGCAACTGGACCTAGCTCCTCTTTGGCAACCTCGGACAAAGACTTTCCTTGCTTACGCATGGAGGCCATAAGCACAACTGCATCATGAACCGCTCCCCCGATAACTGCCCCAATTAACAGCCAAAGCAGTCCTGGCAAGTAACCAAATTGAGCAGCCAAAATGGGACCAACAAGGGGGCCAGCTGCCGCAATTGCCGCAAAATGGTGCCCAAAGGTAACCCACTTATTTGTCGGCACATAATCCTTCCCATCATTGAGCTCATGAGCAGGAGTCTTTTTTCTTTCTTCCATTTCCTTTAGCTTCATTACCTTAACCGCCATGAAAGTACCATATAAACGATACGCAATCATTAAGAAACACATCGTCCCAATTACAATCGTAATTGCATTCATTTCATTTCAGCCTCCTTCAGTAATTATTGCTATTACATGTATATACTACCTTATAGTAAACGTTTTCATTTTTTATTTCAATATCGAGTATTGTCATATTTTAGGGATTAGGACAAACGGACTTAAGACTGCTAAGACAGAATAACTAATCAACAAAAAAAGGCCCTTTTAAAGCGCCTTTTTTCAGAAACTCTTATTCTAACCATAGATTTTGCAGTGCTACTCGGTCTGCTGCAGTCAAGTTCAATTCCTTCTCAAAGTAAATGTCCATGTTTCCATAAGTATCCTCAATAACCGTAAATACTGCTTGTAAATATTCTTCTTTCGCCGCCATCATTACATCAAACAACAAGAGTTCTTCCTCTGTCAGCTGTCCAGACAGCTCTGCTTTGATTATTTCCTGGAATTCTCGCATGGTTTCGTTTGTAATTAAGTAATCCTCTATGATTGTTTCTTTAGGAACACCC
Source organism: Niallia sp. Man26 (assembly GCF_022049065.2). Taxonomy (NCBI): domain Bacteria; kingdom Bacillati; phylum Bacillota; class Bacilli; order Caryophanales; family Bacillaceae; genus Niallia; species Niallia sp. Man26. The sequence goes on from NZ_CP095743.1 coordinate 3,832,466, forward strand.
AATGCTGATAAAATCAAAGCAGCTCCTACCCCAGTCCTGTCCTTGCCTGCTGCACAATGATGAACAATCCCTAGATTTTCAGGGTTTTGGATAACTTCGAACAATCTTTTGTAGGAAGAATTATTTAAGGTCATTTTTCCGTACATTTCAGCTAATCCAGTTATATTTATATTTTTAAATAATTCACTTTTTACTATATCCTCCATTGATTGAACAAGCCCCTGTACTTCTCCAGCAATTGCAGGAATTCTCTCGTTTATGATTCCCTCTATAACAGGATCTGGTTTGACGGAAGCTTCCCCATCATCACGATAATCAAATATATACTTTATTCCCAGTGTGCTGAAAATCTCTTTATCTCTTTCCGTCATTCCCGTCAATTCGGCTGAACGGTAAAACACTCCATATTTAACTGTTCTTCCATCCGTGGTTTTATATCCACCCATATCGCGAAAATTGCGGATTCCTTCAAATGGAATAATTCTGCTTTTTGGACTTGCTGTTACTCCTTGTTTCTCCATTTACAACTACACCCCTTCTTTTAGCTTAATTGGCTTGCTCCAACATCTCTTGCTCTTTTCCTTCATAAAGGTATTTAATCATTGCATCTGTTAATTCACTTGCCTCTCCATCAAAGATAATGGTGCCTGCTTTTACTGCTACAATTCTAGTTGCATATCTTTTGGCCACATCGACTTGATGGAGGTTTACTAAGCAGGCAATTCCTTGCTCCTTACAGTTTTTATAAATAGCGTCCATCACAACAGTTGATGATTTAGGATCTAGGGAAGCGATTGGCTCATCTGCCAAGATAAGCTCAGGATTTTGCGCTAAAGCACGGCATACGCCAACGCGCTGTTTTTGGCCACCTGACAGCTCGTCCGCCCGCTTGTAAATTTCAGCTTCTAATCCTACCTTTTCAAGGAGCATGATTGCCTCCCTTTTATCCGCTTCCTTATAGCGGTTAAAGACTCCTGCCAGTGAACCCATATATCCTAATCGGCCATGAAGAACATTTTCGAGGACACTTGATCGGTAAATCAGGTTATAATGTTGAAAAATCATGCCCATTTTTGATCTGATTTTTCTCAATTCATTTTTATTTACTTTTTCAATATGCTGATTATGGAACTCAATCGTCCCTTCTGTCGGTTCAATTAAACGATTGATACTGCGCAGTAAAGTTGATTTTCCAGCACCGCTTGGTCCAATTACGGCTATAAATTCCCCTTTTTTCACCTCAAGATTAATATCTTTTAACGCTAATGTGCCGCCATTATATGTTTTTGCTAGATTCGTAATTTTAAGGATGGTTTCCATCATATTCCTCCTAATTAGACATGCGCTTGCGAATTTGAGTTGTCATGAATTCAAGCATAAACATTGTGATAAAGACCATTACTATTCCTAAGCTTAGACTGCTGAAATCATAGAAGGATATATATCCTTGAATTAATAGTCCTATACCGCCAGCACCAACCATTCCCAAAATAACAGATTCAGCTACATTCATTTCAAATCGAAAGGCTGTAATAGCCAGAAAGCTAGTGAGAAGTGTAGGAATTAAGCCTCTAAAAACAATATGCCACCATGTTGCCCCAACTGATTGCAGTGCTTCAATTGTTTCTTGGCCCACTTCTTCAATTTGAGCAGAAAAGGATTTCACTAAATAAGAGCAGGTTGGAAAAATAAGACCTAACACACCTGCCATCGTTCCAAACCCAATGCTGGCTACAGCAATTAAGACCCACACAGTTGCTGGGATAGCACGGATAACCATAAAGAGGAAACGGAGCAGCATTCCAAAGTATCTGTTCGGAGTAGTGTTTCTTGCTGCGAGAAATGCAAGTACAGCTGCAAAGATAATACTAAGAACAAGACTTAAAAAGGCTGTTACTAAGGAAACTACCATTTCACTTGCCAGCTCAGGAAATTCGGCAAAAGACATTTGCAGCATCATAGACAGAACAGATGGAATTCTTGCTACTCCCTCTTGAAACTGGGAGAAGCTTATATCTATCTGAAAAACACAAACAATAAATAGGATACCGACTGTTGTGAAAAAGTATTGTTGCTGCCTCTTAGTCTGTTTATGTGCTATTGGTATTTTTTTCTTCGTTAGCATACTTTCTTTCATTACTAATGTATTAGGGATCGGCATTTGGCTTTTTGACATGTTAAATTAATCTCTCCCTTACCCGGTTTGTTACAAACTCGACCATTAAAATCAGGATGACCATTATGGCAATGACGGTAGAGGTTTTGCCATATTGAAACAAATCCATCGTTTGCTTTAAGATGCTTCCCATTCCCCCTGCTCCTACCAGCCCAAGAATGGCGGAAGCGCGGATGTTAATTTCGAACATAAACAGCGTCCATGAATAAAAGCCCGGCAGGAACTGCGGAATAATTCCATGTTTAATCTTTTGGAAATAGGAAGCACCACAAGCATCAAGAGCCTCGATGCCTTCCTTGTTCAGCTCTTCAATCGATTCTGCATAGACACGGGATAAAAAGCTTGTCCCAAACAAGACTAGCGCAAACAGCCCTGGCATTGTTCCAACCCCAAATATTACTACCAAAATAGATGCCCATACTAAGAAGGGAATATTTCTTAAAAAGGCAATTATCCCTCTGAAAAACAGCCGAACAGCTGAATGCGGCGTCGTATTGTGCGCCATACAAAATCCAATGACAATGCCCAGTACGGAAGACAAACATGTTGTCACTACCGCAAAAATAAGTGTATCGACAACAGGACCAAGGTATGTGCTCAGATCACTAATATTCGGTGGAAAAAAATCTGTAAATAAAAACTGAAAAAATAAAGGGATGCTTTGGATTAGCTCAAATATATCCATTTCTACAAACCAAACGGAAAAAGCAATCAGGATGGCGAAGAATATAAGGGACAATGTCCCTTTCATTTTGCGCATTTCAGCTGTTTTCAGCGCAGGGTTATTGTGTGCTGGCATATCAGTTCCTCCTTAGCTTTCCAATAGTTGCTCAGGACTTAAGTTAAGCATTTCAGCTATATCACGCAATTGGTCATAATCACTATCAGATGCTTCCATAAACTTTGCATTTTCCGTACCCAAAATATTTTTAAAATACTGCGGATCATCGTAGCTCAATAAAAACTCTTTAATATTGTCTTTCATTTCTTGATCTAAGCCGCTTCTTACTGCAAATGGTGCTCCAACAGGAATTGCTTCAGACTCTGCAATAACACGGTAGGAACCTTTTTCAATTATTCCTTTTTCCTCAAGCATTGCCGGCATCATCGCAGAAACCCCGGCAGCATCATATTGGCCGCGCACAACACCTATAAGGGCCTTATCATGTCCTCCAGCGAATTGCACGCTTTTAAAGAAACTTTTTTCCAGTTCCTCTACACCAATGCCCAGCTCTTTAACAATCGTTGATTTAGGAAGCAAATGCCCTGTTGTGGATACTGGATCAGCAAATCCAATTGTTTTGCCTTCCAAATCGGCAATTGTTTGAATGTCTGAATCTTTAGGAACAACAATAACAGATGGCGCCTGTCCTTCTAATTCTGGATTATTTAGATTAGCAATAAGCTCTGCATCTGCTCTTTCCTCCGCAACTATGTAGGAGAACGGACCAAACATAGCCATATCTGCTTTATTATTCTTCATCGCTTCGATTGCAGCATTATAGCTGTTGGCCTGATAAGCCTCCACTTTAACGCCAATTTTTTCAGAGAGTTCCTTTTCAAAATTACTGTATGTTTTTTGCATTTGTTCATCAGACTCCTGTGGCAGATAAGCAATAACAAACTTATCCTTTTTTGCAGAACCTGACGAACTGCTTGTCCCACAGCCAGCTAAAATCCCCGATATGATAAGCATGAACACTAAAAATGAAAGAAGTTTTTTCATCATTTCCTCCTGAAATTATCGATTTTTTTCCTGTATGGCCACATCTTTATTTTTATAAGGACTAAGAACATCACTTCAAAAAACCGGAAAGAAAACCTCCTTTGAATGCAACTTGTATACAACTTGAATGCAATAATAGAATAACGCCTTAACGTAAAGTCCATATTAACGAACTATTAAGTTAATGTAAGTAAATCACTTAGCTTTTGTTTGTTGCGGTTGCATAAAGTATCAGGTAAGATAAGTGTGCAATCCTATTTTGAAAGGAAATGGAAATATGTCCTCCTTAGTTGACATCGCCTACAACAAAATCAGGGAAAACATTATGACTGGTATTTATATGCCTGGATCCCTTTTATCAGAAAATGAACTAGCTGAACTGCTGAACATGAGCCGGACACCTATTAGAAGTGCCATCTCCCGTTTAGAAACAGAAGGGTTCGTCTCCTCACTAAAAAACAGGGGCATTTTCGTAAAAGAAATATCTTTCAAAGAAATGTTAGATGTAATGGAAGTATTCCTATTTTTAGAAGAGTTTTCCGTGGATTCCGTTAAGGAAAAAGGCCTCACCTTTAATATAGAAGAATTAAAAACCCATTTAGATCAGCAACTTGAAGCGGAAGAAAGAGATGATTATCCTTCCTATGTGCACTCATCCATGATGTTCACACGAAGTATGATCACTTCAGCTAATAACCACAGAATGCTGCAAATCATGGATTCTGTTAAGGATAAGCTTATTCATTTCGGCATTATCAATTGGAAGCTGACACCTCATCAAAAACATTACTCTGCCAATCTACTAAACAAGGCTATTTATGAAGCGGTTTGTGCCGAGAATTATGCGGAGGTCAAGCGGTTATGTAAAGAGGCTTATGGGAGAAATCGGGAACGATTTATTCGATCTGGAATTCAGTAAAATCAGGAAACGGCCGTTGTTGCGGCTGTTTATTTTTATTTTGGAACAAACAAAAAGAAAAGCTATTCTAGCTTCTCTTGTACGGCACTTTTTAGTTTTACCCATTAACCTTCAGCTTTCTCTTTAATCGAATTGCTACCATTTCAAGCAGAATGGCAACGGCTAAAATAAATTACGTTATTGCTTCTATTTCTCTAATATCCAGATAGAAATTGCTGGCCATAAACATATCAAATCCAATACCACCTGCTCAGCTGCTAATGTAATGATGAAAAAATAATAAGCCCAGCTAAGCTTATTATTTTTTGTTGTAGTATTCTTAAAGAAGAAAATATAATTCATGTATTATATTGTTATAAAAGTAAAAGAAAATAATATCTACGATTTTAGAATTAAAGCAACTTACCTCTACTGTTACATATTCTTTAAATTCTCAATCCAACTGTTATAACAATCAAATAAGTTAGATTGAAAGAAGTCATAATGTCTTCTATTTAAAAATGCTTCGTATTTAATATCTAACAGAGCATTTTTCACTTCATTTGTTTGAAATTTTAAGTCGTTATTGTCAAATAACATATGATTTTCGGATATTATTGTTTCTATTTCTGCAATAAGATAAATGGCATTATCGATTATGGTATACCACTCATCATTTTTTGAAATTGGACGTTCAGACATAACAAATTCTAGCTTAGGAAATAGTTCAGAATGTCTCAGCTCTATAAGTTTAACAATTCGTTCTTTAACATTACTTTCAAATAGTTTATTTCCACACATGTTAATATTAATGAGGAATCTCTCGTTATCTATTTGATAGACAACAGCATTATTATTTAAATAGGAGCTTATTTTTTCTAAATCATACAAATTGGATCCATAACAAATTATATTGCCATGCTTACTTATTAATCTATTGCATTCGGAAATTACCGTTTCTACTGATTTACTAACGGAATCAACATTTATTAAAATAAATGAAAAATAGTTCTCAGCAAGAAAATCCATATTAAAATCTTCACCTATAAAAAGTGGAATTATATTCTCCAATGGATGTTCAACCGATTCTTTACTTTGAAAAACTTCGTAAAGTTTATTTTCACTTCCGAAAAAGGTAATTATTTCAGCATAGGTTTTGCTGAAAACACTTCCTCCGATAGTTAGTAACGATGATTTTTTGTTCGTACTTGATAAATTCTTAAATATTTGGGAAAGTATTAAAATAGTTTCTGCTTTAATAATACTTGATACATTAACACCATTTATTAATTCAATTAATTGATAGAAGATTTGAATTTGTTTTTCTACAGCTAAAGAAGATATATTTTGATATCTATCTTCAAAATCATAGACAATATCCCCCTCGAATAATAACTTATTGTTAGAAAGGGTTATTTTTCTATCAAAAAGGGTTATTTCTTTACTTTTTTCCATATATTATTTCCCCTACTGGCATATTTAAAAGGTTATCAAGCTTATATACCATTTTTTCATAATTAAAAAATCTATCTTGATACTCCTGAATATCAAAACAACCTCTTTCAAAGTAACTTTCATCATTGCAAACTTCTAAAAGAACATTTGATAATTGCATTATATTATTAATTTCAAAGCTTTTACCACACTGCCCCCAATTAGTTGCCTCATTCACAGCATCAATGTCACTACAAATAATATAACAGCCATTCCTCGCAGCCTCTACCCAAACGTTAGGTGTACCTCCTTCAAAAATTGATGTCAAAGCAAATATCTTAGCTTTTCTATATTCATCCTCAAGAACATCTTTATCTAGTATCTTTCCTGTAAAGATAATTCTCTCTTTTAAGAATGGATATCTTTTGAAAAAATTCTCAATAAATGGTTTAAAAGAATCCTCAATGTTTCCTATTAACTTTACTTTCCATTGTGGAAGAGAACTAGCTATTCGTCTAAAAGATTCCAATAAAATCTCATTTGCCTTTTGATTTGTTCCTATTCTTCCAACCGTCAAAATAGTATTTTCTTTTTCCAAGTAATCGATTGTTCTCCTTTTAATACCAGGAGTACCATTAGGTATATAATCAATTTTATATGGCCACTTTCTAGATAAATGCTGCTTTAACTTTTTAGATTCAACAGTTATTACATCACAATTACCAAGGAATGATTTATAATTACTATCCCGAAATGGAATTCTGTCTTCCCAGTAAATATTAGCATCTAATTTCAAGATAACCTTACCATCAGGTCGAAGACTTTTATAATGAGAAACCATCTTACTATGTGAAGGATATGCTCCAAAGCAAAACATAACATCTATCTTTTTATAATTCTCAGAAATGTAATCACAGCAAAATTCCACCCATTCGGTTATATCAATTGGGGTACCCAGTATTTCCATTTTCAAGCCCTCTAACCGTTCTAGGTAGGTATACTCTTCCTTTTTTGCTGTAACTATCACAGCATTGTAACCCAGATATTTGTGAAACATATAAGGTATAAGACAACAGTCTTTCATCAGCTGTTCATTACTATAATATATATAGGGTGAAAAGTTATAAATTCCTTTTAAATTATTCATTTAATGCCTTCCTTACTACTTAAATCTTATACTTTTTTAATATCCTATATTATATTACAAATAATACTAAGTAAATAGATGAACTGTATTACTCCTAAATTTTTTTTATCCTTTGACTAAATGAGTGCTAATCTTAAAGATTAAAGGCAGAAAAGTACTACTATTGTTGGGAAAGTATTTTACTAGTAGCCCAGAATAGCAACATACTGATTTTGCAGCGCAAATCTATTATTTGACCAGCCTAAAGTATTCAGCACATAACCTAAAGAATCGGCATTATATCTGCCTGCGACCTTTTGATAGGCTAATAGTTCATAAACATTATTTAAATCAAAATCTACAGGATACAAACCGCTTAAAGGATTTACAAAACCAGTGATAGGACTCTTCAATTTACCATTAGGATCATAAATTTCATTTAAATAATCTGCATCTCTTGTTGAGATATCGATTATATAATTTTGATTATTAAACTTGCTGAAAATCTTCACTTTATAATGATCTAAATACGTAACCTCGTACTGGTATTGTTCATTATAGACATTGAAATCAAATAACAGTTTTGCAGTATTCCCTTCCAAAGAATATATATAATGATACATAATTCCACCGCTGCCGCCGGTGGCAATACTTATAAAAATATCGTCGATGCCATCTCCAGTGAAATCTCCTAAAAATAACACAGGATTGTAGCCTGCATTTTCACGTAGGGAAACACTTATTACATGGCCAGTTCTTCCATCTTGAACATGAAGCGTAATATTTTGAATAAATGGACTGTCTGCTGTCTTCGTTCCAGTTAAATAGACATTATCAGGCATTCCATCCCCATTAACATCACCACGTGCAAAGGAAACAACTTCCGGCTGATTAACCCCAGTCCTATAATAATGATACATAATATCCCTCTTTTCAGCTTGGCGATTCCTTATATATCCCGTTTTTACTTCGTTCCTACAGTCTATGGTGTTTGATGACAATAGAGTCTGTACGATAAAATATATCTCCTAAAATAACGAAACTAAAAGGAGGCAAATGTCTCCTTTTAGTTTCGTTTATTAATATTAAATTCACCTCTTCTATATAATGTATAGACGAATATAAAATGAGGTGAAATTGTGTACCATTTCAAACCTGTTTCTAATGAAGTTCGTTTAGCTCAAAAAACATTTAAAACCTATAAAAAGACGAAAAAGCTTATTTTAGGAGCGATTTTTGCTTGTATAGCAGCTGTTCTCCAATCTGCGGGCGGCTTTATTCCCGGAATAGGCTATCTTTTAAGCCCCCTTGCCACAGCACCTATTCTGTTATATTCGATGCTTTCTACTCCATTTGGAATTCTGGCTTATTTTCAAACAATTTTATTGCTATTCATCCTTCAGCCAACAGAACTGATTGTATTTCCTTTTACAACAGGATTATTAGGGCTTGGCATTGGGGCAGCCTTTTACTTCTTTAAACACAGATTAAGTATTATTGCTGCTGGAACTTTGTCTTTAATGCTAGGCATAAGCACTCTGTTGTTTTTACTGCACTATCCTATTCTAGGGCCAGCCTTCTCAAACTCCCTTTCCTATCTTACTATTGGCCTTATTTTTTTCTGTTGCTTCCTTTACAGCTGGATATGGGTCGAAATTGCCTTAATTATTTTTAAACGATTAAAAGTGTTTGCTAGCTAGCTATATAAGGTTATGGAATTATTTCAAAAACAGTGCCTTGGTTATAATCAGCTACCTTCATAGACCCATATACCCCTAAATATAAGGTAGTTTGATTTAGATTTGATCCTAAGCTAACATAGTATGCTGACTGCGGCCCAAAGTCATAATTAATATCAATCACGTGAAAGTCATTTTGTTTCCCATCTGGTCTTGCACTTGTATATGCTAAAGCACCTCTTTTACGTGCAGAGTTCTTCCGCATAACATCAGTAAAGATAACTCTTCCCGTTAAACTAGGAATTTCATTTCCTAAGTATGGCTGAACTCCAGTTAGTGCTGTTCCACTAAATTTATCCGGTCTAGGGTCTTGATGAAAGTAACTGGTTAAAGGCGGAAGTCGACTCCCTGAGAGTGTCACAGCTTCCTTATAAAAGCTCCATATTTGCTCCTTAGTTTCTGGGTTAATCGTACAATCTCTTATAATGGATGTAGGAAAATCTCCTTCCCAACCCCGCCAGCCGAAATTTATCAGTCCTTTTTGGCTTGATTTGATATTTCTATCATAAGCTTTAACAAGCTGAGTAACCGCTATTGGCTTATAATGGACAAATGCAAAAATAGACTCTACCAAATCTTGTCCGACATTTCCTGCATATTTAATAAACTGATGATAATAACTTTGAAATGAAATACCTGTTATATTTCGAACTCCTTTTGCCATAACAGTGAGCATCTCCTGAATGTCTGAAGGCAGTTCATGAAAACGAGTAACGACAGGTTGATTATTGGTAGATGTATACTTATTTATATCCATTTCAATAATTTTACCGGCGATTTCCATATCATCTTGACTTAAATTATATGGTTCATAACCTGATCCACCATCCCCAGTTGTTAAAATAAGTTTGCCTGTTTCAGGTGAAAAGTTTAAGCTGTTGACACCATTATGATTTGAAAAAGGCCTTCTTAAGTTAAGCAATGTCCGTCTTTTTTTAGGTTGGCGACTAGATTGTAAACCCCATTCTTCTACCTTATCTATATGGTCATACTGAGATTCTCGATTCGTCCACCTTAACTTTAAAGTTTCAGGCTTGCATGGGTCAGGTTTAAAATCTTCTAGTTGAACACCTGGCCCCTGTGTTCCAGCTGCAGAATAATGAAGGTAAAACAAACCGTTATACCTAAAATTAGGATGAAAAGCTAGCCCAAGCAATCCTCTTTCATCATATCCGCCACTAGTGCCTAATTGTATGATGAGCGGGCGAATATCTAAAAAAGTGTTAATCCTCCCGTTACCCACATAAAAGATTTCTCCTACCTGGGTTGCAATAAATAAACTTTCAACAGAATCACCTGGAAGTACAGCTGTTTTCATTACAGTGGGCAAATTTATCTTACTTACAATCGGGCGTAAACCAACTTTAACTTTTTTCAACTGCTTTGACCTCCCCCCATTTTCTTTTATAAGAATATGTTTTGAGCTGTTTTATAAGTACTAAATTAAGATGGGAGATTTTATGAGAAAAAGGATCGCACTTAGCTACCTCCTCTAAACAAAAAAAATGAGTTCGATATATACCGAACTCATTTTAACCAAGCTGTTTAATGAAACTAAGCACTAATAGAAGTTAAAATGTTTCATGTGAAACATTTCTGCTAGCTATTAAAGCGATAACCACTTCCCCAAATAGTCTCTATCGGCAACTCTGATAATTTCCCTTTTTTTAATTTTTCTCGAATACGCCCAACATGAACTACAACTGTAAATACATCACCATCTAAATCATCCATATACCAAACTTGCCTGAAAAGCTGCTCCTTTGTCCATACGCGGTTTGGATGCTCCATAAAGAACACAAGTAAATCAAATTCCTTCGTAGGAAAAATAAACTCCTGTCCTAAAATAAATACTTTACGTGCACCTTTATCGACTAGAATATCCTTCATTTCTAGAATATCCTGTGAATATCCAGCACCTGTCAGCTGCTTAAACCGTTTTATATGGGCCTGTACACGTGCAACGAGCTCACTCGGGCTGAATGGTTTGGTCATATAATCATCTGCACCTAAGCCGAGTCCCCTTATTTTATCAATATCTTCCTTTTTCGCCGAAACAATCATAAGAGGAATATTTTTCTTTTCACGAATCCGCCGGCAGATTTCAAAACCATCCAAAGAAGGCAGCATCAAGTCAATAACAATTAAGTCAAAGGGTTCATTTAATGCCCGATTTACACCTTCTAAACCATCTACTGCAATCTCAGCCTCCATTTGATGTATCTCTAAATAATCTCTTTGCAGCTCAGCAATACTAATATCATCTTCAATAATTAATACTCTTGGTGACAGCATGATAGACACCTCCCTTTAAGCCCTTGCCAATATTATTGTTACAGTCGTGCCTAATTGCAACTTACTTTGAATCTGCACTTTTCCATGGTGTTTATCGACGATTTGCTTAACGATAGCAAGCCCTAAGCCGCTGCCTCCTGTCGTCGTTGTACGCGCTGCTTCTCCACGGTAAAAATGGTTAAATACATAAGGAAGCTGAAAATCTGCAATTCCCTGTCCATTATCTGTGACATATACCTCAACATTATCAGCAGCTGCCAATGCTTCTATTGTTATAGATAATGGCTCTGCTAGCTTCTTAAACTTTAAGCTGTTTTCAAATAGATTATTAAATGCCCGATTCATTTGCATACGGTCAATAGAAACATATACCTCATCAGCCGCATTTATCTGGAACTTAACATCTTGGTTGTATAATTGAAACTCTTCTGCCATATGCACAAGAAAATCGGAAAGCTGAATACGTTCAAATTGGAAAGGAACTGCTTCTGCATCAAGCTTGGAGTACAGAAAGAGCTCTTCTATTAACTGATTCAAAGCAAGTGATTTAGAATGAATTGTTCTCAAATACTTTTCCTGCTTTTCAGGAGTATCAGCAAACCCCTCTCGCAAGCCTTCTATATAACCGATAATAGATGTAATCGGAGTTTTTAAATCATGAGATATACTCGCAATTAATTCTTTTCGATTATTTTCAAGACCTTGCTTTTCCTTTTTAGAGGCTAAAAGTGTTGCGCGCATACTCTCAAAATTTTCTTTCAGCTGCTGCACTTCCTTTGCAGTACTCTCCGGTAAGGCTGGTGTTTCAATTATTAAGTTTTCCTCGCGCAGCTCAGACATGAACTGTCCTAAATTTTCTAAAGGCTTAATAATAGTCCTGCGTAATAGCTGATTCAAAAACAGCACAGCTCCAAATGATGCAAGTAGGATAATGATAATAATAGCAATTCCCCATTTAGTAAAAAACTCTAATAGATTATTTTCCTTTTTTAACACGAGAATACTTCCCTTTGTCTGATCACTATAATAAAAATCAAACTTAATAAAACGATATAATCTTCCTGCGTTATCTATTGTTCCTTTTGTTTCAATATTATTTGCATCAAAAACTGGAAAATGAACAACTAGCGATTTTTCAACTAAGCCTTTGGAATAATACAAAATATCCTTATCATGGCGTATGACAACACCGAGTGACTTTTTCTCAATATCTTGGAAATATCTTTGCACATCTTCTACTAAAAGCTGGTCTGGATCTGTTTTTGCAATATTGCGCAGCTCAACGTAAGCAAGCTCCTCTTCCGGACTCAAGGAGCGCTGCTTCGTAAAGGTTTGATACCATGTTTTCGGTGTCGGAACAGTACCTGTCGTTACATAAAACAAAATACATAGGATTGCGAGAATAGAGATACTCGCAATCACAATACCGCCAATATATGAAATTAAAAACCGATTTTTAATGGTCATCTTGATTCCCTTCTCCATTTATAAAGGAGATAGTCAATGCTTTCTTAAAAGCTAAAGGACGGTTTTGATTCTCCTTTATATGGTTCATGCTCTACAAAAATGGTAATGTCTTTTCCTTCAGCATCCTTCCCGACACGTTTATAAGTAAATCTATTTTCATTCAACTCAGTAAGCTCTAACGCTGCACCATATTTATTTTCACCGATTGAAACATGTGCACGGATTTTATTATCATTGGTTACATCAAAGTAACCAAAATCGCCGCGGCTTTCCCCTGTTTCCAGATTAAAAAATTCATATTGATTTGTATATTTATCAAACTTTGCTAAGCTGATAAAGTTTTCATTATACATAGTAACATCATTGCCTTCTTCATCAACAGCCTTTGTACCTTGCCATAACGTACTGCCAAGAATATTATCTCCATCTTCCTCTGTAACAATATCCCCTGTAGAAGCCGTTAAATTTTGCGCTGGTGTTGTGAAGGTTAGCTCATTTTCATCATACGGTATATGCTCAACAAAAACTTCTATATCATTGTTATCCGCATCTTTCCCCATGCGTTTATAAGTAAAGATATCCGCTTCCAATTCTGTTATATCAACAACTGCCTGATAATTCATTGTACTGGAAATAAGTATACGCTTTGCACCATCATTTGTCATAAAGAACGTGCCTTCATCACCGCGTGTCTCACCAGTTTCGGCATTAAAAAATTCATAATGTCCAGTCACTGAATCATACTTTGCTAAGCCAATAAAGTTAGCATTCTCCTTTGTAAGATCATTATTATCTTTATCATAAACACGAGTACCCTGCCAATTTGTGCTGCCTAGTATATCGGCCATCTCTTGACCTTTTGTTTGTTGGACCACACTTTCCTGTTCTGTCTGCTGAGTCTTTGCAGAGTCTGATTTCGCTTCATTATTTGTTGTATCACTGCATGCCGTAAGAATAGTAATTGAGCTTAAAAAAGCTGCTGCTGCCAATTTAAATTTTTTCTCCATATTTATTCCTCTCCTTTATCATTTGCTTACCTTTATTTTAGAGACCAATACTAAACTCCTTATATCGCAAATATAAACAAAATATAAATTCATAAATTGTTCAATATTTCACAATTTTATGGTGGATTTCCGTGTTATGATGAACCCGTAATAAGGTTAAAGGAAACTAGTAATATTCTTAATCACTAAAGGAGTGAATCACATTTATGAAAGCAGTAGTAGTTAATCCAAAATCTAAAGCAAACATTGAGATTATTGAAAAGGAATTGCGACCGCTAAAATCTGGTGAAGCCTTGGTAGATGTTGAATACTGCGGAGTATGTCATACTGACCTGCACGTGGCTGCTGGTGATTTTGGTAATGTGGAAGGCAGGATCCTTGGACATGAAGGGATTGGAGTTGTATCAAAAATTGCAGATGACGTCACTGGCTTAAAGATTGGCGATAGAGTCAGTATTGCCTGGATGTTCAAAGCCTGCGGCAGATGTGAATACTGCACAACAGGCAGAGAAACATTTTGCCGCAACGTCCAAAACGCTGGCTACAGTGTCGATGGAGGGATGGCTGAACAGTGCATCGTAACAGCCGATTACGCAGTTAAAGTGCCTGAAGGACTAGACCCTGCACAAGCTAGCAGCATCACGTGCGCAGGTGTTACTACCTACAAAGCGATTAAAGTTTCCGACATAAAAGCTGGTCAGTGGATTGTAATATATGGCTGTGGCGGATTAGGAAATCTTGCTATCCAATATGCTAAACATGTATTTAACGCAAAAGTTATTGCAGTAGATATTAATGATGATAAATTAACATTAGCTAAAGAAATAGGAGCAGATATGACAATCAATCCTGTCACACAGGGGGATGCTGATAAAATCATTCAAGCACAACTCGGTGGAGCATATGCAGCAGTTGTAACAGCTGTTTCAAAAACAGCATTTAACTCTGCCGTCAACGCAGTCCGCGCCTGTGGTAAAGTTGTCGCAGTCGGCCTGCCATCAGAGAAGATGGACTTAAATATTCCACGCCTTGTACTTGATGGGATAGAAGTAGTCGGATCATTAGTTGGCACACGCAGAGATTTAGAAGAAGCGTTCCAATTCGGAGCAGAAGGAAAAGTAGTTCCAATTGTGCAATCTCGCTGCTTAGAGGAAGTACAGGATGTCTTTGAGGAAATGGCGCATGGTAAGATTCAAGGACGGATGGTGATTGATTTTAAACAGTGCTAGTGTGATTTGCTAGTAGAAAGTAGTTTTTATGTTTAAGAAATGAATTGTGTCCTTTCCTAGGTTACTCTTAAAAAAGCTGGGGTCTCAAGTAAGAATTGCAACCTCAGCTTTTTCCTGTTTTTCGCATATTTCTGTTTATTTTAGTATTTCCTTGAAATTTATATTACCATTTGATTTAAATTTTTTAAAAAATCTTGGTAATAATTATCTAAGTAATGAAGATGAAAAACTTTCCAACCCAGAGTTGGATTTTTAGCTAAATAATATTTAGAATGGTCCATTTCAATATATCTTAGTCCATACTTTGAAATCACATAGTTATCTAGTATTTTCCAAATTTCATTATGATTATCAAGAGAAGGTAAGTACTGAATACTATCATTATCTAAAATACGATTACTAAACCTTGCTTTATTAATAATAATCTCACAATTAGGCACATTAGTTTTCATGAAATTCATAAAATTCACAAAAGCTGGTATCCAGATACTTAAATAATCCTTTGAATTCTTAACTAGTTTTAATACAAATTTATTTGGAAGTTCTTGATAAAAAGTGGTATTAAGAAATAACCAATCATTATGTGTCATAATTTTATCCTCTGAAAAAAGAACACCAAAAAAAACATCAGGGAAAAAATCCATAATTAAATAATCAGGCTGAGTTTTTACTAAATCATTTAAAAATGACCTATCGAAATCCTTCATTACAATATTTCTATTCCTAGAATCAAAATTACTTAAAGTAAGATCTAAGGTATTATCCTCGTACTTTACTTCTGGAGCTACAAGACTTATTAATGATGAGTGCTCAGAAGTTGCAACACATTCATAAATACTTTTATAATCTGGGTTTAATTTAGAATTAAAGTTGTCTCTAGTAATACAAGAACCATAACAGGCTATTTTTATCTTCATAACTTCTCCTCTAACACTCTTATTTAAGAAAAAAACGACACTTACAAATATTAAAATACTAAAATTAAAAATAGAACTTAGAAATAGTTTGATCATTACTATTTTAATTACATTCTATTATAGGTAAATTCTCCTTACATTTAGAGTATTCCAAAAAATATAAGTAAAAATATAGTTTCATTTTACCATAGGTGTGTTATAAGCCAATAATTCATTTCTACTATATTAACTCATTTTTTGCTTTAAATATTCACTTTGGTGAACATTAAAAAAATAAAGCTTCTAAATTAGAACACTTTACTTCAATAAACCCTATAAATTTAAATTTCAAAAAAGTTAACCTATCCAAAGTAATTTAGGTCAGATAATTGTTCGAACATTTATGATTTACCTGCCATGGAAAAAATCAAAAAGAAGAATCTCTACATAATCTTTACATTAAATCACGAATGAAGGAACACATACCAAATATAATGAAGAGGACTTACCTATATACAAAGTGGTTTATATTGAAAATGATAAGGAGTGATTATATGGATACAAGTTCTCACATTATTATGGGTTTTGGATTAGCTGCCCTTGCTCATATTGATCCTGTTATTGCTAATCAACCTGCCCTGTCACAAGCTGTTATGTTTGGAACAGTAATTGGTTCAAATGCTCCTGACTTTGACTTCATCTATCGTATGAAGGGCAAAGGAAGTTATATCCGAAATCACCGTTCCTTATCCCATTCTCTCCTAGCATTACCATTATGGAGTCTCGCTGTTTCAGGTATTATTTATGCCTTTTTCCCGGAATCTTCCTTTCTTCATTTACTTTTATGGACATTTTTAGCTGTTATTTTGCATGTGCTTTTTGATTTATTCAATGTTCATGGAACTCAAGTTTTACTGCCCTTCTCGAAAAAATGGATTGCCTTTGACTCCATTCCATTAGTAGATCCTACTATCCTATTCGTACATTTGCTGGGCTTTTGCCTGCTGCCGTTTTATGAAATGGGCAAAGTGTTTTTAATTATTTATATCTTTATTATTCTATATCTTGCTGTTCGAACTCTGTCGACGGTTTTAATTAAGAGAACGTTGCATCTGCATTTTCATCACTCTATTCGAATTAAATTAATCCCACGTATTTCCTTGTTTCATTGGGACGTTATCATTGAGACGAAAGAAGACTTTTTATTTGGAGTTTACTCAAATGGCAGTCTTAAGGTCGATCACTCTCTTGTAAAGAAAATAGAATATCCAAAAATAGTCACAGACAGTAAAAGCCACCCGCTTATTTCCGATTTTCTTTCTAGCACCCAATATGCATACCCATTTGTTCTTAAAAGAAAGAATGGATATTTGGTCTATTGGAAGGATCTGCGTTTTCGTACCAATAAGTTTTTTCCCATTCTTGCCATCCTTTCTGTATCATCCGATCACAAGATTAGAGACTGTTTTATCGGTACACTGTACTCCTTGAAACAATATAAGCAAGTTATAAAACAATTAAAAAATACAGCAATCTTAAAGAAGGGCTGATTCTATGGAAAAGACATTACTGATAATCTCCTCTGATATTACAGGACATGGGCATAAAAGCATCACAGAATCATTGTGTGAAAAAGTTCAATCTCATAATGATGTGAAAATTTTTGTAGTAGATGGATTTTCTCTCGGTAAACGGTTGCTTTTAAAAATTGGTCAATCCTATGGCCCTATCACAAGAAACTCTGAAAATCTTTGGAAAATGATTTGGAAACTATCTGCATTGAAGCCCCATCTAGTAGACAATTTTATCGAATCACTAATTAGAGATAATTTTCTAAAATTACTGGAAGATGTAAAACCAGACATGATTTTATCGGTTCATCCTAACTTTAATGGTTCTATCTTAAATATTTTAGAAAAGCAGGATATTCATATTCCTTTCTTTACTCTCATTGCTGATCTTGTGAATATTTTTCCTCTTTGGGCAGACAAAAGAGCACACTATATTATCAGCCCTACCTCTGAAGCTCAAAATAAATGCATTGAATTTGGGATTCCAGATGAGAAAATAAAGGTTTCCGGTTTTCCTGTCCGATCCCGATTTTTCCCTAAAAGTTATAATCATCGTAAATTTTATAAAAAAGGCCAATCTTTAACATGCTTAATTATGAGCGGTGGTGAAGGTGTTGGTAATATGAAGAAAATAGCTGACAATTTACTGAACCATTTTGATTGTAACGTTAAAATAGTAGCTGGAAAAAATCTCAATCTAAAAACCAAGCTGGAAATGTCCCTTAAGGCCAAATATGGTGATCGAGTAGAGATTTATGGTTTCACGAAAAACATCCAAGATCTCATGCTTTCAGCAGATATTGCCTTTACTAGAGGAAGTCCTAACGTCATGTTTGAAGCAATAGCTACCAATACGCCACTTATTATTACGGGAGCATTGCCAGGTCAGGAAGAGGATAATCCAACCTTTGCAGAGAACTTTAATTTAGGCGTAGTCTGTAAAAAACCAAAGGAAATTAAATATACGTTAACAAGTTTACTTGAAAATAATGGTGAGAAACTAAATGAAATGATTGTTAGTCAACGCAATTTTATCAATACAAAAGCAGCAGAAGACATTCTGCAATTTATTCTAGAGGTTGGCGACCCTTACTATGAAGCAGCCAAAGAAAAACTATCTTAATGAATTAACAAAAAAGGTGCTTAATCAAGCACCTTTTTTACATTAACTTGCCTTTATCAGTTTATATGCATCATGATATTCTTAAAAACAAGCTCTGGACGTTCCTCTGTAATTAAATGTCCTGTCTTTTCATAGGTAATTAACTGTGCATCGGGTAAATCACTAACAAGGCGTTTTCCTACCCCCACTGGAACAACACGGTCTTCCTCGCCCCATATCAATAATGTTGGCACTTGTATATCATTCAGCTGTTTTGGCAGTAAATCTCCCTCACGATGTCGCAGGAGTCGGATTAAAGCCTTATAAAATCCCATATCATCCAGCGGTTTACCGAATTCTCGAATCATTTCATCATTGATTAATGTTTGGTCAAAAAAGACATTTTTCAAATGATGTATGACACCCCTTCTTTGAATATAATGATAAACAAGCTTCTCAAAGTAAGGTAAATATGAAGTGAAAACGAGCGGTTTTTTCGCCCGTTTCAAATATCCAGAACTACATAATAAAACTAATTTATTAACTTTCTCAGGAGCCATCATGGCCATATAAAGCGCTATTTGACCTCCCATCGAATGAGCAACAATATGAGCATTAGAGTATCCAAACTGTTCCATGCATTCTAACATTAGCTTCGCATAATTTTGAAAACTGTATATAAACGAAGTCGATTTCTCGCTTTTCCCAAATCCAGGGAGGTCAACAGCAACGACAGAATAATGCTCTTGCAATAAAGGTACAATGCGTCGAAACGTATAAGTTGAGGATGCAAAGCCGTGGATCAAAAGAATTGGTGGTTTATCATTCAATATGTATTCACAGTATAAGTTGATACCAGATACTTTAAGATAGGTTTGTTTTAATCCACTGACAGTCATTGTGTTCCACTCCTCCAGCTCCAATTGATTTTATTATTAATCAATTGGAGCTGGAGGATACAGGAAACATTATTTTTTCCAAATATATTCACCTGTTTTTAGTCTATAAAATCTAAAGGAGGTAGTGAGTTATCTAACTAACTCACTACCTCCTGCTCAATTGCCTCTCTATTTTCCAAATCTTTTACGATATCCGCATTTTCTGCAGAGTTCCTCTACTGCCACTCTTCGTGAAAAACCCTCTACAAGATTTTTTGCTCTATCCATTTCGATAATATCAGAAAATGAATTATCATTAATGTTACCAAGGTTAATAACTCCCTCACCATCTAAACAACAAGGAATAACCGTTCCGTTTGCTAAAATACCTGCTTGATTACGCATACCATAGCAAAAGCCCTTTCCATCATCTTCTTCCTCATGTAATGCAGGCCACTGAAACTCGTAATCTTGATTAATAAAGATGCGTTCCGCTAGTTTAACACCACTTCCTGGTGTGACCTTCTCTTCAATTTTGAAGTCTAACTCAAATTCTTTCTCGATAATTTCAAGCAACTCTCTGTTTCGTTTTCTTTCCAAATTCGTCGTATTATCTTGAGTGAGATTCCATAATCTCAGGGAAACTATCATATCAGATTGGCTCGTTGCTTCTTTAATAAAGGAAAGAATACTTCTCACATACCCTTCCTTATCTTTAGAACCAATATGGCCATCAAAGCTATGGAGTGAGAAATTCATTTGTCTTAGCGCAGGCTTATTTAGTAATTTTTCTCTCTTTTTATTAATTAATGTTCCATTTGTTGTAATATTAACTTTAAACCCTTTTTCATGGCTTACGTCTAACAAATCGCCTATTTTAGGATGAAGCAGCGGCTCACCCTTTACGTGTAAATAAATATAGTCTGTGTGCGGTTTAATTTGGTCTAATCGCTTAGAAAAATCCTCCACAGAAATGAATTGCTTCTGTCGTTCTGTTGGCGGACAAAAGCTGCATGCAAGATTACATACACTTGTAATCTCTAAGTAAAACTTCTTGAATTTTTTCACCATTAATTCCTCACTTCTTTAACTACTCACATCTGTATGAACTATTATCTATCCCTATTAGAGCATATTTGTTCATAAATAGAAACATACTTATTCATGGAAACTAGCGTTATTATTTTTGTTATGTATAGATTCCATTATATATGGAATCACAATTATATTTTAGTTACTTTTAAAGGATGCATCCGAATAAATATAAGAACCGAGAGCAACACTAATCATAAAACTATTGTGTGAGGTATTAATAAACATGAAACAGATCATCCTCTGGTCACTCTTGATAGTGCCTTGGCTTTCCTTGTTTTTTTTGAAAATGGATACTGTCCGCAGATACATGCCGGTCGCTCTTTTTATGACCGTTATTCATACCTTGGCCTATCAAGCGGCTCATCATTATGGATGGTGGAATGAGACAGGTTCTAGTCTGTTCGGATGGGATAAAATCATTCCGGTTCCTTGGGTATATGGAGCCTATTTAGTGATTGTTATCTGGGTATTTCATTTTACTTATGAGAAGTTTTGGATATATTTGATTGTTAATATCCTTTTGGACGGGGGATTTATGTACATAGTTTACCCAATATGGCAACGGCTAGGAATGGTTTCAAGTAAATCGAGTTTGCCTACAATAGCTGTTGTCGCTATGATGGTCGGTTTTTCGTTAATCATCTATTTGTTTCAACTGTGGCAGGACGGCGGGTTTAAACGGTCTAGAGCAAAACGTGTAGATGATTAAGAACTGACTTAGTGTCAGTAGGCTTGACCTCTGAAATTCTAAGGGGCTCAAGCCTTTTAATTTATCGAGATAACGTTACATACTATATACTGCGAACTTTTTAAGAAAAACTCCTTCTAAGATGCCCTTTTTATTTTTAAGAAAGTACCATAGGCAATGCTAATGTTTAATTGTGGTACAATTCTCCGACTTAGATATAGGTGCTGGCACCGCTTATGCATCAAATAACCATAATCTCTCTCGCAAATCATCTAAAACCTCTTCAGGCAATTCCTTGACCTTGATATCTCTACCTAAAAAAAGCAACCAGTTTGTCCATTCAGTTAATTCCTCTGGATTTTTAACGTTAATAAAAACCTTTAGAATAGCTGCAGTTTGATAAGGATTCGTATAAGAAATGGATACCTTTAGTGGATGGTATTTTTTATATTGTGCAATCGCCCTTGGACCAAGTTCTAAGACAATGTTGTATACTTCCTGCTGTTTATGTAGTTTTTCTAAAATCTTTTTCTTACTTACTCTATTTTTTGTAGGATATGGCTCTACATTGGTGAGATTGTCGACAGGAATAATTCTCCTCTTTTCGTCTTTTAAATCAAAGCCTTCAATTATCCATAGACTTTTTTCACGGTACAGATGCAGGAGAAAAATTGGATAAGAGCTTATTTCCTTCTCCTCTTTAATGTTAATCAGTAAATAGCTATCCAAAAGTAGTGTTTGGATAAGTTTCTCCAATGTTGGATGTGGAAGATCTGATAAATCAAGAAGATCAGGATTATGAGGATTGGTTCCTTCAAACAGTAAAATTTGATTTAAAAGCACTAAATCATCTTGTTGATTTTCTGAAAGAAGGCCAAGTAACTTTTCAGCCAAAGACTGTCTGCTCTTAAGATATGGGAGCTGTTGATTTCTTGTTGCCATGAAGGCAATAAAAAGAGCTTTGATTTCACTATCGGTAAAGTGAACATTAGGCAAAACAGAGTTGTTCATTACATAATATCCTCCGTCCCTTCCAACCTCAGCAACAAGCGGCATTCCCATACTTTCAATTTCTTTGATATCTCTGGTAGCTGTTGAACGAGAGATATTAAATTCTTGCATGATTTCAGAAATTGTAAAATGGGCACGATTATTAATATAGCGCATAACAGTATTAATCCGTTCAACTTTTTTCATAAAGGATCTCCTAAACAGTATCATTTTTTGACATGATTAAAGGTTATTATAAACACATCAAATGAAAACACAAGTCATTTGAAAAATTTCAAGAAGGAAGGTTTTGAATATGGCAGAGTATACTTTAGAAGAAAAAGAAAGCTTTACGGTTTTAGGTTTGGGAATTGAGCTAAAAAGCGATTATACAGACTATGCTGGTATAAATAAAGAAAAGTCAGATTTCTGGGAAGCTGTCAAAAAAGATGGAAGACTTAACACTTTAAAAGCACTCGCTACAAATGACTATATTTTTGCTGTTAACGAGGCAGTGAATAACAAAATGATGCATTATGCCGGTGTCATGTCAGAGGAAACCTTACCAGAAGAGGAATCTAGAGTTATCCAATTTCCTAAAGGATTCTATTTAATTGTCAAAGGAGAAGCACTGACAGCTGAGGAGCTAAGCAATAAACTTACTGGGATTGCCTTTGGTCAAGTCTTACCAGAAGTACAGAATATCGCTTATGTTGGTGGACCAAACGCAAGTGTTGAGATGGAGCAGCGAAACGGTTTAATATATGGTGAAATGTGGATTCCGGTTGTTAAGAAATAAAAGCTAATAGCAAATGT
The DNA here is from genome assembly GCF_022049065.2 of Niallia sp. Man26. Taxonomy (NCBI): domain Bacteria; kingdom Bacillati; phylum Bacillota; class Bacilli; order Caryophanales; family Bacillaceae; genus Niallia; species Niallia sp. Man26. The sequence goes on from NZ_CP095743.1 coordinate 3,855,599, forward strand.
GATTACAATTGACTTAGAGTGCTGTAATTTGTATTTGTTCAGTCAGGATATTCCTTCTAATAAGATTATCCTGACTGAACAAAAAATTAGCTTTTAATGTTTTATAAGCGTTTTTAACTCTTTTTAGTTGAGGAGCTGTTAAGTGCTTCTCTTTTCCCGGTAACTATTTCTACCATACCATCATGATATTCTACTTGAACAAGCTTATGTGCCAGTTCATTACTTCGGCCTAGCTAAGAAGCTAACACATTTAGTCCTGACATGATTATTCCTCACGTTTTACATACACTTGCTTGCGAACGAGAGAATCATTCACTTATGATACGGTTCCCCCCGATTAATCCGAAACGCCCGATAAACCTGCTCCACCAATATCAAGCGCATAAGCTGATGGGGAAAAGTCATCTTACTGAAGGAAAGCTTGTCGTCTGCCCTTTTTAATACTTGGCTGCTCAAGCCTAGCGAACCACCAATAATGAAGGTTACTTTGCTTTTTCCATAGGTTGCGAGCTTATCCAATGTTTCGGCAAGCTCTTCGGAGGATTTTTGTTTACCTTCTATGGCTAATGCGATGACATGAGCGTCAGCCGGCACTTTTGCAAGTATCCTTTCCCCCTCTTTGTCCTTAACTTGAATCATCTCTGCCTCACTTAAAACCTCTGGGGCTTTTTCATCTGGCACTTCAATTATTTCTATTTTAGAATAACTTGATAGTCGCTTTGTATATTCTTCTATTCCTTGTTTTAAATATTTTTCTTTTAATTTCCCAACAGTTATAATCGAGATATTCACAGTTATTCCTCACTTTACAAACAATATATCCACAGAAGTTATCCACATATCCACATTTTTAATCCACATATAGTATGGAATCACTTGTTCGCCACAATATATATTGCGTTATTTTTACAATATTCACAGGTTGTTGATAACTTTTTTTCTTCGTCTATTTTCTCTAAAGACGGGAATGTTTCATACTCATTAACGATTGTATCTATTGCTATATCAACATGTTCCTCGCAGCTGTATATCATACTCATAAACTCCTTTGTTCTGTTCAGTTCATTTATTTCTTTTTTAGTCTGTGGATATTTTTGCTTTTTATAATCAAAACAAGTTATCCACACTCCATCTTACCATTCCTTGCTGAAACTGCAACTTCTTCAGGAAATAATTGTCCACAATTAATAATCAATACCTTTTTTAATAAAACAAAAAAGGAGGGACAATCTCCCCTCCTTTACATCTTATCTTCTGCTAATGTAAGTTCTGTTGTTTTCTCTTTACCTTCACGATAATATTTAATTTTAAGCTTATCGCCGACTTTTTTATCTGTATACAAATGCTTGCGAAGTTCTACTAAATCGGTAATCTCCTCACCATCCAGTTCAACAATAACATCCAATTCTTTTAAGCCTGCCTTTTCTGCAGGAGAATTAGGAGAGACTGATTTAATGGCAACACCTGTAGTTAAGTCTTTTGGCAGCTTAAGCGCCTCTTCTTGATAATACCCTGGTATATCGCTCACAGACTCAAGCTCAACTCCCATATAAGGGCGTTGTACTTCACCATTCTGCTCGAGGTCTTCTATTATGGGAATGGCAGAATTAATAGGGATAGCCAAACCTATTCCCTCTACAGAGGATTCAGAGATTTTCATACTGTTAATGCCAATAAGCTGACCCTTAATATTAACTAGTGCTCCTCCACTGTTACCTGGATTGATTGCCGCATCGGTTTGAATAACCTCTGATTGCCAGTCAGCAACTCCATCATTATTGATATCAACTGGAATTGTCCTGTCGAGCCCAGAGACGATTCCTTGTGTAACCGAACCAGAAAAGGTTAGACCGAGGGGATTTCCGATAGCTATAACTGGTTCGCCTGACTTAAGCGCGTCTGAATTCCCGAACTCAGCAACCTTCGTAATTTCCTGTGAACTCACCTTAAGCACTGCCAAGTCAGTCCATATATCGCTACCGATAAGCTCAGCACTAATTTTTTTACCGTTTGCAAGGGTAACCTCAAGCTCTGAAGCTCCTTCTACAACATGGTTATTTGTTACGATATAAGCAGCATTTCCGCTTTTGCGATAAATAACTCCAGAACCTGTGCCTGCCTCGGATTCACTTGCATCTGCCCAAAAACCTGACTCTTGTAAATTTGTTATTCCGACAACTGCATCAGCAGCAATATCAACTGCTTTTGTAACATCTGTATCAACATCAACAGTTACACCTTGTGTGATTCCACTGTAATTTGTTCCGCTGTTTGAACCTTGCAGCATGGACAGTATTCCTAATTGTGATAAACGGGGAAGCAACAGGACAATGATTAATGCCCCAATAATTGCACCAACTAAGCCAGCAAAAAAGTAGCCTCTGCGTTTTCGCTGAGGTCTGCTCCGTTTATATTCTTCATAACGAAATTCCTCATCATTTGCCATCTTTAATACCGCCCTTCCTTCTTTAACAATGTTTTTCTTAGTATGTCCTTATTCTTTAAAGACAACGCTATCTTAGCAAAGCTGCACCTATAATTACCTTATTAATTTTTCCTATTTCTCGTAAAAACAAACTAAGTAATGAAGGAAGTTGTAGTCCATAACCATTTTATTAAGCTGAAATCTTGCTTATGACTTAAAAGCTGAACAAAAAAAGCAAGCAGAATAATTCTGCTTGCTTTCATTTAGATGGCCATTAAGTTTGTCGGTTTTTTAGGATCTGTATCAAACAGGCCTAACTGATCTGATAACTCAATACCACGCTGTTCTAAAGTTTGTGTCACTGACATCCTTGCCAAATCTTTAATGTTATTATCCATGCTTAAATGTGCCAAATAAATGTGCTTGGTGCGGTCACCGATGACCTCACTCATTGCAATAGCAGCATCTTCATTGGAAACATGGCCAACATCACTCAATATCCTTCTTTTAATATTCCACGGATATCTTCCCATTCTGAGCATTTGTACATCATGATTGCTTTCAAAAACGTAGGAGTCAGCATTGCGGATAATCCCTTTCATGCGGTCACTCACATAGCCAGTGTCCGTTATAAGCACAAGCTTTTTATCTCCTTGATGAAAAATATAAAACATTGGCTCTGCCGCATCATGGGAAACGCCAAATGATTCAATGGAGACATCTCCAAATGTTTTGACTGTTTCCATATCAAATTGAAACTTCTGTTCAACCGGTATCTCCCCAATTAGAGGCTCCATTGCCCTCCACGTCTTTTCATTAGCGTAAATTGGCAGCTTATACTTTCTCGCTATAATGCCAACACCTTTAATATGATCACTATGCTCATGTGTAACGAATATACCAGACAGCTTGTCCATTTTTCGGTCGATGCCTTGGAACAGTGTTTCCATCTGCTTTCCGCTCAAGCCTGCATCAACTAAAAAAGCATGTTCCCCTGATTCTACATATATAGCATTGCCTGTACTCCCACTCGCGAGAACACTAAAATGCATGTTTTGTTCACTCCAATTTCGTCTCTTCCATCTCTGGCTTAATAATCTCCCCATTCAATGCATTGACATAAAGGTTTTTCTGTCCTTTGATCGTAATCTTCCAAGTTGGCGCCAGCAGCTGTACAGATGGCGCATTTTGCTGTGAATAATAGCCGAGCTCCACATTTGAGATATAAGTACCCATTTCTAAATAGGCATTCTTATAGAGGGCAAAAATGGCCTCTAACGGCTTTACGAGCATTTCCTTTTCATCGAATTCTTTAATGTCCTGCAGATAGGTTTGATTATAGGATACGATATTATTTTCTTCATTCACTAAAAAGGTCAATTCTCCTTTTAAATTGTGATATAAAGTCTTGCCATTATATTGCTGATAATAGGTAATCGTATTATCCTTCTTCTCCCAGAATACATATTGATCACCATTTAAAATATTATTCTTAATAAAATCAGCCAATTCTTCTTTCTTAAATTCATCACTTAGCTTTATCGGTTTTTCTAATATAGACTGCAGCATAGTAGAATCTTGAACTCTAATACTTTGACCGCTTAGTCTGCTTTTTTCAAGCTCCTCAACATCCTCATCACTGAAAGTCATAGATTTTGCTGTTAAATACTGACCTTTTTCTACATTTGATGGAAACTTGTCTTCATCATACTTAATGCCATCAAGTGCCAATGTTTTTGCGATTGGTGTTTCTGGCTCTTCTGTCTCAAACTGTTCATTATCCTTTTTTAACTGTGTGTACTCATATATCAAATATATATCCAACAGTAAGAAGGCTACAATAAAAATAGTCTTAATTTTACTCCAATCCACTTTTTGTGCCCCCTGTCTTCACTTCCCCTAATTGACGCCATTGCCCATTATATAAGTAAAACCAGCTTGGCTCTAAATAAACATAGCTTGGGTTGGTTATGACCATATCATAGCCTGGCACAATAGCCTCCAGCTTATCAGGATCGAAGTTTTCCGAGGACTTAATTTCCTTTAACACAGAACTTCCTGAATCTAGCTTTTGAGTTGTTGTATCAATTGGTTTTGCTGTTATCGTCAGGTTGCTTGTAATGAATTGCTCTATCTTATTATTTTCCCAGCTAACCTTTATAGAAGAAAGGCCGTTCTTCAAGTTAAAGACTGGGAAGCCTGTTTCATTATAAATACGGAAATTAATCGTACTTTGATCATTATCATTGCCTACATATAAAAAGCTGTTAACCCAGCCTCCATGGCTATTCACAAAGTCAATGCTATTCTCGATGATTTGATTTGGACTAAGCTCATTTACTGTAATCCCAGATGTGCTTTTAAAATTAACAACATGTGTATCCTTTATTACTCTCAAGATACTAGTATCATCTGTATAAACTTCCTGATTTGTCTCAACGCTCTTTTGAGCTAAACTTGAATTAGTAAAAATAGCATTTTTAAGTCTAGATGAATCAACTGTCTCGCTCTTATATATATATCTATTTATTTCAGTTTCTTCTGTTGGCAAATAGATCAGCTTACTTCCTGCCTGATAGCTGAAATAAGCGTTGTAAGGTGTTTCTTCAGCAGTAATATTTTTCTGAAGGTCTTTAATGTTATTGATATAACTAACAAAAATATTACTTTTATAAACCTTGTTTTCTTTCTCTGAAATAAAGTAAACCGTTCCTTCATCTTCATTCACAAGATTATAGGATACAAGAATCGTATCAAAATTAAAAAGATTGCTCTCTTCAATATGAAGTATATCCCTATATAGACTGAAAGGTGTCTGACCTGGGAAACGAATTTCCATACTATCTGTTTCTTGTTTAATAAAAGAAGGTATATCATTTATTTCTTCGGAAATATTCTCAAGACTTCCGTATTCGACCGTTTTTAACACTTCTAGAACTGAATTTATTTCGTCCATTGAAATTGTACCATAAGTTTCACCATCTACATGCTGGAAAATTCTATCGGGTCGAACAATATCAGCTACCTCTTTTTTGCTGCCGATTTTTTCAGGCTCCACAATATTATCAGTTGGAAGCTCTGTTGTGTTACCTTGATCTGTCCAAAGCAAATAATACATGAGCAGACTTAACATCACTAAAATTGTCAGTACTAAACTTTTTATATTTTCATAATTCATACCCAATCATCCTCTTCAGATTGAATATAAGGAAGTGTAAAGGAAATCTTCGTGCCTTTTCCTTCTTTACTTGATGCCCAAATTCTTCCCCCGTGTGCTTCAACCATTTCTTTCGCAATAGCTAAGCCAAGACCAGTTCCACCGAGCCTTCTTGTTCTCGCTTTGTCTACACGGTAAAAACGGTCAAAGATTTTGCTTATATTTTCCTTCGGTATGCCAACACCATTATCTGCTACACTCACAATGATTTGCTGCTCCTGTTCTTTTATAGAAAATGTAATTTTCCCACCTTCAGGAGAATACTTCATTGCATTTGAAATGATATTATCGAGCACTTGTGTTAATTTATCTTCATCAATTTCCACAAATGCTGCGTGTTTTGGCAGCTTCCGTTCAAAGACAACGTTTTGTTCCTTTGTCAATTCGAAACGATCAATGATTCTATTATAAAACACCATAAAATCAACTAGTTCTTTATTCAGCTTGTAATCTCTGCTGTCGAGCTTGGACAGCTGTAACAAATCATTTACAAGGCGAATCATTCGCTCTGTTTCGTTTTGAGTCACTTCCAGAAACTTTGGAGCAAGTCCATCATCCTGCCATGCACCCTCTGCCAATGCTTCCACATAGCTTCGCATCGTCGTTAATGGGGTCCTGAGCTCATGAGAAACATTCGCCACAAACTCTTTTCTTTCCATATCAATTTTCTCTTGTTCCGTAATATCATGAAGTACAGTAATTAAGCCATTTACAAAGCCTGTTTCTTTTTGAATGACAGAAAAATTCGCTCGAAGAATATATGGTTCATAATTTGTACTATAATCCAAAATAACAGATTCCCGTTCCTCAAGCAGTTCATCAAAAGTATATTTATCCTTTAAACCAAGCAACTGAATAATCGGTTCCGATAAGACTGTTTCACGTGAAACATCCAGCATTTTCGCAGCAGGTTCATTGATAAGAATAATTCTCCCTTTTCTGTCTGTGGCGATAACGCCATCAGTCATATAAGAAAGGACAGAGGACAACTTTCTTCTTTCACTTTCTGTAGATGCCTGAGATTCTTGGAGCTTTTTTGTCAAATTATTAAAAGTGATTGCCAGCTGTCCAATTTCATCAAATCCGTACACTTTAACCTTCTGTGAAAAGTTTCCCTTAGAAAGTGCAAAAGCATGTTTCTGCATATCAGAAATTGGTCTTGTAATTGTTCTTGCTAATAAAATCCCCAGTACTGCTGTGACAATTAAAGTGATAGCTGTCCCTTTTTGAAAGATACTGTTTATACTGTCCAGACTGTCATACACTTGCTGAATCTTACCTACAGTATAAATTACCCCAACAGTTTCGCCGCCCTGCTGCCTGATTGGCGTAATTAACACATATTCTTTTTTATTGGATGTAACTCTAATATAGGAAGTCGGTTGCGAAGAATTGGACATAGCCCTTCTAACTTTACTTTGCACCATTTTCTGTCCGACTAAATTTTGTTTTTCAGGATCTGAGGTACCAATAATAATGGAGTTATTATTTATTACCCTTATCTCCTGAATATCTGTTGCATTATTATGCTCGCTTAACAGTCTTCTCACATCTTCTTCAAGAGTAGTATCGGCATTTTCTACTGGCCGCTCTTTTACAAACTGTTCCTCCATATATATAGAAACTATATTTACCTTTTCCTGAATAGAGGTCTTAAAGTTTTCGATTAAAGTGGACTGCAGCTTTTGTACAAAGTATACACCGATAATCTGTATCGATATGAGTATGAGCAATACAATTATTATCATTAGCTTTACATGAATTGATCTAAAAAAACTAACTTTTTTCATTAATATCTATTACTCCTGTTCAGGATTACGCAAGTAATACCCTACCCCTCTTCTCGTTACAATCCAGGTTGGATGGCTTGGGTTATCCTCTATTTTTTCTCTCAATCTTCTCACCGTCACATCCACTGTACGAACATCACCGTAATAATCATAGCCCCAAACCGTTTGGAGCAAATGCTCTCTTGTCATTACTTGACCGATATGTTTTGCCAAATAATGAAGAAGCTCAAACTCACGATGTGTCAGCTCAATCATTTCCCCTCTTTTTGAAACAATATAAGCATCCGGGTGAATAATTAAGGAGCCAACTTCAATCTCATTTGATTCATTCTCTTCCTCTGCAGCAGCAGGAACCTGCTGATGACGTCTCAAGTTAGCTTTAACGCGAGCAATAAGCTCTCTCGTACTAAAAGGCTTCGTTACATAATCATCTGCGCCAAGCTCAAGACCAAGCACTTTGTCGATTTCAGAATCCTTTGCTGTAAGCATAATGATTGGCATCTCATACTTTTTGCGAATTTCACGGCAAACTTCCATTCCATCTCGCTGCGGAAGCATGATATCAAGCAAAACTAAATCGGGCTGCACTTCTTCTACCATTTCCAATGCAGCATTGCCATCATAAGCACAATGTACTTCAAAGCCTTCCTTCTTTAAATTAAATTGCAGAATATCAGCAATCGGTTTTTCATCATCTACTACAAGTATCTTTTTATTCATGCATTTCTATCTCCTTCATTGTTCTATCTATTCAAATTGTTGGTATTTCTACTATAGCTCTACTTTACCATTTTCATTTTATATATTCACTTTTTTTCTATTCTTCTATTCTTCCGCATTTTCATTGCATTTATTTAGACATTTCCTAAAACCTATTTGAAAAACCCTCCTAAATAGAGGGTTAAAAATTTCAATATAAAATGAAACCTTTTAGGACTCTCATCCGTTTAATAACATGTAGTTTCATTTTCCTTTATTTGTGGTTGAGAGGTATTTTTTTCGCTTGCCTCTCGCCTCTTTTTTTGTCTTCAAATATCCAATGCTTCCTCTAATTGCAGAATCCGCCTTATATCATTTTATCATAACTCCATTTATTATCTGCAAACGTTGCAAGAATGTAATAGAAATGTATTACTGTTGGAATAAAAAAAACAACCATGCAAAATGCATAGTTGTTTTTAAGGATGGCTCAGGACGGAATCGAACCGCCGACACAAGGATTTTCAGTCCTTTGCTCTACCGACTGAGCTACTGAGCCATATTTATATTTTCTATATAATATATGTAAAATATGCATATTGCATATGAAACAAAAATGGCGGTCCCGACGGGAATCGAACCCGCGATCTCCTGCGTGACAGGCAGGCATGTTAACCGCTACACCACGGGACCAGCTAATCTATATATAAAATGACCCATACGGGATTCGAACCCGTGTTACCGCCGTGAAAGGGCGGTGTCTTAACCGCTTGACCAATGGGCCATATTAAAAAATGGTGAGTCATGCAGGATTCGAACCTGCGACCCTCTGATTAAAAGTCAGATGCTCTACCAACTGAGCTAATGACTCGCTTTTAAAAGTAAACTTGCAGACCGTTTATTTCGCTGCTTTATTCGCTTCATTTGCGACGCTTTTTATATTATCATGCATTTAGTATATATGGCAATACTTTTTTTAAAAAAAATAAAAAAATATTTAGGAGCCGCTCTTAAAAGCGGCTCCTTCCTACTAAATCAGCTCTTTTAGCTTTGTCTCCATGGGCTATGAACCACATTTGTCTGACTTCTGTCTGGCCCTACTGAGAAAATAGATAATGGAATACCAGTAAGCTGCGCAACTCTTTCTAAGTAGTGGCGTGCATTTGCAGGTAATTCACTTAGTGATTTACAACCTGTAATGTCCTCTGTCCAGCCTGGAAGCTCTTCATAAACTGGTTCACATTGTGACAATACTTTTAGGCTTGCAGGGAACTCTTCCATAACTTCCCCTTTATATTTATATGCAACACAGATTTTCAATGTCTCAATGCCTGTAAGCACATCAATAGAGTTAAGAGAAAGATCTGTAATGCCGCTTACTCTGCGGGCATGGCGTACTACCACACTGTCAAACCAGCCGACACGGCGCGGTCTGCCAGTAGTTGTACCGTACTCACGGCCGACTTCTCTGATTTGGTGGCCAATTTCATTATCAAGCTCTGTAGGGAAAGGACCATCTCCAACCCTAGTAGTGTAAGCTTTAGAAACTCCGACAACGTGCTTAATCTTCGTTGGACCAACACCAGATCCGATTGTAACTCCGCCGGCAACTGGATTAGAAGATGTAACGAACGGGTACGTACCTTGGTCAATATCAAGCATTACGCCTTGTGCCCCTTCAAACAACACTCTTCTTCCCTCATCCAATGAATCGTTTAGAACAACAGATGTATCACAAACATACTGTTTAATCAGCTGGCCGTATTCGTAATACTCATCCAGGATATCCTCCATTTTAAAGCCGTCTGTTTCATAGATGCGCTCAAGCAAACGGTTTTTCTCTACCAAGTTACGCTCAAGCTTCTCTTCGAAAATTTCTCTGTCCAAAAGGTCAGCAATTCGAATACCAATTCGAGCAGCTTTGTCCATATAAGCAGGACCGATTCCCTTTTTAGTTGTCCCAATCTTATTAGCGCCTTTGCTTTCCTCTTCCACTTCATCAAGCTTTAAGTGATACGGAAGAATAACATGAGCACGGTTGCTTATTCTCAAGTTATCCGTAGTTACGCCTTTATCATGCAAGTATTTCAATTCTGTAAGTAGCGCTTTTGGATCGACTACCATTCCATTGCCAATAACGCAAATTTTATCGCTATAAAAAATTCCAGACGGAATTAAGTGTAATTTATATGTTTCACCGTTAAATTTAATCGTATGACCTGCATTGTTCCCGCCTTGGTAACGAGCAATGACCTCTGCATTCTCTGACAAGAAGTCAGTAATCTTTCCTTTTCCTTCATCTCCCCATTGTGTTCCAACAACCACGACTGATGACATATTCCAAAGCACCTCCAAAGGTTACTATAAATTATTTAGATTCATTACCAAACAATCTTATTTTACCAATTTACGCATACAAAAGTCAACAAAACCCGAACATTCAAAACTAGAAAATAAATATATGTTCGTAATCATTCTACTAATATAGGGTTTTTTCAATAGACTTTAATCTTAAAAAATTTGAGTTTAGTTCCTAATTTCGGGCATAAAAAAGGCAGATTGGCTGTTTAAAGCCAATCTGCCTATATTTAAGCTCCCGGCGGCATTGATGGGTCATCAAACCGCCTTTCCAAGTTAACAAATTTATTATATTCCTTAACGAAGGCGAGCTGGACTGTTCCCGTTGGACCATTCCGCTGCTTTGCTATAATAATTTCAATAATATTTTTACTTTCCGATTCTTTGTCATAATAATCGTCACGATATAAGAAGGCTACTATATCAGCATCCTGCTCAATACTTCCTGATTCCCTTATATCAGACATCATCGGTCTCTTATCCTGTCTCTGCTCCACTCCGCGGGATAGCTGAGACAAAGCAATAACTGGCACTTGCAGTTCACGAGCAAGCTGTTTAAGAGAACGGGAGATTTCCGATACTTCCTGCTGTCTGTTCTCTCCAGAGCGCCCGCTTCCAAGGATGAGTTGCAAGTAATCGATTAGGATCATACCTAAACCATGCTCCTGCTTCAATCTGCGGCATTTAGAGCGAATATCAGTGATTTTTACACCTGGTGTATCATCAATGAATATACCGGCATTAGAGAGGCTTCCCATCGCCATAGTGAGCTTACCCCAATCTTCGTCTGTCAATGACCCTGTACGTAGGCGCTGTGCATCAATATTACCTTCTGCACACAGCATACGCATGACAAGCTGCTCTGCCCCCATCTCAAGACTGAATATCGCTACATTTTCCCCAGTTGTTGTAGCTACGTTTTGAGCGATATTCAAAGCAAATGCCGTCTTACCAACAGAAGGACGGGCACCGACAATGATTAAATCATTTCGCTGAAAACCGGCTGTCATTTTATCGAGCTCAGCAAACCCTGTAGCAATACCTGTTATATCCCCTTGACGGTTATGCATGACCTCAATATTATCATATGTCCGTACTAAAACATCCTTAATATTGTGGAATGCCCCAGCGTTCTTTCTTTGGGCAACCTCAAGAATGTTTTTTTCTGCCTCACTCAGCAATACCTCTACTTCATCTTCCCTCGCATAGCCGTCCTGTGCTATATCAGTGGCTGTCCGTATAAGTCTGCGCAGCAAGGATTTCTCCTCAACAATCTTCGCATAATACTCAATATTCGCTGCTGTAGGTACAGATGCTGCCAACTCACTTAAGTAGCTGACGCCACCAGTATCCTCAAGATTATTGCCTGCTGAAAGCTCTGCTGTAACGGTAATAAGGTCAACCGCTTTTCCTGCATCGTTCAGCTTTAGCATTGCTGTATAAATCTTCTGATGGGCACCTCTGTAAAAATCCTCTGGTATGAGAATTTCTGAAGCCATCGTCAAGCTTTGAGGTTCTAAAAAGATTGCCCCTAGTACAGCTTGTTCTGCTTCGATATTTTGTGGTGGAATTCTATCATGGAGCATTTCACTCATAAAATTTTAAAACCTCCTTATTTTAAGAGGATAATGTCAAATTAGTACATGCCAAAAGAAAAAATGTGATCAGTTTGCCTGTATCACATTTCTCTCAAATCTATTCTATTTTATCATGTTTAAGCTTAAAAGGAACTTCCAATATTAGCTTAATTCTTTTACATGCACATTTAGTGTAGCAGATACCTCTTGATGAAGCTTCACAGGAACCTTCGTTACCCCTAATGAACGAATAGCATCATTTAATTCTATTTTACGCTTATCGATTTTGATTTTATGCTTTTTATTCAACTCATCAGCAATTTGTTTGCTAGTAATTGAACCAAATAGTCTGCCGCCTTCTCCTGATTTTGCCGTTAGCTCAACAGTAATTTGTTCCATTTTTCCTTTTAATACTTTTGCTTCTGCTAACTCATCAGCAGCTTGTTTTTCTTCTTTTTTCTTTTGAGCATTTAATGTGCTGACAGCTGCTGAGTTTGCTTCAACAGCAAGTCCTTGCTTTAATAGGAAGTTATGTGCATAACCGTCTGCCACATTTTTTACTTCGCCTTTTTTCCCTTTACCTTTAACGTCTTTTAAAAAGATTACTTTCATTCCTTTTTTCTCCCTTCAAAATACTCATCGATTGCCAGCTTCAGCCGCGCTTCTGCTTCTGCCATTGTCATGTTAGAAAGCTGTGTCGCAGCATTAGTCAAATGGCCGCCGCCTTTGAGGCTTTCCATTATAATCTGGACATTTATTTCCCCTAATGATCTTGCACTGATACCAATCTGTCCATCTCCTCTTGGCGAGATGACAAATGACGCATAAATGCCGTCCATCGTCAGTAAGGTGTCTGCTGTTTGCGCGATAAGGACATTATCACTATTTTCATTAGATTGAGCTTTAGCAATGGCAACGCCAGGTTTATAAAAAATTACATTTTCAATAATTTTAGCCTTTTTCACGTAGTTACTGATATCTTCTTTTAAGAATTTCTGTACTAATACAGTATCAGCTCCCTGCCCCCGCAAGTAGGAAGCAGCATCAAAGGTTCTTGCCCCGGTTCTAAGCGTAAAGCTTTTTGTATCAACAATAATTCCTGCTAATAAAGCAGTTGCTTCAAGCATCTCAATTTTAGCTGTCTTTGGCTGATATTCCAGTAGCTCTGTGACAAGCTCAGCTGTTGATGATGCATATGGCTCCATATAAACGAGCAGTGGATTATCAATGAACTCTTCTGCTCGCCTGTGATGGTCAATGACGACAACATCTTCAATCTTATGAATAAGCTTTTCCTCAATAACCAATGATGGTTTATGGGTATCTACGACAACGAGCAAACTTTCCTCTGTATCCATTTCCAGCGCTTGTTCTGGAGTGATGAAACGATCAAACAATGTTTCATGTTTTTTTATTTCTTCGAGCAGTCTTCTTACACCTAAATCAATTTCATTAGGATTTAAAATAATATAAGCTTCCTTTTTGTTCATCTGAGCTATCTTATGAATACCAATGGAAGCACCAATTGCATCCATATCAGGATGCTTATGACCCATGATGAAGACTTTATCACTTGCCGTTATCAATTCTTTTAATGCATGGGATATGACTCTCGCTCTTACTCTTGTTCTCTTTTCAACAGGGTTTGTTTTTCCGCCATAGAATTTCACTTTTCCATTTGGCTGTTTGATAGCAACCTGATCTCCACCACGACCTAGTGCCAAATCTAGACTTGACTGCGCAATCGTTCCTAACTCAGGGAGTGAGGAAACTCCCGAACCAACGCCAATACTTAACGTTAGCTGCACATTTTGTTTAGAGGTTAACTCTCTCACTTCATCTAAGATTGTGAATTTATCTTTTTCAAGATGCTGCAGAATGTTTTCATTGAATACTGCAAAGAAGCGATCGGAAGATACCCGTTTCAATAAGACGCCATTGTCTGTTGCCCATTTGTTGAGAATAGAGGTAACACTGTTATTCAAACTGCTGCGAGTCTGATCGTCCATACCTTGTGTTAGATCATCATAATTGTCTAAAAAGATGATTGCAATTGCAGTTCTTTCATCCTCATACAACTTTTCAATTTCCGTTTGTTCTGTTACATCAAAAAAGTATAGGAGGCGCTCCTCTTTTTTATGGATAACACGAAACTTACGATTATGAAGCGTAATAATTTCTGTTTCAACCTCTTGCTTAATCAGAGGGATAACGGAAGGAGACACATCATATAATGATCTTCCGACTAAGCTGTCTTCTGTAAAACAGTAAGCTAAATATGGATTTGTCCACTCAATAAAGTACTCATCATTAATGAGCATAATCCCAATCGGCATTTCCATTAATGCTTCTTCTCCGACCTTTTTCACACGGTAGGAAAGGGTCGTAATATATTCTTCTGTTTCCTTTCTTTGTCGCAAATTCATCTGAATGATGAAATAAAAAGGGATAACAGAAAGGAGTAACCCCACCAAGGCAAAAAGCCAATTATAATAGGAGATGATACCAAGGAGGATCAGAGTAATGCCAATTAGACAAACTAATGGATAGCGAATTGATCCCTTTTCCAAAAAAGCAGGCAAAATTTATTCAACTCCTAATATAGTTAATTTAATATGTATACGGTTGTTTGTTCTTATTATTTACCGTATTTCGATATTTACGAAACAAGGGAATGTACTTTGCATCTTTTAGTATTTCCACTAACCCTTATATTCATAAACACGATTTTGCAGCCAATACATATAAAGAATATAGAGATACCCTCTATATCATTTTACTATTTTATAGAAGCTCATTCAAACATATAATTTGTATAGACTGTATTATATAAGGTATAAAAAAACACATTAGGATTTAACCCTAATGTGTTTTTTTATTATTCACCAGTTACGTATGGAAGTAAAGCCATAGTACGTGAACGTTTGATTGCAATAGTCAACTTACGTTGATATTTTGCACTTGTACCAGTTACACGACGAGGTAAGATTTTACCGCGCTCAGAGATGAATTTTTTAAGAAGATCTACATCTTTATAATCGATATGCGTAATGCCGTTAGCTGTAAAGTAGCATACTTTACGGCGTTTAGCACGTCCGCCTCTGCGTCCGCCCATTGCCATGTCAATTTCCCTCCTTTATAACTTATTTCCGATTATTAGAACGGTAAGTCATCATCTGAAATATCGATTTGACCGCTATTTGCAAATGGATCCTCGTCCATTCTCGTATAATCGTTATTTCTATTTTGGTTTTGAGGTCGCTGATTCTGATAATTATTAGAGCCTCCAAAAGGATTATCTTGTTCCCTTGGCGCACCATAATTCATGTTGTCATTTCTATTTCCAGAGCTGCTGTTTCTAGGTTCAAGAAATTGAACACTTTCCGCCTGCACTTCTGTTACATAGACACGTTTCCCATCTTGTCCCTCATAACTGCGCGTTTGAAGTCTGCCGTCAACGCCAGCTAAGCTTCCTTTCTTCAAGAAATTAGCTACGTTCTCTGCAGGTTTCCTCCAGACTACACAATTGATAAAGTCTGCTTCTCTTTCACCTTGTTGGTTCGTAAAAGTACGGTTGACCGCAAGAGTGAAAGTTGCAACAGCAGCTCCACTTGGTGTGTATCGCAGTTCAGGATCCTTCGTCAATCGGCCAACAAGAACAACACGGTTCATCATCAGTTTCAACTCCCTTCATCATGTTTCACGTGGAACATGAATTCATTCTATTTATTATTTAGCTTCTTCTTTAATAACAATATGACGGATAATATCCTCGCTAATTTTAGCTAGACGAGTGAACTCCTCAACTGCTACTGGTGCAGCGTTAACTTTCACTAGTTGGTAGTAGCCATCACGGAAATCATTGATTTCGTATGCAAGACGACGTTTACCCCACTCTTTCGCTTCAGTAACTTCCGCTCCATTATCAGCAAGAATACCGTTAAAACGCTCAACTAGAGCTTTTTTAGCTTCATCTTCAATATTTGGACGGATGATGTACATAATTTCGTACTTTTTCATCACTTTCACCTCCTTTTGGTCTAAACGGCCCGATTGGGCAAGGAGCAATATATACATTACTCACAAGATGAAATTATAGCATATTGAAAAACAATTTGCAATGAATACTAAAAAGAATTGCCACAGTTAATGTTTTAAGCAATACTTTACGCATATATTCTTTGATCTTCTCTGCTATTCATTATCACTTCTTCATATTCGCCAATCAAACCGTCAAGTATACTCTCCCAAGATTGGCTTAACGCATATTTCCTGGCTGCTGTACCAAACATATTTCTCATCATTGTTTGATTTAATAATTCAATGATAGCAGCAGTGAAATGTTCTGTGCTTTTTGCTGGGCAAATTCTTCCCGTTACACCATCCTCCACCATTTCCTTAACACCGCCTGAATTGGAGACGATAGCAGGTGTTCCTGAAGCTAAGGATTCCAGTACGACATTTCCAAATGTTTCAGTTGTGGAAGGAAATACAAATAAATCTGCACTTGCATACACCTGTGATAATTCCGCACCTTTTAAATAACCGGTTAAAGTCATATTTTTTCTTTCTGCAGCTTTGCGCTTCCATTCAGGCAAGCATGGTCCGTCTCCTGCCAGCAGCCAATGAACTCTATTATTCCAGCTTTCAGGGAGGGAATCCATTATCGCTGAAAGGGTGGCTAAATCTTTCTCTGGAGCAAATCTGCCAACATACAAAAGAATATATTCTTCTTGTATATTGTATTTTTCTCTAATGGGTTGGTTTACTGCAATAGGATGGAATTGAGAGCAATCTACCCCTCTTCCCCATATTGACAAGGAATGGAAGCCAAGCTCAGCCAGCTTTGATTTAGTCTCTTTTGAAGGTACAAAGGTTCTTTCTGTGGACTCATGAAACCATTTTAAGTACTTATGAAGAACAGGCAGCAGCCATGATGCTCGATAATACTCCAAATATTGGTCAAAATGAGTATGGTAGGAGGAAACAACTGGTATGTGAAGTTTTTTAGCACAAAACAGGCCGTAGAGCCCCATCATATACGGTGTTGCAATATGTATGATATCTGGGTTAAATTCTTGAACTTTAGCCTTAATCCGTTTAGGGTTTGCTAATGCGGTCCTACATTCAGGATATAAAAAAACTGGAATGCTAAAAAATTGATTAATATTTGGGTATGCTGGAGTATCCTCCACTTCCGGTGCAAAAATCTGATATTGAATCTGCCTTTTTTCCAGATGATCTGTTAATCTCTTTAAAGAGTTGGCTACTCCATTCACTTGCGGAAAATAGGTGTCTGTAAAAATTGCAATTTTCACTTGTGAATCCCCCTTTGGAACATGTATTATGATCCCTCTAAAGAAATGATAGCACCGGTTTGAAAGGGGCATGTAAAGGCACTGTAAAAGTATTTTCTTTATCACACTGTCGAAATAAGCTTATTATTCATAAGCTATTTTTCTGGACTTTTCCTACTTGCTAAACTCTTTTCCAAGTGCTTGTGTCGAATAAGCTAAAGAAAATGTAAAAAACCGCCCTCACTTGTATAAGGGCGGTTTTTCTCTCATATATATACAGCTATTAAACATTAAAGCGGAAGTGAATAATATCTCCGTCTTTAACTACGTAATCTTTTCCTTCTAGACGAACTTTACCTGCCTCTTTTGCCGCAACCATATTTCCACTTACCATTAAATCTTCATAAGAAACAGTCTCTGCTCTAATAAAGCCTCTTTCAAAGTCAGAATGGATGATACCAGCACATTGCGGAGCTTTCATTCCTTGAACAAATGTCCAAGCACGAACTTCTTGCACTCCAGCTGTAAAGTATGTTGCTAGACCAAGCAAGTGGTAAGCAGCTCTAATTAGCTGATCAAGACCAGATTCTTCAATGCCAAGCTCTTCAAGGAACATTGCTTTTTCTTCCCCTTCAAGCTCTGCAATTTCTTCTTCAATTTTTGCACAGATTACGATTACTTCTGCATTCTCATTAGAAGCAAATTCTCTAACTTTCTGCACATATTCATTATTATCTGTATCGCCAACCTCATCTTCGCCGACATTTGCCACATAAAGAACTGGCTTGATTGTCAGCAAGTGAAGATTCTTCGCTAATTTAGCCTGCTCTTCCGTAAATTCAACAGCTCTTGCTGGCTTTTCTTCTTCAAATGCTGCTTTTAGAATTTCAAGAACTTCCAATTCTGCCACTGCATCTTTATCTTTTTGTTTAGCCATTTTCCCTACACGGGCAATTCTTTTTTCAACAGATTCTAAATCTGCAAGAATCAATTCTAGATTAATTGTTTCAATATCGGAAATTGGATCTACTTTTCCAGAAACATGAGTAATATTGTCATCAGCAAAGCAGCGCACCACTTGGCAAATAGCATCTACTTCACGAATATGGGAAAGAAACTTATTTCCTAAGCCTTCTCCTTTACTCGCACCTTTTACAATTCCAGCAATATCTGTAAATTCAAAAGTTGTCGGTACAGTTTTTTTCGGCTGAACAAGCTCAGTCAACTTATTTAACCTTGGATCTGGTACCTCTACGATTCCAACATTCGGATCGATTGTACAGAATGGATAGTTTGCAGATTCTGCACCCGCCTGTGTTATTGCATTAAACAATGTAGATTTACCGACGTTCGGCAATCCAACTATTCCAGCAGTTAACGCCATAATGTCACTCCCTTATAATAAACCTGCTTTTTATTGAGCAGAAATTAATTTCATTTGTACTATTAAACCTTTACCAATTATAGATTTAACCTTCAAAAAAGACAAGTAGCCATGCTTGTTCGCAAGGTAAAAATACCTTATTTTCATAAAAAAAAGCATGAATCACTCTTCATGCTTTACTAACATTTTTTTCATTTTTCTCGCAAACTCTCGCCTTGGAATAAGGACGCTATGTTCACAGCCTTCACACTTAATGCGGATATCCATTCCCATCCTAATAATTTTCCAACGATTTGTGCCACAAGGATGTGCTTTTTTCATTTCAACAATATCATTGATAGCAAACTCTTTCTGTTCCATATTCCCTCCTGTTTTATTCCGGTTTAGAGTACATCATTAATTTCGGATATGGGCTCTCTATTCCATTCTCATCAAGGACATTTTTAATTTCCTTCCTTAACGCACGGGCAACTGTATAATGCTGCATTGGCAATGTCTCAGCAACAACTCTTATAACTACCTCTGCTGCCATAATGTTTTCAACACCTAAAAGCTCCGGGACACCGACAATTTGTTCATATTTTTCCGGAAATGTTTCAATAAGATCTTTAATAACACTTTCAGCCCTATCTATATCGCCCTTGTACGCTATGCTGACATCAACAACTGCTTTACTGTTGTTTAATGAGAAGTTTGTTACTTCCATTATACTTCCATTCGGTATAATATTCACTTCGCCAGTATAACTTTTTACTTTCGTTGTTCTTAACCCAATTTCCTCCACAACACCTTGAAATTGGCCGATCTGCACAACATCTCCTACAGAAAACTGGTCTTCAAAAATAATGAAAAATCCAGTAATAATATCCTTCACTAAACTTTGCGCACCAAAACCGACGGCTAAGCCAACAATTCCCGCTCCGGCAAGCAATCCCTTCACGTCAATATTCAATGTACCTAAAATCATCATAAAGGCAATAAAATAGATAACGTAGGTAAGGGTATTTTCCAATAGTTTAACTAGTGTAGCTTCTCTTCTTTCCGATATTCTGAGTGCAGAATGTGTTCTAACCTTAAATATGTTCCGCACAGCAATCTTAGCAACCCTTGTAACAACAACACTTATTAAAATGATAATAATAATTTTTAAAGATCCCTGGCCTAAATTTATCCATATATTCTCATCTGTAATAACATCTACACTATCGTTCACTTTTTCTTCTAAATTATCCATAACACACCCCTGCTGCCTCTTTTCTCCCTTTTCAAAAGCCAGATTGTTATTCCTGGCTATTTAGTTTATTTTAACAGGTTCTAATTTTAGTTTGAAGTAATAACCTACCTGTTATTTTCTAGGTATATTATCACAGATCGACTTGTATGCCCCCTATCTTTCTCCCTCTTTATCAATGGATTTGGCATGAAGATGTATAGAAATTAATATATATTCCTATAATGGTATTACTTTTACTTTGAAATAACATATTAAATTGAACAGCTTGCTTATTTATAGTTTCCTAGTGCAAAGGAGTAGATTTGATGAGCATCTATACCAATATATTTGATAAAAGTGAACTTCCGATAAGAATCGCCCATAATGAGCAGTTAGCATCCTATAAACTGGCAGACTCTTTGTATAAACAGTTGCCACCAGCTTCCTCTGCACAGCCAATTGTGTTTGTATGTATTGGCACAGATCGCTCTACAGGTGATTCACTCGGACCACTTATTGGAACATTATTAGCAGAAAAAAAACTAGGTTCCTTTTTTGTTTATGGCACTTTAAATGAACCTATCCATGCGCTGAACTTAGAAGAAAAGATGATGGAGATTCACGAAAAGCATAAAGATCCTTTTATCATTGGGATAGATGCTTGTTTAGGCAGGATGAAAAGTGTTGGTGTCATACATCTAGGGGATGGCCCCGTCAAACCTGGAAGTGGAGTTAAAAAGGAATTGCCGCCAGTAGGTAATATTCATATCACTGGAATTGTTAACATAAGCGGCTTTATGGAGTTTCTTGTACTACAAAATACAAGACTCAGTCTTGTGCTTGAAATGGCTAAAACGATTTCAAAAGGTATTTATCAAAGCAGTCTTCGTTATCGCTATGCTGAAGGACAGGAAGAATACTCTCTTCAAGAACGGCCCATTTAACAAAAAGAAGAAACCATATTTTGGTTTCTTCTTTTTAAATATCCTCATTACGATCGAGAAGCTGTAAAATTCTATCTAAATCATCTTCAGAAAAGAACTCAATCTCAATTTTACCTTTGTTTTTCGTTTGTTTGATATTCACTGTAGTACCGAATCTTTCTCTTAGGAAAGTTTCTTGTTCCTTTATAAAGACATTCTTTGTTTCTTTCTTTTCTTTCGGTGTTTCACGTGAAACATCTTCGTTCATTTGTTGAATTAAATACTCCAACTGTCTAACGTTCAAACCATCCTTGACTGTCTTTTCAACAAGCAGTGGCAGCTTATCTTTATTTTTTAATCCTAACAATGCCCTTCCGTGTCCCATTGAAATGGTTCCATCTGTAATCATCTCTTGAATAGCCGGCGGAAGTGATAGGAGTCTGACATGATTGGCAATATGAGGTCGGCTTTTGCCAAGGCGTTTAGCCAACTCTTCCTGTGTGAAATTTAATTTTTTCATAAGCAGCTGATAGGCATGTCCTTCTTCTATCGGAGACAAATCTTCACGCTGCAGGTTTTCCAGTACAGCAAGTTCCATCATTTGCTGTTCAGACAGTTCTCGAATTACTGCGGGAACCACTTCTAAATTAGCTTCTTTTGCCGCACGAAAGCGCCGTTCCCCAACAACAATTTCAAACCCTTTAATACTTTTACGTACAATGATTGGCTGAAGTATCCCATGTTCCAAGATTGATGCTTTAAGTTCCTCAATTGCCTCTTTCTCGAAAACTTTTCTTGGCTGATAAGGGTTTGGTCGCAATTCTTTTATATTTAATTCCTTAATTACTTCTTCTTTTTCTACTTCCATGCTCGGAAAAAAAGCGTCAAGACCTTTCCCTAATCCCTTAGCCACTCGTAACCACTTCCTTTGCCAACTCTAAATATACTTCTGCTCCACGGGACTTTGGATCATAAATGATAATTGGTTCCCCATGGCTTGGCGCTTCGCTTAGTCTTACATTACGTGGAATAATTGTTTTAAACACTTTATCCTGGAAGTATTTTTTTACTTCTTCTATTACTTGTATCCCTAAATTCGTACGGGCATCAAGCATTGTCAATAAGACACCTTCAATAGCAAGCTCATGATTTAAGTGCTTTTGCACCAATCTTACTGTATTCAGAAGCTGGCTCAATCCTTCAAGTGCATAATATTCACATTGTACTGGAATTAAGACAGCATCAGATGCAGTTAGTGCATTTATTGTTAATAAGCCTAAAGATGGCGGACAATCGATCAAAATATAATCATATCTGTCCTTAACTTCTTCCAATGCTCTTTTTAAGCGGACTTCCCTGGAGATTGTGGAAACAAGCTCTATTTCTGCCCCAGCTAATTGAATTGTTGCTGGAATTACATCAAGGTTCTCTACATTTGTTGCTTTGATGACTTGGCTTGCTTCAATGTCATCTACTAACACATCATAAATGCAATGATCTACATCTGCCTTTTCAATACCAACGCCACTTGTGGCATTTCCCTGTGGATCTGTATCAACTAAAAGTACTCTTTTTCCGATGTAAGCTAAACAAGAGCCAAGATTGACCGAGGTTGTTGTTTTTCCAACTCCCCCTTTTTGATTAGCTACCGTAATTACTCTCCCCATGATGTCACCTACCTTTATTACGATAAATTACCTTCAATTATTCAGCAGAAGGTGCTGTAAATGTTATTTTATTTATTTAAATCAGACATGAAAAAGTTATTTTATTGGTAATCAGGTGTTAAATACACCGTTTTCCCGTGATTATGACTGTTTTTATTCCTAAAAGGAACAAATGTAGCACAATCATCTATTATTTTATCATGAAAACTTCTAAATATCGTCATTTTTTAATAGAGTTTATAATATATAGAGGCATTGCTCTATTTTTTACTTCTATATATGCTACTGAAAGCCCATTTTTTCTAAGAATTTAGTAGCATTTATTTTTTTGCAGAAAAAAAGTGAGAAATTGAAACCAAAATGGCTAATGTTCTCACAGTGAATGATTATTCATTTTATAATAGCTATTTCTTTTTTGGAATTTTTATGGTGAATTGATAAAAATCCTCAAACTCTTCTTCTTCAGCATTTAAATTAATACCGCTGTCAGACACCATTGTAAGGGATTGTCGAATTGTATTGACTGCAATACGCATATCTTTGCTGAAAGCCTTTCTTTTTGGCTTAGGCTTTTGTTCTGCCTGTTCCAGCATTTTAGCGACGCGCTCTTCTGTCTGTTTTACATTTAAGTTCTTCTCTAGTATTTCTTGAAGGAGCTTAAGCTGCTTTTCTGTTTCTTTCAATGGAATCAGAGATCTGGCATGACGCTCTGATATTTGCTTATTGAGAAGTGCCTCCTGTATTTCCTCAGGAAGTTTTAACAGTCTCAGCTTGTTAGCTACCGTTGACTGTCCTTTTCCTAACCGCTGGGCAAGTGCCTCTTGTGTCAGGTTATGGAGTTCGAGTAATTTGCCGTAGGCTACAGCCTCTTCTATCGGTGACAGTTCTTCCCTTTGAAGGTTCTCTATCAAGGCTACAGAAGCAGTTTCTGTATCGCTCATATTCTTAATGATAGCAGGAGCTTCTTCCCACCCTAGCTTTTTCATTGCCCGCCAGCGTCTTTCACCTGCAATTATCTCATATTTACCTCTATCATATTCCCGTACAACAATTGGCTGTATAATGCCATGTGTATGAATGGTTCTTGATAATTCTTCTATTTTTTCATCATCAAATACAGTTCTTGGTTGAAAACGGTTTGGAACAATCTGGCTTATTGGCAATCTATTAATCTCTTCATTATTTACCATTTTTTCAAGCTCCTCATTAGCGTCTACCGTCTCGAATTGACTTTCTTCTTCTGTATTATTCCCTTTTTCGCCTAAGCCAAAAAAGCGTGAGAAAGAAGGCTTCAAAACCTGCACCACCTTTACGAAACTCCCTATTATTTAAAAAAATCCAAGCATTTTTACTGCAATATATAAATATAATAAGAAACTTCTTTAATTTTCATTTACTGTGCTTTTTATAGTTATATTATATAGTAGATAGAAAAAATGATATAGTACAAAAAATAAGATAATCGCCTGTTGATAAGCTATTTCTTTGATGAATATATGCTATTTTACATAGCATATATTCATTCAATCGGTTCCTTGTTTGGAGTACCTGGTTTTCTAGGGTACTTTTTCGGCGTTTGTTTTTCTTTTGAGATAACAAGTATGTTGCGCTCACTTTCTTCAATTGGAAGAGTAAATGAATGGGCATTGACCAATTTCCCGCCTAGAACAGCTATGGCTTTTTTGCCAGCTTCTATTTCCTCTTGTGCACTTGCCGCTTTCATAGCAACAAATACGCCTCCAACCTTTACCAATGGCATACATAGTTCACTTAAAACCGATAACCTTGCTACAGCTCTTGCTGTTACCATGTCGAAAGTTTCCCGATATTCTTTGTTTTGTCCGAATGTTTCCGCTCTGTCATGGATAAACTGGACTTCTTTTAAATCTAAAGCCTTTGCTAAATGCTCTAAAAAGTGAATACGTTTTTTTAATGAGTCAACAATTGTTATTTTCAGCTGCGGGAAAGCTATTTTCAGCGGTATGCTCGGGAATCCCGCCCCTGCTCCAACATCGCAAATATGAATAGGCGACTTAAAGCTTTCTAAATAAAATCCTGCTGTGATGGAATCATAAAAATGTTTCAAATAAACCTCAGATTGTTCTGTAATAGCAGTCAGGTTCATTTTTTCATTCCATTCAACAAGTGTTTCAAAATAAATCTTAAACTGTTCCATCTGCCTATCAGAGAGCTCCAGACCTTTCTCTCGGAGCATTTGTCTAAATTGTTCTGTATTCATGCTTGCTCCCTTTCCATCCAATTCCTGATTATGTATATTTTTTACAACAGGAGAGGCTTCTTGCCTAAGGTAATACAGGCAAAAAGCCAATCACTTTCTATTACACTCGCGCTATGCGACCTTGCTCCAAATATACTAATAGTATGGATATATCTGCAGGATTTACTCCAGAGATTCTAGAAGCCTGTGCCAAAGATAATGGCCGTACCATTTTCAACTTCTGCTTTGCTTCTGTTGCAAGGCTGGAAATTGCATCATAATCGATGTTCTCTGGAATTTTTTTGTTTTCCATTTTCTTCAGACGATCTACTTGCTGCAATGATTTATCAATATAACCTTCATACTTTATTTGGATTTCTACTTGTTCTGTTACTTCGTCAGATAAACCAGCTTCACTTGGTGCTAATTGTTGTATATGCTTGTAGTTCATTTCTGGTCTTCTCAGCAGATCCGCTGCCTTAATGCCGTCTTTCAATTCACTGCCGCCTTGTTCTTTAATGACAGCTTGAACTTGTTCATTTGGCTTAAGGATAATTTCTTTTAAGCGGTTCTTTTCTTGTTCGATCTGTTGCTTTTTGTCAGTGAATTTATTATATCTTTCTTCCGCTATTAAGCCGATTTCATATCCATAGTCAGTTAAGCGCAAATCTGCATTATCATGGCGAAGCAGAAGGCGGTATTCTGCTCTGGAAGTTAGCAGGCGGTACGGTTCATTTGTGCCCTTCGTAACAAGATCATCAATCAATACTCCAATATAGGCATCAGAGCGGCTTAAGATAAGCTGTTCTTTACCAGTGGCATTCAAACCTGCGTTAATTCCTGCCATTAAACCTTGGCCGGCAGCCTCTTCATAACCTGAAGTACCGTTAATTTGACCTGCTGTATAGAGATTCTTAATTTTCTTTGTTTCTAATGTTGGCCATAATTGAGTAGGTACAATAGCATCATATTCAATGGCATAACCTGCTCTCATCATTTGGACATTTTCCAATCCAGGAATTGTACGAAGGATTTCTTGCTGTACATCCTCAGGCAAGCTTGTTGACAAGCCTTGTACATAAACCTCCTGCGTATTCTTACCTTCCGGCTCAAGGAAAATTTGATGTCTTGGTTTATCATTAAAGCGAACGACTTTATCTTCAATAGATGGGCAATAGCGCGGCCCTGTTCCCTTGATCATCCCAGAATACATTGGGGATCGATGCAAGTTGTCATCAATAATTTGATGCGTTTTTTCATTTGTATATGTCAGCCAGCATGGCAGCTGTTCTGTAATATATTTTGTTGTCTCGTAAGAAAACGCTCTTGGAACATCATCACCTGGTTGGATTTCCGTCTTGCTGTAGTCAATAGAATGACTGTTTACTCTCGGCGGTGTTCCTGTTTTAAAACGAACAAGATCAAATCCTAATTCCTGCAGATGTTCAGATAGACGAATCGATGGCTGCTGGTTATTTGGACCACTTGAATATTTCAGCTCACCAAGGATAATTTCTCCGCGTAGATAAGTTCCCGTAGTTACTACAACCGTTTTAGCAGTATAAGTAGCACCTGTTTTTGTGATAACACCTTTTACTGTATTGTCTTCTACAATCAACTGTTCAACCATACCTTGGATCAATGTTAAGTTTGGCTGATTTTCCAGTGTTTTTTTCATTTCGTGCTGATACATATATTTGTCTGCCTGTGCACGAAGAGCTCTGACTGCAGGCCCTTTTCCTGTATTCAACATTCTCATTTGGATATAGGTTTTATCGATGTTTTTACCCATTTCTCCGCCAAGTGCGTCAATTTCTCTAACGACAATTCCTTTAGCCGGCCCCCCAACAGATGGGTTACACGGCATAAAAGCTACCATATCTAAATTTATAGTCAACATCAATGTATTGGCGCCCAATCTTGCGGCTGCAAGACCTGCTTCACACCCAGCATGTCCTGCCCCAATCACAATGACATCATAATTTCCTGCTTCGTACTGCATCATGGTGCCTCCTAACTGCAACTTTTTCTTTTATTTACCTAAGCAAAATTGGGAGAACAGCTGATCAATCAGGCTTTCGTGTACACTATCGCCGATGATTTCACCAAGCAGTTCCCAAGTTCTTGTTAAATCTATTTGGACAATATCAATTGGGGTTCCCATTTCCACTCCTGAAATGGCTTCATTAATAGATTGAAGCGCTTGGTTCAGAAGGGAGATATGTCTTGTATTGGACACATATGTCATATCACTTGCTTCAATTGCACCTTCAAAAAACAGGCTGGAAATTGCCTCTTCTAGCTGGTTGATGCCCTTATCCTGCAACAGTGAAGTAGTAACCATTTTTTGATTAGCTGACAATTCCTTTATACGCTCCATATCAATTTTTTGCGGCAGGTCTGTCTTATTTACAATCACTATATAATCCATGCCCTCAACCGCTTTGAACAGATTGACATCCTCTTCTGTCAAAGCATCTGCATAATTGAGAACAAGCAGGATTAAGTCTGCTTCCTTTAAAACCTTTCTGGACTTTTCAACACCAATTCTTTCAACAATGTCCTCTGTTTCACGGATACCTGCCGTATCTAGCAGACGAAGAGGTACACCGCGGACATTAACATATTCCTCAATAACATCTCTTGTCGTACCAGGAATATCTGTTACGATTGCCTTATTATCTTGGACCAAGCTGTTCAACAATGAGGATTTTCCTACATTAGGCCGTCCTACAATAACCGTTGAAAGTCCTTCTCTTAATATTTTGCCTTGCTGAGAAGTCTGAAGCAGCTTCTTTATCTCCGCCTGTACAAACCGAGATTTATCGAGCATAAGCTGATGAGTCATTTCTTCCACATCATCATATTCAGGATAATCTATATTAACCTCAACTTGCGCGAGTGTCTCTAATATTTCTTGTCTCAAGGTTCTAATCAGCTTTGAAAGTCTTCCTTCCATTTGTCCAAGGGCTACATTCATTGCTTTGTCCGTTTTCGCTCTGATCAAATCCATGACTGCTTCTGCTTGGGACAAATCGATTCTTCCATTTAGAAATGCTCTTTTCGTAAATTCACCTGGTTCAGCAAGTCTTGCACCGTTCGTTACAAGCAACTGAAGCAAACGATTTACAGAAGCCATTCCGCCATGACAGTTAATTTCAATAACATCCTCTTTAGTGAATGTTTTTGGTCCCTTCATTACAGAAATCATTACTTCCTCAATTGTTTCATCCGTAGCCGGGTCAATGATATGCCCATAATGAATAGTATGACTTGCTACCTCTTTTATCTTTTTATTTCCTATACTTTTAAATACCTTATCTGCAATCGCAAATGAGTCTGGCCCACTCAATCTTACAATCGCAATCGCTCCCTCTCCCATTGGTGTGGAGATTGCAGCTATAGTATCAAATTCCATGCTGTCACCTCAAATCATTAAAAATCTATATATAGAAACTGATGTAAACTTATCAACAACTCATTTAATTGTTACAATAGATTAGATTATCATATCCACAACTTTTAAAAAAGAAAAAAATCCGCACACTTATCCACATTACTATTCTTTATTATTACCATTTTATCTTATCCACATGTGAATAACAATAAAACGCACCAAAAATAGCGCTGTTCAGACAAATAATTCACAGATTTTATGGCTATTTTGCCGAATATGCTCTGTAAAGATGAATACTGGTTAACTTTTGAAGGGAATTTTGCAGAATGTTAATGTAAGAAGGAACAAAAAAAGACAATCCCAAAAATTTTGAGAATGTCTTTTTTTCTTATTTTATGCTTTTTGAATAGGCTTTTTTTCTGGAGAAATGATAATATGCCTGAAAGCATCTTCACCTGATGAACAGGTGCTTATACCTTTAATGCCTGTTAATGCATTATGAATGATTTTTCTTTCATTTGACGGCATTGGCTCTAACGAAATTTCTTTGCCAATCTTTAGGGCTTTATGGGCCGTTCTTTCTGCAAGCTGTATAAGGGATTGCTTTCTTCTTTCCCGGTAGCCTTCAGCGTCTAGCGTGACCCTTAAGTATTCATCGGAATTCTTATTAATGACCAATTGCGTTAAATACTGAAGTGAGTTGAGCGTTTGTCCCCTTTTTCCAATTAAAAGGGCGATCTTGTCTCCTTTTAATTCAAAAAAGATATTCCTGCCCGACTTTTTTGCCGAAATAGATGCGTTAACTCCCATTTGGGTGCAAATATCCTGCAAAAATCGCTCTGCAGATTCTAGAGGCGTCTCAAGCTTCCTTACAGTTACAGTAGCCGAGCGGGCCCCAATTCCTAAAAAACCTTTTTTTCCTTTATCAACAACAATGATTTCGGCTTGGTTCTTTGTTGTCTTAAGCTGAGCTAAAGCTGATTCCACTGCTGCTTCGACTGAATGTCCTGTAGCAGTTACCTCTCTCACTTTTTGGCTCCCTCCAATTTTCCTGTCTGACCGGACTTCTTCAACTCCGGACCTTTGATGAAGTACGTTTGGATAATGGTAAAGATATTACCTACAACCCAGTATAGTGATAATGCAGCTGGGAAGTTAATAGCAAATACTAAGATCATGATTGGCATAATCCAAAGCATCATAACCATTTGCGGGTTTTGGTTAGCTGTTCCTGCCATTGTCATTTTTGTTTGGATGAATGTCGTAATCCCTGCAATGATAGGAAGCAGATAGAATGGATCTGGCTGTCCTAAGTTAAACCATAAAAATTCATGCTGAGCAATTTCTCTTGTACGTGAAATAGCGTGGTAGAAACCAATCAATATTGGCATCTGAACGATTAATGGAAAACATCCTGCCAATGGATTTACTTTATTTTCTTGGAAAAGCTTCATTGTTTCTTCTTGCAGCTTTTGTTGTGTTTTTTGATCTTTAGAGCTGTATTTTTTTCTTAATGCTTCCATTTCAGGCTGCACTGCCTGCATCGCTTTACTGTTTTTAGTTTGCTTAATCATTAACGGCAAAATAACAAGACGAACTAGTATTGTTACAATAATGATAGATATACCAAAGCTTCCGCCGGCAAGTTCTGCTGTTTTAATGATGAGCTGTGATAATGGATAAACAATATATTCATTCCAGAAGCCATCACTTTCTGAAGTGATCGGCTGATTGAATTCTGTACATCCAGCCAAGATAGTCACTAAAAATAATAGACCAAATAGCAACACTAATTTTTTCTTCAACCGTAAAATCCTCCTGTTAATAAATAATAGAGCCAAAATTAGCTTCTGGCTTCATTGTATCCTAATTTAGATGATATAGGAAACGCTTAACTTGAAATTTCACTGAATCTTTCTTTTTAAGACCTTTGCAATTTTCAGAACATGGAGAAGGCTCTTTTTTGTTTCCTCATATTCCATTTCAGCTAGAGGCTTTCTAGCAATAATGACATAATCCGCTTCATTTTCCAAAGAATCTCCGATTTCCAAAAATATCTGCCTTATATACCGTTTAATTTTATTTCTCATAACGGCATTTCCAATCTTTTTGCTGACAGAAAGCCCAATTCTAAAATGAGCTTGTCCGCTTTTTTCATACTTATATACAACAAACTGCCTATTGCCGAATGATTGTCCCTTTTTAAATACTTCTTGAAACTCTTTACTTTTTTTTACGCGATATTCTTTCTTCAAATCATTTACTCCTTATTTATTCAATACTTTCCGAATCTATATTATTTATGTACCTTCCAACATAGAAACATCCTTTGCTTCAAAACCAGGAGCTTATATATCCATTATAGTATGGGCTCTTAAGATTTATTCTAAGAGCCCATAACTTTTCAGTCCATTTATCGAAAAAAAGACCACTGACGTTTCAGTGGCCTAAGCTGATAATACTTTTCTTCCTTTGCGTCGACGGCGAGCTAAAACATTACGTCCATTTGGACTGCTCATGCGGCTGCGGAATCCGTGAACTTTACTTCTTTTACGTTTATTTGGTTGAAAAGTTCTTTTCATTGTATATGACACCTCCCTGAGGAATAGCTGTTACAGACAGTCCTTACAATTATATAAACATAGCTGATTGATTGTCAACCATTCATTTATTTTCTAGTCTATTTATCCTTGTTGATCGCTCTAACAAGTTTTTGCTTTATGTTCTATAACATCGGAAATATCCTGTAAAACATATGCTACGTACTATATTTCTTTCTGAATAGTAATAATAAGGAATAGAAGGCCACTTGTCAATACGCTGTCATTTTTTGCTTCTCCCCAAATGGATATTTAATTTTTTTACATTGCTTAAATAAGCACTTAAATTGCATATTTCGAGCCTGTGGATAAAATTTCGACATTTTTTTCACTGTCCACAATACTTATTTACAGGTTTTTAACAAACTAATAACCTGTGGACATTTATTATCAACATATTGTTTCACTTGTGGATAAGATATGAAAAACCATTGCAGTTATTATGATTTTTTGATATTATAGTTTTGTTTTCACATTTGAATAATTTCTGTGTATAACTCTTTTATCCACAGAATGTGGATAAAATGTGGACAGCTTATTAGACACCTCTTAAAAGAGTTGTCCACAAATAGTGGATACTGTCGAAATGCTATTTAACTTCCTTATTATATATTTTTTCCACAGATCATTATTAATGTATTGGCAGATTAGCTCTTTTTTTAGGAATCTGTTCTTTTCGGCACGCAAATAAAAAGGAAAAGGAGGGAAATTGG